>RDXV01000120.1 GCA_004292695.1 Nostocales cyanobacterium | reverse complement strand
GTTGTAGAACTGGTTACAAGATTTAATTGCCTTGCCACAAACAATAAAAGGTTGAAAATCTATACAATTACTACTGACAGTAGCTAGGTTGTTTAGTCCTATATCAATCGCGACGATTCTATTATTAACTTCTCTCTTGGTTTCTTTTCTTTCATAAACTGCTTCAATAATGTAGACATTATTTTTAGGAATAATCCTCACTTCTTCAATTTTTGTTAGCTTAGTTTTGATACTTATGGATAATACCGAAGGTGAGATTAACCCTTTTTTTAAGGCTTTTTTGGAAACAGCTTGATTATTAAAAGTTAAAATATTTCTCCCTTTTTGTTTATGTTTATATTTGGGTAATTTTGGTTCACCTAAAAACTTGCCTGGATTTAACTGATATTCTTTTTTTGCCTCCTGGTAAGATCTAAAGCATTTATCAACTTGCTTGAATACTAATTGAGCAACTTTACTAGGTAAGGCTTTATAATCATCAGTATTCTTGAGTGAATGATATATTTGATTGAATGTTGGTATTGGTTGACTGCTAAAAAAGGCTTGACGACATAAATAAACCGCACAGTTAAATAGATTTTTTGAGAAAAAAGACATTTGATCAATTTCTCTAAAACATTTGTGATTCTGTTTAATTATATGTCGCTCAACTAATAGCATTGTGACTCCAGGCACTTAATAATACACTCTGTGTTCCTCTTTCTGTTTAGTCCATAGTTTCATTCCTCGAATATAACACAAATGATTATGTTTAACTATATCTGACTATATTTGTTTGATTTAAACTATATACCAACAACAACCCCAGTATACATGAATATACTTGTTTTCAGGAAGTCATAAATTTAGCAATATGAATAACCAATTTTTGAGACTAGAGTCAGAAGACGTAATTTCCGTTCATCCTGGCAATTTTGAAAGAATAGAAGTATCCAAAACCTTTACAGTCACAGAAATAATCGAAATACTGCAAAAACACGTAGGCTGCAACAACAAAACTGATACAAAATTTTTCACCGCAGGAATGGAAGCAAAGGTACTCAGACCTGGTGATGTCTGGCAAAAAGGTAAAATCAGAATTGGTATAGAATTTTGCCCCGAAGAAACAGACACCCAAAAACCAGCAATTAATAATAACTCACACTCAAATATAGAAACAGCACCGTTAAATCACTAAACTTAACTGTATAATGAATACATCTGCGTTCATCTGCGTTTATCTGCGTTCCTAATCAATAATATCATAAAATATAATTAATCTAAAATTCCCAGTTAAACCGGATGAACTGGACTCAACTTCATGCCCAAATACATCGTACCATTAAAACACGTAACTTATTTAAGCGTAATCAAAGCTTATTAGTTGCAGTTTCCGGTGGTCAAGACTCTTTATGCTTAATTAGATTATTATTAGACTTACAACCTAAATGGGGATATAATTTAGCGATCGCCCATTGTGATCATCGTTGGCGGGAAGACTCCCAAGCTAATGCCAATCATGTCCAAAGTTTAGCACAAAATTGGGATGTACCTTTTCACTTAGAAATAGCCAATCAACCTGTAAACAGTGAAGCAACTGCTAGAAATTGGCGTTATCAGGTTTTAACGAGTATTGCCCAAATTAACAACTATCAATATATTATCACTGGACACACCGCCAGCGATCGCGCGGAAACCTTACTTTACAACTTAATGCGCGGTACTGGTGCTGATGGTTTACAGGCCTTAACTTGGCAAAGGCAACTAACTGATAAAATCATCTTAGCGCGTCCTTTACTAGAAATTACACGCACTCAAACAGGGAAGTTTTGTCAGGAATTAAACTTACCCATTTGGGAAGACTCTACAAACCACAACTTACAATATGCCAGAAATCGTATTCGCAACGAACTACTACCATACTTAAAAGCTAATTTTAACCCCCAAGTAGAATCTCACATTGCCCAAACCGCAGAAATATTACAAGCAGAGGTAGAATATCTAGAACAAATGGCTCACCAATTGCGGTTAGAAGCCTCAGCAAAGGATGAAAAAGGTGATTTACGAGTAAATCGTCATCTTCTGAAAAAACAACCCCTAGCCTTGCAGCGTAGAGTCATGCGTCAGATATTATTAGAAATTTTACCCGATGCACCCAATTTTGAACATATCGAAAAAATCACAGCATTAATCAACGCACCCAACCGTTCTCAAACAGATCCTTTTCCGGGAGGGGCGATCGCCAGAGTAGAAAATCAATGGATACTGATTCAGCGATAGAAAATGAGGTGTCAACACCTCATCTCCTCTATGATGCCAACAATTCAGCCGATGCAGAAATCAAACCTTGGAGAGTCTCACGCATTTCAGTAATAGCCTGAATTTGAGAGTCACCCGTAGTCTGTACATCACTTAAAGAATCAGAAATTTCTTGTAGCTTACCCCGAATTCCATCCAAGGAATCTTGAATAGGCTGTAAAGCATCTTCATAAACACTAACCTTACCAGAACACTCAGCATTTGCCACTTGCAACTTGAGTAACTCTTCCTCCAATGATTTCACCTCTTGACGCTGAGACTCCAACTCCTGAGTTTGCTGATCAACTTCTCCTTGTTTAGCTTCAATTTCCCTATTCAATTCTTGAATCTCAGCTTCTAACCTTTGTAACTCTTGGGAATGCTTTTCCTTTTGTTGTTCAATTTCAGCAATAATAGACTTTAACTCAGAAGTATGATCACCATTCGTATTGTGTACAGAATGTCCTTGTCTTTGTAGTAGTATATTTTGATGTTCTTTAAAAATCTTCTCCTGCTTAATTAAATTATTACGTTGTGGTTTTAAACTCCTATTTAACATCTGATAGAGGTCATTTTCTTCAGCTAATTCTGCCTCTAAGCGTTTTTGATCATCTCCCGAAGCTGTTTTAATCTTAGTTTCTAAATCTTGTATCTCTTGACTTTTGAAATTGAGTTCTTGTTCTTGGTCTCGTACAAAAGTAGAATCTATCTCTAATTTACTCTGCAATTCCTGTACAAGTTTTTGTAATTCCTCCAGAGGTAAATTATTTAGAGCTTCAATATCCACATGAGGTTCATATTCCATACTTCCCAGCATAGCCACCAACACTTTACCATTTTGGTATAAGTCTTCTTGATTGCGTTGTTGCTGTGCTAATAATTGGGAAAACTCATGTTTAGTATTGAGTTGAAATTGACTCAGTTGTAAATCCGAGATTTTTGCCTCCAAAGAACTTTGCAACTGTTGTAACTCAGATTGGCGATCGCTCAACCTTTGACACAACTCATCAATTTCCCCTTGTTGTTGTTGAGCTAAACTGCGCTCAGAATCAAGTTGTTGCCAATATGGATTCAAAGTAGCTTGTTGTTGTTCCACAAGTGCAAACACAAGATTCAGGTGGTCTTGTAAAGAATCCGTAGAACCCATACCATCAGACAAGCGATCTAGCAGACTGACAATATGTGTACTTTGTGCTTCATCTAAAACAGCACCTTGAGCAACATCAGCCTTTAACTCCTCCAGACGGCGTTGTTCCCCCCGTAAATGTTCCCAAGCACCCTCAAGTTCCTTATTTTTACGTTCAACATCAGCTTTCAGTTGTTCTATTTCCTCACGGGAGGACTCAACTTCTTGCTTTTGTTGTTCTAAACGTTCAACATCAGCTTCCAGATTTTGCAGTTGTTCCCAACGGGATTCCATGTCCATTTCTCGGCGGTTAAGCTCTTGAACTTGGAACATGAGGGACTGCTTCCACTGGTCAATTTCATCCTCTTTGAGCTTAAACTTTTCCACCTGACGGGAAAAATTCTGCAAAATATTTACCAGTGGTCTTCCGGCCTCTTGAATTCTTTGCACTTGGCGGTTGGGACTTAATTCCACTAAGACCAGTGCGCCATCATTCAACTTGCTGGCTTCCTCAGCAGTAATCACTTCTTCTGAAACATTATTCCAGTTTTGATCACTGCGTTGACAAGCCAACAACTTCAGTTCAGTTTTAGAACTGCCGCTTAATAAACCGCCTCTTTGTTTTTGTACTTCTGCTAAATACAGCACACCGCTAATCCTTTTGATGTACTTTACATTCGTGTTGTGGTATATACCTTAGATTATTCTGTTAACCAGTCCTGTTTAACCTCAGTTTAGCAGCACAAGATAGACAAAATTATTAATGGAGGTGATATTTGACATCTTCATATATCTTGATATTTGGTAGATTTAGCTAGTTCGCATCTTTTATATTCTGTATACATAATAGTGATTATGACTACCATAATAACACTATTTTTTTTAAATGCGAAGAAAAACAGTTCGGATCTGAGTTTTTACCGAACCTCAGCAGAGAAAAATCTAGGAAAGTAGTAAACAAAGGGAAAATGAATATGACTATTTCTCAAGTCTTGTTTTCACCAAAACAAGGAGGATTATCTAAGTAAATGCAAGGAAATCTCAATGAAATTGATATTTGTAGTATCTTACAGCTGATTGAGTTAGGTCAAAGAACGGGACAATTATGGATAGAGTCACACCAAACTTATCCAAATCACAAACTGGTAGCCAATAACTCTCCCCATCACCGTTCTGCCACAGAGAACCAGCCAAGAGCATGGTTTGTATTTTTCCTCAACGGTCAAATAGTCTACTGTCAAGCTGGTGAAAGTAACTTATCTAGAATAGAAGACTATTTACGCCATTACCGAGTTGAGAAAAGACTCAACAGAACACAAATAGCCGCTTTGGAATCCACAAATTCCCCCGAATATGCTTACATTTGGTTACTGCTAGAGCAAAACATTATTACTCCCCAAGCAGCTAAAAATATCATTCATGGCCTAGTACATGAAACACTATTCGACCTGTTGAGCTTACATCAAGGTAGTTTTATCTTCGATTTAGGTACAGCACTTGTTCCCCAACTCACAAGTTTACAAATAGGGGATTTAGTCACAAAAATTACTAAACAACTACAAGAATGGAAACAGCTATATCCGCATATTCAATCCCCAGAACAATTACCAGTTCTCGCTGATCTGCCCAAATTAACCGAATCATTACCAGCAGCAACAGTGAATAAACTACAAAATTGGGCAGACGGAAAAATTACCCTGCGCCAATTAGCTCGTTATCTCAACCGTGATATTTTAACAGTTGCCAAAGCCATCTATCCCTATGTACAACAGGGATGGTTACAATTAGTATATTCAGGTACATCTAATGCCAGTATTCCCACATCTGCATGGGAAGAGAAAAATCAACATAAAGGAAGGGTAGTATGTATTGAAGATGCAATCTCTATCTGTGAAAATGTAGAGTCAATACTAAAATCCCAGGGATATGAAGCAACTTCCATTACACAACCTTTAGAAGCACTAAGTCTTGTATTTAAAATCAAACCAAACTTGATTTTATGCGATATAGCAATGCCAGAATTAGATGGATATGAAATTTGTGCCATGTTAAGACATTCGACCGCCTTTAAACTTGTACCCATTATCATGCTCACAGGCAAAGAAGGATTTATAGATCGTGTCAGAGCCAGGATGGTGGGAGCTACAGACTACCTAACAAAACCATTTACAGACAAGGAATTACTGATGCTTGTAGAGAAATACATTCACAAAGATTCTACTGTAACAACATAAGCACTGAAAAAACTTGTGGATTTGCTCACAGATAGGGTAAAAAATGTTATCACAGAATCAGCAAACCCCCAGTAAAACAGATGAGATCAATCAATTAGTTAAACAGTAGAATTAATTTATACACTTATTCTGTTAAAAAAAGAATTAGAGTGTTCCCAGCAAAAAAATGATTATGGAGGTAGATAGAAATTTATGAGTACAGTTTTGATAGTGGAAGACAGTATCGCCCAAAGGGAGATGATTACTGATCTACTCAAAGCCAGTGGTTTAAAAGTTACTCATGCTGGTGATGGAGTTGAAGCTTTAGAAGCCATTCAAGTAACCCCGCCAGATTTAGTAGTTTTGGATATAGTTATGCCAAGAATGAACGGATATGAACTGTGTAGGCGCTTAAAATCCGATGCCAAAACCCAAAATGTACCCGTAGTTATGTGTTCTTCCAAAGGAGAAGAATTTGATCGTTATTGGGGTATGAAACAGGGAGCAGATGCTTACATAGCCAAACCATTTCAACCAACTGAACTGGTAGGAACAGTCAAACAACTGCTGCGAGGATGAGGATGAAAACAAAATGGTCAGTAAACCAAACTTTTTGAGTGGTAACGGTCAAGATAAATTCAGCCCCGAATTACAACTAGACAGTCATGATGGTGTTGGTGTAGCCCAGGCCGTAGACCCAAAAGGAGAATTACATTTAAGATTTTACATTTCTTCACATCAGGAATTTGCTCTACCAGCAACCGGTATCAAGGAAGTAATAGAACTAAGTCCAGACCGGATCACCCCCATACCTAATGCTTCCCCCCTATTGTTAGGTACTCTTAACCTGAGAGGCCGACTAATTTGGGTAGCAGACTTAGGACAATTTTTGGGAGAGCCAACAGAGTTAAATACTGATAGGTCAGAGATATCAGTAATTGCTATTGAAGATCAAGACGTAATAGTAGGTTTGGGAGTAGATCAAATTTGTGGTATGGGTTGGCTAGATACAAATTTACTCATGCCACCCAACAACGTGCCAGATACTATGGCTCCTTTTCTCCGGGGAGAATGGTTAGATACTGAAAATAATAAGTATCTGCGGCTAATAGATCAAACAGCAATTTTACGGAGTGCTAGGTGGGCAGGATGAAGTCGGGAGGGAGGAAATGGCAGCAAATATAGAAGACCAAAATTCAATATATCAACAGGCAGTAGATGCCTATGGCAACGGTGATTATGAAGTAGCAGCTACCCTAGTAGATGAAGCAGTAACCAAACTACCAAATGATGCTAATTCCCATCTATTGCGGGGTCACATCTATTATGTTTTGCAGCAATATGAAATTGCCAAAGCTGAATATGAGTATGTGTTCCATTTAACAGATGACCAGGAAATTATAGACTCTGCAACCAGCTATTTAGAAGATATCAAACAGACTCTGGATATGTCATCTTTTGCAGATCATTCAGAGCCAGATGCCAATGACATGATCACCACTTTGAAAGAACCCCTAGAAGCAGAAAATGAGCAACCAGATTTATTTGAGCTAGGAAATAATGGAAATTTGGATAACAACGAATTTGAATTTGATTTGAAAGCTTTTGGTGAGTATGAACCGGCAGCAACTGGGATAGAAGAAATATCAGCAAATAACCCGTTTGCAGCTAACTTAGGTGAATTAGAACAATTAACAGATAATTCATCCAATTTGCCTAACAATCAGTTCAGTTTAGAAGATCCATTTGCAGAGGTAGAACCGAATCAAAATAGCAAGGAGAATATCTCAGAACTAGAATCACCATTCGGTTTAGAAGATCCATTTTCAGACTTAGACGCAGATGATAACAGCAACGAGAATATCTCAGAACTAGAATCACCATTCGGTTTAGAAGATCCATTTTCAGACTTAGACGCAAATGATAACGTTACCCAAATGTCTGGAAATTTAGAGTTACCAGCTTTCTGGCAAGATAATATTTCATCCGGTGAAACAGAGAATCCAAATCAGCATAGTTCATTTTCTGATCTGGAATCTGATTCAGAACAGGATTTAGTAGCTATCAATGACCATGATGCCGATCTAAACTCACCCTTTGCAGAATCAAACGTGTCCGTAGCAAATCACTGGGATTATGCAACCGAATTCAATGAAGAAGAGAATTCACCAGATTTGGCAGCAAAATTCAGAGAGAATCAACACATTGGCAAAGATAGTGATGGAAATTTATCTTCTTGGGTCAGCAGTAATAACTGGGAAGAAAACATAGCTGAAGAATTGGAATATGTAGAAGATCCAGACTCAGCTACTCAACTTTCTGGATCTTTGGACAACAATTTTAGTAGTCAACCCTTACGAAGTAACAATAACTTCTCAGATAATGACTTTGACGACGATGATTTTGATGTAGAAGCATTTGAGTCAGCCTTTGGTACAGACAGCTTTGATCATAATGAAGACGTAAATCACGTCACCAGAGGAGAAAATTCCCGAAACAACGTTGAATTTTTAGATGATTTTGAAGAATTTAACGACTTAGGTAGTATTCCGAACTTTGATCTGGCAGATGACGTTAGTTACGACAGCATGGAATTAGTTTCCGATACCAGAGAAAAAACAGGTCACACCAGTAATGGAAACTTCAGCGAAGATTTCTCCGTCGGCGATGGAGATGTAGATCGGGATGAAGAGTTATTTACTATTACTGGCGCTCAGGAAGCAGTTCCCGTATTCACAAAACCAGATTCTGCCCAACTAGAACCAAACGTCAGTGTTGAGCAAGGTGCATTTGCTTTCTTTGAAAATGCCTCCTTAGAGAGAAAACAAGTGTACGTTGCTCTGTCAGCAGGTGTAGCTTCGGCTTTAACAGCAGCGTTGATTAGTTTTATCGCTACCAATTTTTCACCCCCAGCACAAAGGGAGTCTGTGAGAAGCACAGGCTGGGCAATGTCCTTATCAGCGGGTGTAGCAGGTGGACTCACCGCTGGGTTTATGGGCAATATGGCGCTCAAACAAATTCGCCGTACCACCAAAGACTTACAAGCACAGTTTGATGCGGTGCGAGAGGGAAATCTTAACGTTCAGGCCACAGTTTATTCAGAAGATGAACTAGGTTACTTAGCTACCACCTTTAACGAAATGTCTAGAGTCATCTTCATGACTACCAACGAAGCCCAACGCAAAGCGGTAGAACAGGAAGAGGCAAAGGAGAACCTACAACGGCAAGTAATTCGTCTCTTAGACGACGTAGAAGGAGCAGCCAGGGGAGACTTAACAGTACAAGCGGAAGTAACCGCCGACGTATTGGGAGCGGTAGCAGATGCCTTTAACCTGACAATTCAAAACCTGCGGGATATTGTCCAACAGGTAAAAGTAGCAGCCAGAGAAGTAACCAAAGGATCAACAAACTCAGAAACATTTGCGAGAGCCTTATCTGGTGATGCTCTACGGCAAGCTGAGGAATTAGGTGTCACCCTCAATTCTGTGCAAAAAATGACAGAATCAATTAAAGAAGTTGCAGATGCGGCTAAGGAAGCCGAAAAAGTGGCACGGGACGCTAGTGTGATCGCCCTTAAAGGTGGGGAAGCAGTAGAAAATACCGTAGCTGGTATTTTGGAAATTCGGGAAACAGTAGCAGAAACTACCCGGAAAGTGAAACGGTTAGCGGAATCTTCCCAGGAAATTAACTCCATTGTTGCCTTAGTTTCCCAGATTGCTTCCCGTACCAACCTGTTAGCACTTAACGCCAGTATCGAGGCAGTACGAGCCGGAGAAGCCGGTAGAGGGTTCGCTATCGTTGCTGATGAAGTTCGACAGTTAGCAGATAAATCTGCGAAGTCCTTAAAAGACATTGAACAAATCGTGATGCAAATTCAGAGTGAAACTAGCTCCGTAATGACAGCGATGGAAGAGGGGACACAGCAGGTAATTAAAGGTACACAACTAGCGGAAGAAGCCAAGCGATCACTAGAAGACATCATTCAGGTTGCAGATCACATTGATAGCCTGGTGCGATCAATTACCTCTAACACCATAGAACAAACAGAAACATCCAGCGCTGTAGCTCAGGTAATGCAATCAGTGGAATTGACAGCCCAGCATACATCCCAAGAAGCCCAGAGAGTTTCTGGCGCATTGCAGCACTTGGTGGGAGTATCCCGTGATTTAATTGCTTCGGTGGAACGTTTCCGCGTAGAAACTATTGATTCCAACAGCAGATAACAGCAGAAACGAAGTATGAACTAGAATTCATGCTTCTGTTTCACTTCCAGTTTGATTTTTCATCCTTTATTCTTTATCCTTGTTATGCAGTCAGACCAACAACAACGGATTTTGGGTTACTTTATCGAAGAAGCCAGAGAACACCTCAACACCATTGAACAAGGTTTACTCAAGCTCCAAGATACCCTCAATGATCCAGACATGGTGAATGAGGTCTTCCGCGCTGCTCACTCTATCAAAGGGGGGGCTGCTATGCTGGGATTAAGTAGTATCCAACACACATCCCACCGCTTAGAAGACTGTTTTAAAGTCCTCAAAGAGTACAGAGTCGAAGTTGACCAAAAATTAGAGACGTTATTTCTTAGTGTCGCTGATACTTTAAAAGCATTATTAGATGATTTAGGTAGTCCCTTTGGGCTTTCTGAGGAAACAGCTAATAATTTAATGGCGGCAACTGAACCGATTATTACTGAACTAAATCAACATCTGGAAGAATTGGTACAGTCAGGGAATGGTAATCCTGTATTGGTACAACCTACACCCCAAGCACCAACAAAACCACAACCAAAACCAGCAAGGAAAGACTGGTCAGAATTTCAAAGTCAAGTTTTACAATCTCTTAGGGAAATGTTGCAACTGTTTAAACAAAACAGTACAGTTTCATCTAGGGAAAGTTTACAACAATGCTGTCAGCAATTATATAAACTGGGAGTGCAATATGACCTACCAAATTGGAGTCAATTGTGTCAATCAGCTAACAATGCGATCGCCAATCCCGATAACACTTATCTGACTTTAGCTAAAATCATTATTACTGAAATAAAACAATCTCAAGAATTAGTTATTCAAGGTAGAGAATCAGAAATAACTGTTAGTCAAGAATTAGAATCTCTAGAACTCATTCCAGATATTGAATTATTAGAGCTAAATCTTGATGATGATCAATTTAATACAGAAACTGAACTGATAGACTTAACATCACAAGTAAATAAAAATCATCTCACAATAGAACCAGAAATTGCCTTTGATCTCACATCTGATCCAGAGGAAAGTAATCTGGATGGTGTACCAGAAATATCACTTATTGATCCATCTGCTAATGTTGTCAGTTTTAATTCTATCTTTGAGGATAACAACGAAGCACTAAATTTATCTAATATTATTGACCTCAACGGTCCAGAAGTCGGAATTGATGAGCTAGGAGCTTTAGAAGACTTATTTCAAGGAGAAACACCAGATTTTGAAACCTGGCAGCAAGAGTCTGCATTGTTAGAAAATGGTGCTAATTTTGATGGTGTTAATAGTCTTAATGTTCAAGATGTAGATGAAGATTTGGTAGAATTTTTATCTTTAGAAAATGATGACCCAATCGAGGTAATCTCAACTTCGACAAATAATTTGACTGAGGATCTCAATCTACTATTTGATGATAAATTATTAGATGGGGGAGACATAGAATTATTTGAGCTTCACACCAATTCTGTATCAGACAATGATGTGGAAGCATTCATAAATAATCTTACGGAAGAACAGCAAAGCAATGAGACAATTGCCGATGTTCATGAACATAAATTAGTAAGCAATGCTTTTGATGAATCATTAGATAATTTAGAGCAGCTATTTGCTGAAAAATCAGATGAGAGCGAATTATCAGCAACTACTAGAGAAAACAGAAATCAGACAGAATTAATCTTGACAGATGATCACTTTGAAAACCTGTTCGCAGAAACTAATCTAGAATTATCAGAAGAACTTGCTTTACCTGTCATAGAAGAAGTACAACCAGAAATTTCATCCCTAGATTTATTTAATGAAATTAACGAAGAAAATACGGAAGGGAAAGACGAGTTAGAAATCGGAGATTTATTTACATTAGTACAAGATTCAGATGTAAATTCTGCTATTGCTGAAGATGATGTTGATAATTTCTGGAATCAATTTAATACAACACCGGCACAACCAAATACAACTGATTTATTACAGCATGGAGCAAAAGAACTGGAAGAAAGTTTGTTTGCTGCTTCCGCAGAAGTTAAAAATAGCAAACATCAACAACCAGATCATAACCTCAATTTCTACTTAGGAGAATTTGAGGGTGCTGATAATATCCAAGAGGAAATATCAGATTTGTGGTTAACACAAGATAGTGGAGATAACCTATTTGCTGATCTAGAAAATTCTCTTTCCTCCGATGTAAATACAGCAGAAAACCCACTGACAGAACTAGAAACTTTCTCCCAAGAAACGGAAGTATTAGAATTAATACCAGAATTAAATAACCAAATTAACAGCACAGGGGCTAATTTAGAACTAGATTTATTCGCAGATTTGGATGGCGAAATTGATGATAATTTATCACTAGCATTAATACAAGAAAGTGTTTTAGATATTGGTGAATCCAATGTGGGAATTATCCCAGAATCTCATGATCAAAATCTGGATATTAATGTCAATGAATTACCACAATTAGAAGAACTACCAGAAGTAATTGAAACGGCACTAGAATTAAATACCAGTTTCATTGAATTTTTAGGAGAAGGAGAACAAGGAGTAGAGGATTTATTAACTGAAAATTTATTTAGTGAATCCGAACTAGGCAACTTAGTAGCAGAAATTGAAACATCCTTAGAATTAGATGCAAGTTTCCTAGAACTCTTGTCAGAGGAAGAAGAGGGAACTGATAACTTATTAGATTCCATAGAACTTACTCTGAGTCAAGACAATGAACAGTCTACAGAGTTAGAACTTCCTGACTTAGATAATGCAAACAATTCAGAAATAGAATTTGCAGAATTAGATGCTTTGCTGGATGAAGAATTAGTAATTCCCAAACAAGAACCAGTAGTAGATCCTGACTTTGCCGATTTAGAAGCATTACTACAAACAGATAATTTATCTAAACCGTTAACAACACCCACACCCGTAGCAAGTAAAAACACAACACCAGTAAATAAATCTGCCGATATACCCGATGACTTTATGGACTTGGAGATATTATTGGCGGAAGCAGATCAAACTATCAGCACACCAGGAAGAACATCCAAACCCAGTATCAGCAAGACACCCCGTCCGACTATTCGTCGCACCAAAGAAGAAAGCATGAAGATTCCAGTTAAGCAACTGGATGATATGAGTAACTTAGTCGGGGAATTGGTAGTTAATCGCAATACCTTAGAACAGGATCATGAACGTCTAAGGATGTCTTTAGACAACTTACTCATTCAAGTACAACATCTTTCTGATGTGGGTGCAAGAATGCAGGAGTTATATGAGCGATCGCTTTTAGAAGCCTCATTGTTAAAGAGTCGTAGAGCTAGAGAAAAAGGTTACAACAGCGCCAATGATCGGGGTTTTGCTTCTGAGGAAATGGATGAGTTTACCGAATTCCACCTACTTGCCCAAGAAACCATAGAATATATCGTCAGACTCCGGGAGTCAGCCAGCGATATTGACTTTGTGACTGAAGAAACCGAACGAGTGGCGCGGCAGTTCCGTCAAGTTACTACCCAACTCCAAGAAGGACTCACTAGATCACGAATGGTACCCTTTGCCCAAGCTGTTGATCCTGTGCGACGAGGAGTACGAGATAACGCCATTAAATATGGTAAACAGGTAGAATTAGAAATCGAAGGGGCGGAAACATTAATTGACAAAATGATCTTAGATCATTTGAAAAATCCCCTGACTCATATGCTCAATAATGCGATCGCCCACGGGATAGAAACCCCAGACATCCGTACCAGGGCGGGTAAACCAGGTATAGGTAAAATCTTGATCCGTGCATTCTACCAAGGTAATCAAACCATCATTGCGATCACAGATGATGGCGCAGGTATTGATCCAGAAAGAGTGAAGAAAAAAGCTCTGGAAAAAGGGGTAATTACACCAGAAGAAGCCCGAAAAATGTCTCGTCAAGATATCTATGAACTTCTGTTCTTACCCAGTTTCAGTACCGCCGATGAAGTGGATGATATCAAAGGTCGGGGCGTGGGTATGAACGTAGTGATCAATGATATCAACGAAATTCGCGGTACAATTAACACTGATTCTACCGTAGGTAAAGGAACAACCTTCACCATTCGTTTACCACTAACCCTGAGTATTTGTAAGGCTCTGTGCTGCATTTCCGATAAATCCAGAATCGCCTTCCCAATGGATGGTGTGGAAGACACCCTAGATATAGCAGTCACAGATATTCACAAAGATTCCCAAGGACAAACATTGATTAAATGGCGAGATACACACCTGCCCTTCCGACCTTTACGGGATATTCTGGCATTTAACCGTCAAATATCTCGCGGTAACATTTATTCCAACACTAGAGATGATGACATGGTTTCTGTGGTTGTTGTCCGCTCTGGTGGTACGATGGTAGCCCTACAAATTGATCAGGTATTAAGTGAACAGGAAATTGTAATTAAACAATTTGAAGGACCCGCACCCAAACCCAGCGGTGTAGCCGGTGCAACGGTGTTAGGGGATGGGCGCATTATGCCAATTGCCGACGTTTTGGAAATTATTGATATCTTCCAAGGTAAGATGTCTAAACAAATCGGCGGTGGCGCTTGGCAGCGCAAAGCTGCACCTCCTGAACAGTCAATTCCAGAAGTGAAATCAGAACCGACAGTATTAATAGTTGATGACTCCATTACCGTCCGAGAACTTCTTTCTCTCTCCTTTAATAAAGCAGGTTATCGTGTAGAACAGGCGCGTGATGGTCAAGAGGCTTGGGATAAACTCCGTTCTGGTTTACCTTGTGATATTGTCTTCTGTGACATTGAAATGCCCCGTTGTGATGGTCTAGAGCTATTGTCACGGATCAGTAAAGATAGTTCTCTCAATCATTTACCCATTGCTATGCTCACCTCACGGGGTGCAGATAAACATAGACAAATGGCTTTCCAACTCGGCGCTAGTGGTTACTTCACTAAACCTTATTTAGAGGAAGCGTTATTAGAAGCAGCTTCCAGAATGCTCAAGGGTGAAAAACTTGTTAATGCTTAGGTAATAGGTAATGGGTAATTGAGAATTGAGAATTGAGAATCGGGAATTGGTAAAAATTCTTTCCTGTCAACTGTCAACTGTCAACTGTCACCTGTTACCTCTTGCTTTTTGCTGATGATAACTGTCAACTGTCAACTGTCAACTGTCAACTGTTAACTGCTAATTATGTCTGACTTACAAAAATCCTTCACCTATCCCACTATTCACAAAAGTGATCAAGTTAATAACTATCATGGTGTTATAGTTGCTGATCCTTACCGTGACTTAGAAGAACCAGATACAGAAGTTACAAAAACCTGGGTGGAGGCACAAAATCAAGTTACCTTTAACTATTTAAAGGAAATTCCCGCACGGGAAACTATTAAAGAGCGACTCACCCAACTTTGGGATTATGAAAAGTATGGTATTCCTTTTAAAAGAGGAGATAATTATTTTTATTTTAAAAATGATGGTTTACAAAATCAAAGTGTTTTATACACTCTCCCCAGTTTAGATGCAGAACCTAGAGTTTTATTAGATCCTAATCAACTTTCTGAAGATGGAACAGTTGCCCTTTCTGGTATTGCTATTAATGACAATGGTACATTATTAGCCTATGGTTTATCTAGTTCTGGTTCTGACTGGCAAGAATGGAAAGTTAGAGATATTCCCACAGGAAAAGATTTAACAGATCACTTACAATGGATTAAATTCTCTGGTGCTTCTTGGACTAATGATCATCAAGGTTTTTTCTACAGTCGTTATGATCAACCCAATGAAAAAAGCAAACTAGAAGATGTTAATTATTTCCAAAAACTCTACTATCACAAAATCGGGACATCTCAATCTGAAGATATTTTAATTTATCATCGTCCTGATCAAAAAGAATGGGGTTTTAGTGGAGAAGTGACAGAAGATGGTAAATATTTAATTATTTCTGTGTGGTTGGGTACTGATTCTCGCAACTTGGTTTTTTACAAAGATTTGACTAACTCCAATGGTGAAGTAATTGAATTAATCAATCAATTTGAAGCAAATTATAGCTTCATTGATAATGATGGTGATATTTTCTATTTTCGCACAGATTTAAACGCTCCTAGAGGTCGAGTTATTGCCATTGATACCAAAAATCCTACTTCAGAAAATTGGCAAGAAATTATTCCCCAAACAGCGGAAAAACTAGACAGTGTGGGAATTTTAAATCATCAATTTGTGGCTGATTATCTCCAAGATGCTTACAGTAAAATTAAAATCTTTGATTTACAAGGTAACTTGATCAGAGAAGTAGAATTACCTGGTATTGGTTCTGTAGGTGGTTTTGATGGTAAACGGGAAGATACAGAAACATTTTATAGTTTTACTAGCTTTACTACTCCCGGAACTATCTACCACTATGATATGAAAACAGGAAAAAGTGAGATTTTCCGTCAACCGAAATTAAACTTTAATCCTAATGACTATGCAACAAAACAAGTCTTTTATGAAAGTAAAGATGGAACAAAAATTCCCATGTTTATTACTCATAAAAAAGGAATTAAATTAGATGGTAATAACCCAACTTATCTCTATGGATATGGTGGATTTAATATTTCCTTGACTCCTAACTTTTCCGTGAGTTTATTAGTGTGGATGGAAATGGGGGGAGTTTACGCTGTACCTAATTTGCGAGGTGGTGGTGAATATGGGGAAGAATGGCACAAAGCAGGAATGAAAGAGAAAAAGCAGAATGTTTTTGATGATTTTATTGCTGCGGCTGAATGGTTAATTGCTAATAATTACACCCAACCTCAAAAATTAGCTATTGGTGGTGGTAGTAATGGGGGTTTATTGGTGGGGGCTTGTATGACTCAACGCCCAGAATTATTTGCTGCTGCTTTACCCGCTGTGGGTGTAATGGATATGTTGCGTTTTCATAAATTTACTATTGGTTGGGCTTGGGTGGCTGAATATGGTTCTTCTGAAAATGCAGAAGAGTTTAAAACTTTGTATGGTTATTCTCCTTTGCACAATTTAAAACCAGGAACAGCTTACCCAGCTACTTTAATTACTACTGCGGATCATGATGATCGGGTTGTTCCTGCCCATAGCTTTAAGTTTGCTGCTAGTTTACAGGAATGTCATGTTGGAGATGCACCGGTGTTAATTAGAATTGAAACTAAAGCTGGACATGGTGCAGGTAAACCTACTACAAAAATTATTGAGGAAGCAGCAGATAAATGGGGTTTTTTGGTGAAAGTTTTGGATATTAAGTAACCATTGGGTGGGGTTTTCCCACCTTTTTTCTCATCTAATTTTGACATACCTCCTCGTTCTAAAAGAGCGAGGATTCCTTGACACTTCGCTGGGTTGTGCCACTTTGACATACCTCCTCGTTCTAAAAGAGCGAGGATTCCTTGACACTTCGCTGGGTTGTGCCACAAGTGGTCTTACCATCCCTCCATGTCCGTTTCAAGTTTCCCAATGCCCTATGGCGACTATACCTAAATTTTACCATAAAGCCGTCCTAGAAGGACGGGGCTTGTATGCCATTATTTTCGGTCAAATTCTTGTGGGGTGGGCATCTTGCCCGCCCTTATGTACCTCACCCAGATAAAATATGCTGTAACTTTCTGACTTAGAAGCTGAAAGTAGTTCTCAAAGTACCGATAAATACATCTTCGCTGTTGTTGCTTTGTCCAATATTGGGCAACCAAATTACACCAGGAGTAACAGAGATGTTTTCGGACACTTGATACTTATAGAAACCTTCCACTTGGTAAGGAATATCATTACTAGCAGCATTATTAAAGGAATAAGGTTGAGCGCCACCAAAGATACCTAACACGTTACCCCGTTTACCAAAGTCAGGTAATGCTACACCCATACCATAGGACCAGGCTTCATAATCATCACCAGCACCAAAGCCTGTGATATCATGGTAAGAAACGAAACCACTGACAGAAATTCTGTTACTGGGTTTGAACGCTGCGGAAATACCGTAGGAGTTACTGGAAGATCCAGTGGTACTTGTTAAATTGTTAGCAGCATTAGTACCTACCACACCAACAGGCAAGCCTCCTCTATTTGTTAGACCAAGTCCTGAATCAAACAAGGTACTACCTGCGCCATGATAACCATGTACATAAGTAGCAGCTAAAGCAATGCGATTACCAACATTAAAGTTTAACTGACCTAAAGCAGCATAGTCACCTTCAAACAAACCATCACCAGCATTAGGGTCATTAGCTTCAGAAGCCAAGTAACCCAAAGTCACAGAACTGGGTTTGAGAATACCGCCACCTTGACCAAAAGGTACATTAACAGCAATACCAGAACCACCACCAATTCTATAAATGGGGTTTTCAGAACTGAAGGTACTTAAAGAACCATTACCACCATCGGTTTTATCGAAGAAGTAAGGGTTATTGGTAGCTGCATAATGACTATGTTGACCACCAGTAGCAGCAATGTAAACCTGTGCCGGTCCAATAGGTGCTTCGTAGGTTAACTTGTCAAGGACAACATTGTTAGTACCAGTGCTACCAATATCAAAGGTTTGATTTGTTTCTCCAGAAGGTAAGCCAATATTATCTTCACCAAAGCCACCAGTGTTACCCGCAGTCAGACGGGTATTTAACATATCTCTACCAGTGAAGCTGCTTTGCAAGTTCAAACGTACACGATCTTGGAAAACAGTTTTACCAGCAGGAACACCATTAAAGGAGTCACTAACAGCAAAAACCGCTTCACCTTGCAACTTGGTGGTAGTAGAGAATTGGTTAGCTTCTAACTCAGCGGTACGTGCTTCTAAAGCATCAACACGACCACGTAAAGTAGCTAATTCAGCAGAAAATTCTTCTTGTAAACGTTGCAGAGTTGCTAAATCTTGCTTTGTCACCATCTCAGCGGTAGCTGTGGCGATCAATTCATTAACTCTATCTAAACAAGCATTTAAACCAGCAGCAAATTCATAACGGGTTAACGCCCGGTTGCCGCGATATGTACCATTGGGATAACCAGCAATACAACCA
Source organism: Nostocales cyanobacterium (assembly GCA_004292695.1). GTDB lineage: Bacteria > Cyanobacteriota > Cyanobacteriia > Cyanobacteriales > Nostocaceae > Okeanomitos. Next base: position 2,374 of record RDXV01000120.1, on the reverse strand, counting down.
TATCTTTCTACCAAAGACTGTAAAGCCTGGAATGCCCAGTCAGTAGGTTGAACATCAGAAAACTGAGAAACTGATGTTACCTGAGATTGTATATTATTGTTACCTTCGTTACTGTAGCGTTGAACTTGATCTAATTTTTGAGCCAGAATTACAGGTTGTTGCGCTACGTCTGTTTCTGGTGCTACTTCAACACTGCTACTTGGAGATGCAATAGCAGTTCCAGATACTAATATTGTTGCCCCTAACACCGCTGGGCTAACAATTAGAGATTTCCACAAGAGATTAGACATCTTAACCTTACTCCTCACACCGTATTTTATAGATAGCCGTTCGTGTCGTATCTATTCACCAAAAAATCCGACATCTTAACTGATACCTGTGGATCGAGGCACTATTGCCCCTAGTCTAATTTTAGTTTTTACAAGGCTAATAATTGATTAACTTAACGTTAAAATTTCATGCAATTAGCTTATGTAAAAACCTTTATACTATAGATAGATATTATATGACATCTATAATAAATAATCAAGGTACAGCAAATAATAGGAAACAGGACACAGTGAACAAATCTAAGTGTCTTTGATCCATCAGGATTTGTTCCTCAAAATCTTGGACATCATCTACCTCAAGTCTTCTTTCCATATCTGAAGATGAGGATATAGACTGAGTTTCTGGAAATATTAAGTTAGTTCTCAAATCTTTACTTTTATTTTTCTACAACAAATGTAATTATAACTTATGGAATTGTGTGTAAGTTTTTACAACATTAATCAATAAATTAGCATACATAAAAAACTATCCGCCCTAATTTAGATCGGTCGATCTAATTTAGGGCGGTCTAGCGGGTCTTCAGGTTGCAACCAGACTGCCGGAAGGAACTCCGACTCTTAGCCTAGTTAACGAGCTAACTTAGTATCTCTAGAGAACTAAGGCTAACTTTTAGAGAACAGCCCCGGCACACAGCCGGCTAACTGCAACCTGATGACCCATGGGTTTACTACTTTCTATCATGGGCATCACCTCCTTGTTGCCTAAACGGTCTTACTTTCAAAAAGGCGGAGCCAAAAAACTCCGGGTTCTGAACCTAAAGACTATAATAACACAAAAAATTATTTTGGCAATAGCTCAGTTACCAGTTATCAGTTATCAGTTATCAGTTATTACTGTTCACTGTTTACTGTTCACTGTTCACTGTTCACTGTTCACTGTTCCCTGTTCCCTAATTAAAAAAACCCCAGACTGTTAGCCTGGGGGTGTATTAAAAGGGATGAATACTAAAGGATTTGATTAATTCATCATCAAAATCAAAAAAATCGAATTACAGAGCGTTACCACGTGGTAATACTTCTTCTGGGAATACGAATTGTTCGTGGGGTTGGTCTTGAGGTGCCATCCAAGCACGAATACCTTCGTTCAACAAAATGTTTTTGGTATAGAAAGTTTCAAATTCTGGATCTTCTGCTGCCCGTAATTCTTGGGAAACGAAGTCATAAGCACGTAAGTTTAATGCTAAACCAACGATACCTACTGAACTCATCCACAAGCCTGTTACAGGTACAAACAACATGAAGAAGTGTAACCAACGTTTGTTGGAGAAGGCAATACCGAAAATCTGAGACCAGAAACGGTTTGCTGTCACCATTGAGTAGGTTTCTTCAGCTTGAGTGGGGTTGAATGCGGGGAATGTGTTAGAACCTTCGCCGTCTTCAAATAAGGTGTTTTCTACGGTTGCACCGTGAATCGCACAAAGTAACGCACCACCTAAGATACCTGCTACTCCCATCATGTGGAAGGGGTTTAAGGTCCAGTTGTGGAAACCTTGCAAGAATAATAGGAAACGGAAGATTGCTGCTACTCCAAAGCTGGGTGCAAAGAACCAGCTAGATTGTCCCAAGGGGTACATTAAGAATACACTTACAAATACCGCAATAGGACCTGAGAAAGCTAGAGCGTTGTAAGGACGAATGCCTACGAGTCTAGCGATTTCAAATTGACGTAACATGAAGCCAATCAAACCGAATGCACCGTGTAGTGCTACAAATGGCCATAAACCGCCCAATTGACACCAGCGGGTAAAGTCACCTTGTGCTTCAGGTCCCCACAGGAACAGTAAGGAATGTCCCATGCTGTCTGCGGGTGTAGATACTGCTACTGTTAAGAAGTTTGCACCTTCTAAGTAGGAGGATGCTAAACCGTGAGTATACCAGGAGGTAACAAAGGTTGTACCAGTTAGCCAACCGCCTAACGCGAGGAATGCACAGGGGAATAGTAAGATACCAGACCAACCTACGAATACGAAGCGATCGCGCTTCAACCAGTCGTCTAGTACGTCAAACCACCCTCTTGACGGGGCGCGTCCAACTGCAATGGTCAT
>RDXV01000017.1 GCA_004292695.1 Nostocales cyanobacterium | reverse complement strand
ATAGGGAATAGGGAATAGGGAATAGGGAATAGGGAATAGGGAATAGGGAATAGATGAACTCTTTACTGTCACCTGTCACCTGTCACCTGTCACCTGTCACCTACTCTGGTATTGTCAGTCCTTGAAGCGATCGCCTAGCTTGTATTTCTGTCAAACCTTTGCTTTGGACTAATACCCCAAAGTTTCCTAGTCCTTCTGGGGAAATGAGTTGGTGTAGAGCTTCCCGGCGTTTGAGTAGTTGTGATATGGACTGTTCTTGATGGGAGAGGGCGGCTATTCTTTCACCTAAACCCAATGCCATTAAGAATAAACCTTGTTGTGTCCAACCTACTGTTTTTAAACCACATTTTTCACCCCAAATTTCTAAAGCTGTAAAATCAACATGGGCGGTAATATCTTGTTTGCCTATATTGATGTAGGGGTTGTTATGATGACGATGTTGGTAGTAGCACTGTAGAGTTCCTTGCGATCGCCTGGGGAGATAATAACGACTGGCAGGGTAGCCATAATCAATTGTTAGCACATAACCTTTTTGCAAGCAGTCTGCTACTATACTCAACCAATCTAATGCGGCTAAATTAATTTCACTGCGATAACCATTTTCATAAGTATTTTGACTAATATCAATATTCACTAACTTTAAGTATTCTGCTAATTTTGGTGTAGATGGTTCACCTAATATTTCTGTAAATGAATAATCAGAAATATCATTTTTTTTATGTTCTTGAATTGTGACATAAATCTCTTTTAGTGTTCCATCTTCAATTGTAAATTGATGAACTGGGAAAGCATCTACTAATTCATTGGAGAAAAAACAACCGATGATAGAGTTAGATTTGATAGATTCCCAGTTTAACCATTGTACAGAAAATTCGGCTAATCTCTGTTTTTGTTCTTGTTGTAAATTTGGAGATTTTTCAACAATGATATATTCTATAAGTTGAAAAAAATCTGGATGTTGTGATTTTAAATAATTCAAGATTTGAGAAGCTAAAATGCCTTTACCTGCTCCCATTTCTACTAAATAAAAAGGTTGAGGTTTACCTAAATTTTCCCACATTTGGAAAAATTGCATAGCTAGTATTTCACCAAAATCATCACCTAAACTGGATGAGGTGAAAAAGTCCCCACCTTGAAAACCAATATTTACTGCATCACTGGAATAATAGCCATATTCTGGATAATATAAAACCAAGTCCATGTATTCAGCAAAAGTAATCCGTTGTTGAGGATGACTGGTAATATGATTGGCAATAATTTCAAAAAGTTGAGTTTGATGATTCATGAAAATATTACTAGCTATTTACAAATTGAGAGAATAATAGTTGATTGTTGATTGTTGGGGAGCATCCCAAATGTGTAATTTGATTTTTTGGTAATCTTTGAATTGCTACAAAGTCCTAATATGAATGAACCGCAAAGAACGCAAAGTACACAAAGGGAAGAGGATTTAAGAGAGTTTTTGGTGTTGCTGCGGTTATTTTTCAAAGTTGGGATGCTCCCGATAGTTGGTTAATTCTTTCCTATTCCCTATTCCCTATTCCCTTCTCCAACTGATAAAAATATAGAGATGTACAATACACCTCTATATCTTAAAACTCTGACGTAATCGTGAATTTTATCTATCTACAGAACCCATAATTACGTCAATGCTACCAAGAATTACGACAACATCTGCCACCTTCACACCCTTTAACAAACCGGGTAGAATTTGTAAGTTGTTGAAGTCAGCAGGACGAATTTTCCAGCGCCAGGGGAAGACGTTATTATCACCTACTAAATAAATTCCTAATTCACCTTTACCGCTTTCTACACGGGAGTAAATTTCACCGTTGGGAATTTTAAAGGTAGGTGAAACTTTTTTACCTACATATTGATAATCAAAACCATCCCACTCTGATTTTTTACCCGCCATCATCCGTTTAGCTTCCAGGTTTTCAAAGGGTCCACCGGGTAAACCTTTGAGTGCTTGTTTGATGATTTTTACAGATTCGCGCATTTCCCGCATTCGCACCATGTAACGTGCGAGACAATCACCTGCGGTTTCCGTCTGTACATCCCAGTCGAAATCGTCGTAACATTCGTAATGGTCAACTTTCCGTAAGTCCCACTTCACCCCAGAACCGCGTAACATTGGACCAGAAAGACCCCAGTTAATCGCTTCTTCACGGGTAATTGTACCGATACCTTCGATACGACGGCGGAAAATGGGGTTATTGGTAACTAAGCGTTCGTATTCGTCTACTTTGGGGATGAAGTAGTCACAGAACTCTTCACATTTATCTACCCAACCATAGGGTAAGTCAGCAGCGACACCACCAACACGGAAATAGTTGTTATTTACCATCCGATAACCTGTAGCTGCTTCCCACAGGTCATAAATCATTTCCCGTTCCCGGAATTGGTAGAAGAATGGTGTTTGAGCGCCTACGTCTGCGAGGAATGGACCAAACCATAATAGGTGGTTAGCGATGCGGTTAAGTTCCAGCATAATTACACGGATGTAACTAGCGCGTTTGGGAACTTCTACACCTGCTAATTTTTCCGGTGCGTTGACTGTGACTGCTTCGTTAAACATCCCCGCTGCATAGTCCCAACGACTTACGTAGGGGACGTACATGACGGTGGAACGACTTTCAGCGATTTTTTCCATTCCTCGGTGTAGATAACCAATGACTGGTTCACAGTCAACGACATCTTCACCGTCTAAGGTAAGAATTAATCTCAAAACCCCGTGCATTGAAGGGTGGTGAGGACCCATATTTAGCACCATTGGTTCAGTGCGGGTTTCTATTCTACTCATAGATTTTGTTGTTCTCCCGTTGTCTACAATTTGTATTGAACCACCAAGATGCTAACCAGATACGATTTACCGCATCTGCTAATTTTCAGCTTGTCAGGATAGCAGGTTTGGAGTTGTACTTGATGTTTTATTTTGTCTTGCTTCTTCAATTATTATAGAAGTCTGGCAATTTCAGGAATTGTGACTCTGGTTTTTTCTTTTCTCTTTGTTTGTGGGGTGAGGGGAATATTTTCTGGGTGGTGTTGTTTGTATCTAAGTTTTATTAATGTTTGGGTGGTTTTGCTGGTTTTTAGATAGGTTGATTTTATAATTAAGCTAATTAATTTTTATGGCTCACGCAGAGGCGCAGAGAGAGAAGCAAGAGTTTTTATGTAACTATTCAGCTAGAGAAACCAGATTCCAGACTTCTGATATTATTTCATAATTAATTGACATCATCAAAAAAGAAGTCGGGGATCTTACCCTTAGATTTATTAAATCACCTGAATCATTAAGTTTTTATTATGAATTATCTACAGGTTTATATTCAAGAAGTTAGTCAAGTTTATCAGACTCAAAATGCTACTGAGCATAGTTATCGTCCTGCTTTGAAGAAGTTAATTGAGTCTTTGGATTCGGGGATTCAAGCTATTAATGAACCAAAAAGAATTGCTTGCGGTGCGCCTGATTTTGTGGTAAAAAATGGGGTTTTGGAAGTTGGGCATATTGAGGCTAAGGATATTGGGGTTTCGCTCAAGAAAGTAGAGAAAACTGCTCAAATGTTACGTTATTTTGATGCTTTGGGTAATTTGATTTTAACTGATTATTTAGAATTTCGTTGGTATGTTCAAGGTGAGTTAAAGTTATCTGCTTCTTTGGGAAGTTTTGATAAACAGAAAAAAATCAAAGTTGATAAATCAGGAATACAGGAAGTTGACCAACTTTTCCGGCAGTTTCTATTAACTAAAGTTACCCAAGTTACTACACCTAAAGATTTAGCTAAACGGATGGCTGGTTTAGCTCAATTAATTAGGGATGCGATTAAAACGGCGTTAAATGATGTTGATAATGGGGGTATGTTACGTCAACAGTTAGAATCTTTTGAACGGTTGTTAATTAAGGGGTTAACTGGTGAACAATTTGCGGATATGTACGCCCAAACTATTTGTTATGGTTTGTTTGCAGCTAGATGTAATACTGATAATGTGCAAACTTTTTCACGGGAAACGGCAGCTTTTAAGTTACCAAAAACTAACCCTTTTTTAAGAAGTATTTTTGGACAAATTGCAGGTCCTGATTTAGATGAGCGAATTACTTGGGCGGTTGATACTTTGGCGAATATTCTGCAACAAACAGACATGGCGGAAATTCTTAAAGATTTTGGTAAACGTACCCGTAGGGAAGATCCTGTTGTTCATTTTTATGAGACTTTTTTGGCTGAATATGACCCCAAAATGCGGGAGTCAAGAGGGGTTTATTATACTCCTGAACCTGTTGTTAATTATATCATTAAAAGTGTGGATTATGTGCTAAAAAATAAGTTTAATATTAGTAAGGGTTTAGCTGATTCTAAAAAGATTAAAATTCCTAATTCCCAAGGTGAGGGAGATATTGAAACTCATCAAGTTTTAATTCTCGATCCTGCTGTGGGTACGGGAACTTTTATGTATAGTATTATTGATTATATTTATGATAGTTTTAAGTCTCAAAAGGGGATGTGGTCTGGTTATGTGAGTCAGCATTTATTACCCCGTTTATTTGGGTTTGAATTATTGATTGCTCCTTATACTGTAGCACATATCAAATTAGTTTTACAGTTGCAAGAGTTGGGTTATGATTTTAGTTCTGATGAACGGTTAAGGATTTATTTAACTAATACTTTACAAGAATCTTTTCAATTAGAAGAACAAGTTATTAGTTTTGGTTCTCGTATTAAGGAAGAAGCAGAAGCAGCAAAGGAAATTAAACAAGAAAGTCCAGTTATGGTAATTATTGGTAATCCTCCCTATTCTGGACATTCTGTAAATACAGGTGATTGGATCAAAAATCTTTTAAATGGTAAGGATACTATTTATAATAGTGCCACAGATAGTTATTTTGAAGTAGATGGAAAATCTTTAGGTGAGAGAAATCCTAAATGGTTAAATGATGATTATGTCAAGTTTATTAGATTTAGTCAGTGGAGAATTGAAAAAACAGGTTATGGGGTTTTAGCTTTTGTTACTAATCATGGATATTTAGATAATCCCACTTTTCGGGGAATGCGTCAAAGTTTGATGAAAACTTTTGATGAAATTTATGTTTTAGATTTACACGGTAATAGTAAGAAAAAAGAAGTTTCTCCTGACGGTTCACCGGATAAAAATGTTTTTGATATTCAGCAAGGTGTAGCAATTGGAATTTTTATTAAATATCAAAATAGTCAGAAGAAATTAGGAACATTAGCAACAGTTTATCATGCTGATTTATGGGGTACTAGAGAAGTTTATGAAAATAAACAGTTAATTGGTGGTAAATATCATTGGTTGGCTGAAAATGATTTACAATCTACTCATTGGGAAAAGTTAGAACCAAATACACCATTTTATTTATTTAAACCTCAAAATATTGATGTGAAAATTGAATATGAAAATGCCGTAAAAATCACAAATATAATGTCTGTTAATAGTGTGGGAATTGTCACAGCACGGGATAATTTAACTATTCATTTTACAGAAAAAGAACTTTGGGATACTGTGAGAGATTTTGTGAATATTGGGACTGAAGAGGCCAGAAGCAAGTATGATTTGGGAAAAGATACAAGAGATTGGAAAGTAGAATTAGCACAGAAAGATTTAAAAGCTAATTCTCATGTTAATGGGAATAATATTGAACCTGATTCAGAATTAGTGAGTTCTATTTTATATCGTCCTTTTGATATTCGTTACACTTACTATACTGGAAATTCACGAGGATTTCATTGTATGTCAAGAGGTAATGTTATGAAGAATATGTTATTAGGTGATAATTTAGGATTAATAACAGTTAGACAGGTTGCAGAAGGAATTTTTAATCATGTTTTATTGACAGAAAATATTGTTGAATCTAGGGTGACTATTAGTAATAAAGGTATTGGTTATTTATTCCCTCTCTACCTTTACCCAACAGATACCCCAACTTTATTTGATGTTACACCAACTAACGCACCAGGAGGACGTAGACCGAATTTATCCCCAGAATTTATTACTGAATTTTCCCAAAAATTAGGTTTAGAATTTATTGTTGATGGAAAAGGAGATCAAAAACAAACCTTTGGACCAGAGGATATTTTTAATTACATCTACGCTGTTTTTCATTCTCCTATTTATCGTCAACGCTACGCTGAATTTTTAAAGATTGATTTTCCCCGTCTTCCTTTAACTTCTAATTCCGCGCTTTTTTGGGAGTTAGTAGCAAAGGGTGATAAGTTAGTACAGTTACATTTAATGAAAGTAACAGGAACGGAAATTGCAACTTATCCTATTGCGGGTTCTAATATTGTGGAACAAGTCAAATATAATGAAAATAATCAACAAATTTGGATAAATTCTGAGCAGTATTTTGATCAAGTTCCTCCGCAAATCTGGAATTTTTATATAGGTGGTTATCAAGTTTGTCAAAAATGGTTGAAAGATAGGAAAGGAAGAGAGTTAAATTTTGATGATTTGATTCATTATCAAAATATTATTTCTATTATTTCGGAGACGATTAAAACTATGGAAGATGTTGATAAAATTATTGCAGGATATGGGGGTTTTCCGTTCTAATAAGGATTAATATAACAATAAGATATGAAGACAGACACGATATTTTACACATTACTGCAAAATCTCCCTAGTGTTTTATTTGAACTAATAGAACAGTCACCAACACTAGCTTTACACTACGAATTTTCCTCTGTGGAAATCAAAGAATTAGCGCGACGAATAGATGGCTTATTTTTACCCAAACCAGAATATCCACAAGATCCGATTTATTTTCTAGAAGTACAATTCCAAGGTGATGATAATTTATACTGGCGATTAATTATCGAAACATTTCTGTACTTAAACCAATATAAACCTCAAAGAACATGGCAAGCGGTTGTATTATGGGCAAATCGGGATCTTGATCCTGGAATACCTTTAGCATATCAAAGTTTACTCACTGCTGGGCTAATTCATGTGATTTATTTAGATGAAATAGTTGATACATCATCTTCAATAGGTTTAGAAATTATTAAATTAGTAGTTTCTCCTGAAGATGAAGCTATCCAACAAGCAAAAAGTTTAATCAATTTGGTGAATAAAGCAGATGCGGACAAGAGTAGAAATCTTTTAGAATTAGTAGAAAGAATGTTAGTTTACAAATTCTCATCCTATAACCGTCAGGAGTTAGAAGCAATGTTTGGATTAACAGAATGGCAAAAAACCCGATTTTATCAAGAAGTAAAAGAAGAAACAGAGTTGGAAACGAAGTTACAAACTATTCCTAGACTATTAAATGAGGGGCTAACTGTAGAACAAATTGCGCGTATACTTGAGTTAGATATCGAGGCGGTAAAACAAGCAATTACAAAGCAAAATAATAAATAGACATTGGATGAATAAATCAGGGTTGATACACCCTGATGAGTTTATTCAGAGAAAATTTACTCAATTCTGATGAAAAAGCAGAACTAGCTGGTTTATTAGAATTAGAAAGGATTTTTAGTTTTATTAAAGCTAAACTCGTTTCTTAGTAGAATTAAATTATCTGCGTTCATCTGCGTTCATCTGCGTTTAATGATCAATGATTTTTCCTCCAATAATAATCCCAATATCAATAAATTAATGAATAAATCAACTTTACAAACACCCATAGATTTAGATGAATTTACTTTCTCCCATATTCCTGTTTTAAGTCAGGAAGTAATTACAGGTTTAAATATTCAACCAGGTGGAAATTATTTAGATTTAACTGTGGGTGGTGGTGGCCACAGTCGGTTAATTTTAGAAACTGCTGAAAACACAAAAATTACCGCAGTTGATCAAGATTTAGATGCTTTAAAAGCTGCACAGTCAAATTTAGCAGAGTTTGAAAATAGGGTGAATTTTATTCACAGCAATTTTGCTAATTTTCAATTTCCTGAAAATACTTATGATGGAATTTTAGCAGATTTGGGTGTAAGTTCCTATCATTTAGATAACCCAGAACGCGGTTTTAGTTTTAGAAATACTGCTAATTTAGATATGCGAATGAATCAGCAACAATCTTTAACTGCTGCTGATATAATTAATGAATGGGATGAACAGGAATTAGCAAATATATTTTTTAAATATGGAGAAGAAAGACTTTCCCGTAAAATTGCCAGAAGAATTATAGAAAAGCGTCCTTTTCAAACTACCACAGAATTAGCGGAAGCAATTTTTTATTCTGTTCCTCCTAAATATCGTTATGGAAGAATACACCCCGCAACTCGTGTTTTTCAATCTTTGAGAATTGCGGTTAATGATGAGTTAAAAGTATTGGAAACTTTGATAGAAAAAGCACCTTTATCTTTAGTAGAAGGTGGAAAAATTGCGATTATTAGTTTTCACAGTTTAGAGGATAGAATTGTGAAACATGGTTTAAGAAGTTCTGATTTTTTAAGGGTGATAACTAAAAAACCCATTATTGCAACAGAAGAGGAAATAAAGGAAAATCCCCGTTCTCGTTCTGCTAAATTGAGAATAGGAGAAAGGAAGTAAATTAGGTGACAGTTGACAGTTGACAGTTGACAGTTGACAGTTGACAGTTGACAGGTGACAGTTGACAGGTGACAGGTGACAGTTGACAGGTGACAGGTGACAGGTGACAGGTGACAGGTAATTGGTAATAATTTATTCTCCTGACTCCTGACTCCTTGATCTCCTGACTCCTTGATCTCCTGTTTTCATTCTTTCAGGATTACCTGTAGGAATTGCTGCAATTAATTTCTGTGTATATTCTTGTTTTGGTTGTAGATAAATACTTTCAGATGTACCAGATTCTACTATTTTACCTTGATTCATGACCAAAATGCGATCGCTCATAAATTTAACCACACTTAAATCATGGGAAATGAAAATATAGGTGAGGTTAAATTCCTGTTGCAGTTCTTTTAATAGGTTTAAAACTTGCGCTTGTACCGAAACATCCAAAGCAGAAACCGACTCATCACAAATAATAAATTTGGGATTTAAAGCTAAAGCGCGTGCAATACAAATCCGTTGTCTTTGTCCTCCTGAAAATTGATGAGGATAACGGTTAATATCATCTGCACTTAATCCCACTCTTTCTAATAATTCTACCGCTCTTTCTCTTCTTTGTTCTTGATTTTTTCCTACACCATGAATTAATAAAGGTTCGATAATTGCATTACCTATTTTCATTCTGGGGTCAAGGGAACTAAAGGGATTTTGGAAAACTATTTGCATTTCCCGACGTAATTTTTGTAATGTTTTTCCTTTTAAATTAGTGATATTTTGACCTTCAAAAACAATTTTACCAGCCATTGGTTCAACTAATTTAATTAATGTTCTCCCCAAGGTAGTTTTCCCACAACCAGATTCACCCACTAAACCTAATGTTTCCCCTGGATAAACATGAAAAGAAACATCATTAACAGCAATATAATAACGTTTTGTTTCCCCGAAAACACCTTTAATGGGAAAACCAACTTTCAAATGTTTGATATCTAAAAGAGGCTTTTGAGAAGTGATATTTTCTAATCTAGCATTAATTTCTTCCTTGGTAATTTCCCTGGGTATTGCTGGGATTTGGGGTTTAATGACTACTGTTCCATTTCCATCTTCCACTACATTCATATAATCAGCAACCGTCAGCAATTTATGGGGGTGATGGTGAAGAGTAGGACGACAAGCGACTAAACCTTTAGTGTAGGGATGTTGGGGATTATTAAAAATTTGTTCTACAGCGCCATATTCGACAATTTTACCTTTATACATGACCGCTACTTGGTCAGCAATTTCCGCAACTAAACCCAAATCATGGCTAATAAAAATCATTCCCATATCATAATTTGTTTGTAATTCTCCCATCAATTCAATAATTGTTGCTTGTACAGTTACATCTAAAGCTGTAGTAGGTTCATCCGCAATTAATAAAGATGGATTACAAGAAATTGCCATTGCAATCATCACCCTTTGTAGTTGTCCCCCTGACAATTGGTGAGGAAAACGTTCTAAAATTGCAGCTTTATGTTCTTTTACTAATTGTGCTAATTCAAAATCACTAGGTAAAGGTTGATGAGGATGGGTAATATGCCAATTTTCTAAATATTGTGCTTGAATATTTTCATCACTGGGTAAAAGTTTAACTTCTTGTAAACTAGAAATTGCTATTCTTTTCGCTTCAGCTAAAGTCACATTTTGATGACGCATAATTGCTTCCGTTAGCTGAAAACCAATATTATAAACCGGGTTTAAAGAACTCATTGGTTCTTGAAAAATCATGGCCATTTCTCCACCCCGGTAAAGCTGTATTTCTTCCGGTGATAATGCTAATAAATCCAAAGGTTTAGCATTTTCCTGGGGACGAAATAAAATTTCTCCATTACTGACTTTACCGGGATATTGCAATAAACCCATAATAGCCAAAGCTGTTACCGATTTTCCGCTTCCAGACTCTCCCACTATTCCTAGAGTCTCACCCCGACGTAAATTAAAGCTGATACCATCTACAGCTTTGATATGACTACCATCACCGGAAAATTCAACTTGTAGATTTCTCACCTCTAGAAATGTTTCTCTCATAGCTCTGGTTTTGTAATTTAACAGGGAACAGGTAATAAAAGAATATATTATATCAATTCATAATAGTGCCTCCGGCACGCTGCGCGAACGTAATTCGTAATTATTGATTTTATACCTATTCCCTATTCCCTGTTCCCTGTTCCCTCTCACCTATAACTTAGGTAAAATTTCAGGAATTAAATTACTAGGAACTTTTGATAAAGCTAGATTTTGTCCTTGAATACCTAACTCATTATGAAAAGTGCGAATTACTTTAACTACATGATTGAAAGTTGCTTGATACGCTTCTGGATTATTCACTAAACCTGATAATGCTTGTACATGACTTGCTAACGCAGATTCTAAATGTTGAGAAAGTGCTGTTTTCTCTCCTTTGAAATATGGATCTGTAACTAATGTATAATGAGCTAAACCCAAATTATTATAAGTTGCTAATAGATCAAAAGTTAACTGCATTGAATTTAAGGAACTAGCTAAACTGACTGTATCTTGATAGGTTTTGATACACAATTCTAAAAAGTTTTGTTTAATTTCCTTAGTGACTTCTGGTAAATTAGCTATGTGCCAATAAGCTGTACCTAAATTATTACGAGTTGCTGCACAAGCAACAGGAGTATTATCCGGTGTCCGATATTTTAATGCTTCCTGGTAAAAGTTAACTGCTAATTGTAAATTTTCCAGTGGTTTTTCATGTTGAGATAAATTCCAATAAGCAGTACCAATATTATTTTTCAACATCCCATATTTCACAGGTTCATTATCAGGTTGATAATATAAAAGTGCTGATTTATAAGCGTTAATTGCTTTCTGTAAATGCTCAATTGGGTCGCTATATTGTCCCAAATGCCAATATGCTGTTCCTAAGTTATTTTGACAAGCAGCATATTTTAAAGGATCATTTTCTTCAGTCCGATAACGGATAGCTTCATTGTATGCTTCCACTGCTTTCTGCCAATTTTCTAAGGGGTTATAATATCTAGTTAAATCCCCATAAGCTGTGGCTAAATTGTTCTGTACTCTAGCATAAATGTCAGGTTGATTTTCAGGTGTAATCAGTTTAATTGCTAACCCATAAAATTCTATTCCCTGTTCTATATAGGTTTTGCTATCTTCCAAACTACTTCCCGGTGTGCGGTGCAACATCCAATAGAGAGTACCTAAATCATTTAATGTATCTGGTAAATGTGGTGCATTATCATCATGACTCACAGATTCTTGATAAGCAATAATCGCCACCATTAAGTTGTCTATACTTGTTTGTCCTTCTTCAATACGAGAACGGTATAAATTACCAAGTTGGTGATAAGCACTGGCAATTTCTTCTTTTGGTGCTGTCTGGGTTTTTAATTGTTCTATTTTCCAGAGTATTTTTCTCGGTTGTATATTTTCTTCGGCGTTTTCATGAATATTTGGATTTAGTGATGATTGAACCAAAGAAACCAATTCATGATTAATATGTAGTAATGATGAAAGTTTAGGAATAGCTTGATTATTAGTAAAACTTTGTACTGCTGTTTCTTCTTTTTCAGTTTCAGTTAAATTTTCATAACTATCTTCTAGAAAATCATCATCTTCAATAAATTTAAACTCTGCAATTGTTTTGTTAATTTCTTCTTGGGAAATATCCGATTCATAGTTAATTGTTTCATTATTAATATTCTGATGATTGAGAGTTTCGTTATTTATAATTTCTTGATTAATTGCAGTTTGGGTAGTTTCTGTTTCTAAATTTATACTTCTTAAATGAGAGAAATTATCACTATAATTACGGTTATTTACTGTTGGTGTTGGTTCTCCCGCAAATACAAATACACCAGTGCGACATTGCCAAAATTTAGGTGCTGACTGTTGAATGTTGTACAACCAAGGACGAGGTAGCCAAAATAGTAATGTGGACTCTAAAAATGACCCAGTTTCTTCGTTAGTAAAATACTGTTCACTGAGTCGTAAATAATGAAGGAATAAGCGTTGTACTGATACTGATTGCTTAGTTAATAATTCTATACCTACAATTTGAAATGCCGGTATAGGTAAGGGACGGCCTGGTTTATCTTTTGTTTCTCCTACTATTGGGGGTGGATAATTCCCTAACCATTGATTTATCTGGGCTATGGGGTTAGGATCATTTAAGTTTAATCTGAGTGTGACTAATCTCGGATAAGCTGGTGTACTCATCCCTCCTGTTTCACTTGATTGATATAAAACTTGACCTACGGGGTAAGCCAAGCTAGAATGCAGTCTAGTAGCAATTTGGTTTCTGATGTGTAAGTCATCACAGACAGCAAAAAATATCTGTCTCCTTAAACCAATGCTGAGGGCAAATTTTAGACGTTGATAGGTTTGCCGATTCAAAGTAAAATTATTAGTTGTTAAAGTTTCATTCACACTCATAATGGCTACAACAGCCTAAATATAATAAATATATATCTTGATGCAAAAATCTCCTTACTTTGCTTTTCACTTAAATATCTTTTTTTCAGGATGATTTAATTTTTCTCAAGTTTGTGAGTTTCAAAGTCTTTAATTATACTTAAAGGTTGTTTAATATATTTTAGCAAAAAAAGCAAAAAATCAGGCTCTTCCTTAGATAAGAACCTGAAAAATTAAAGGTATTTAATTTTATTAAAGTTTGTTGTGATCAACTAACATTGGAAACAGCGAAGGCGACAAATATAACACCCCCGACTAAAAACGCAGCTAATATTCCTAAAATAATATAATTGCGCTGTTGTCCTGCCGTTGGTGGTTCTGCTTGGTAAACTTTGGGTTCACGAGCAAAATTATTGAGAAGACCGCCTTCTTCCTCGGTGTAGGGCATGAAATAAATCCTTATTATCTTCTTTTGTTTCATGTTACAGAGATTTGTTTTCTACTTTCATATTCATATAGAAAACTTAATGTTTGATTTACAAAAATTAATATATTTGACTGTTTTTATTGTTGACAGAATTGATTATTTGTGTATAAAAAATATTGAATCTTTCTATCGAGGAATGGGAGAAAATGCGGTTTTATCAATAGTATTAAATAAAAATCCTACACCAGATATAAACAGTTCCATAGAAATGAAACTCAAAAAACGCCTAAAACAGCACAACAGAAAAAACACAGATGAACTGATCAAATACAAAAGTAAAGTATTAGAAGAACACATATAAACATATTATATATCACTCATTCCTCTTATTCTCTGCGTTCTCTGCGTCTGGAGCGGTTCGTTACATTAAAAAAATCAGATCCCCCCAACCCCCCTTAAAAAGGGGGACTTTAGCCTTATTTTACCCCGTTAAAAAGGGGTTCGCTGTAGGTGGGGGTATCTAAAAAACTAAGCAGTAATAGTACCAGTCAAAGGAGAACTAGCACTTGCATAACTCTTGATAGGCATTCTTCCAGACAAATAAGCCATTCTACCAGCTATAGCTGCCAACTGCATCGCATAAGCCATAGCTGGAGCATTTTCAGCCAAAGCAATAGCACTATTAATCAACAAAGCATCTGCGCCCAACTCCATCGCTTGAGCAGCCTCCGAAGGCGCACCAATACCCGCATCAACTACCACAGGTACATTAGCATTCTCAATAATAATCCTGATATTGGCCGTAGTTTGCAAACCTTGTCCCGATCCTATAGGTGCGGCTAAAGGCATCACAGTAGCACAACCAACATCTTCTAAACGCTTTGCCAACATTGGATCAGCATTAATATAAGGTAATACCGCAAAACCTTCTTTAACCAACTGTTCCGCCGCTTGTAAAGTACCGATAGGATCAGGTAATAAATATTTAGGATCGGGTATAACTTCTAACTTGACAAAATTATTATCTTCCTGTCCTAATAACTTAGCCATTTCCCTACCCAAACGTGCTACCCGGATCGCTTCTTCCGCAGTTTGACAACCAGCAGTATTGGGTAACATCCAGATTTTACCCCAATCTAAGGCTTCTGCTAAACCTTCATGTCCGGGGGCGTTAGTTTGTACCCTTCTCACAGCTACGGTAACAATTTGACAACCACTAGCGGCGACACTTTTTTGCATTTCTTCAATGCTGCGATATTTCCCTGTTCCTGTCATTAAGCGAGATTGAAAGGTTTTACCTGCAATTACTAAACCTGGATCTTGTATTTGTAGTTCCGTAGAACTCAATACTAAATTTTTACTATGTCCATTGGTGAAATTAGCGGGATGGGTAAACATAGATGTGGTGGTAGATGACTGGTTTAAGGAGGTTTTATTTTGAAAGCGGGAATAATGGAAGTTGTCTAAAAGCGGATCTGTTTTCTGTGAGCAAATCAGATCAGCAATTAAAACTGCTGTAATTGGTGCAAGTAAAATTCCGTTGCGGTAATGACCGGTAGCTATGGTTAAATTTTGACAGTGACTTGTACCGAAAATGGGTAATTCATCGGGGGTTGCAGGACGAAAACCCCACCACATTTCTGATATGGGATAATCTGCTAAGGGGGGATAAAGACGGGTTGCTTCAGTTAATAAAGTTTGTATTCCTGCGGGTGTATTGTCGGGAGTAAAACCCACGTTTTCCACCGTTGCACCTAAAATGATCGAGCGATCGCGTCGAGGTACAATGTATATATTCTCACCAAATAAAACCCTTGTTAAAGGTAATTCTCCTAAAACCTCCGGTACTCGCAACCGTAGCATTTGTCCTTTACATGGAAATACTGGTAAAGGTAGTAATTGATTTGACCAAGAACCAGCAGCTAAAAGATAATGTCCTGCTTTGAGAAAACCTGTATTAGTTTGTACACCAATCACTTTTCCTTGTTGTTGGGCGATCGCCTCAACCGTCACCCCATCCTTAAACTCTACACCTAAGCACTCAGCAGCACTGCGTAAAACCTTCACCAAACTTTGGTTATCAACCTGGCCATTTTCAGGATACCACCAACCACCAACCACATCAGCACCTAAACCCGGTTGATATTCATGGATAGTCTTTTGATCCAACCATTCCGCAGTCGTATCTATATTTTCTGCCCTTTGATAAACTGGGGACAGAATACCACCAGGCCAAAAACCTGCATTTAAACCCGTGATTTCCTCTAACTTACTAATCCAATCAGGGTATAAAGTAAGCGATCGCCGACATAAAGAAACCATAGCAGCATCGGCGATATTTTCGGCATCAGGGGCTAACATTCCGGCAGCGGCATGGCTGGCAGCAGCAGTAAAATCACGGCAAAGTACAGTAACATTTACACCCCGTAACTTCAACTCAACAGCACAAGCCAACCCGGTAATACCACCACCAATAATTAAAACGTCGCTAGTCATCAGTTAATAGTTATTAGTCCTTATCACTAATAACTTATCAGGATTATTAATGAGTGACTGGTAATGGGTAATTAGTGATGAGGAAATCTAGATATTTTTAAGTGATTACCCATAACCTAAAATTACCACAAAGCGCGGATAGGTTGTTTATCTTGACTGATACCATCTGAATTGGATCTAGTATTAACTTCAGAACTAGAAGTATCAGTATTATCAGTATTATTAGTATTAGCGGTATTATCAGCAAACTCTGTACTTCTAGTATTGGGACTGGTATTGCTTTGAGCTACACTGGTGCGGCGAGTATTTCTATTGACATCACTCCCATCACTAACTGAAGAATCATTTCTCTGAGTAGTTTGAGAACTATTAGTGTTACTAACCTCTGGATCATTTCTGGTAGCACCACTATTGACATTAATATTAGCGGGTAAAACGCTAGACTCTCTGCGACCAGATGGAGCATTAGCACTTTGTTGTCCACCCATAGGAAAATTAATTCCTAATAACGTACCTAATAAAATTGCCACGCCTCCAGCCATTAAAATTAAGGGTGTCCATCTACCCATATTCTGTTATCTCCTTTTTAACCTTCTGGTGTCCAAACAATTTCCGAACCCTGACCCCAAAACCCATCATATTTAGTTACCTTGACATCACCTAAAACCTTAGTTTGACAAGCTAAACGCAAGTCTGATGTAAGAGAATGGGGAGGAAGCGATCGCCGGGTTTGATCACGCCAATTTGCAGCGGAAACCTCACCCTCTACCTTAACCGCACAAGTACCACAACTGCCAATACCGCGACAATTGATCACCTGAGAACCGCCATTATGTAGATCAACACCATTTTTCACCAAAACCCGTCTTAAATTAGCTTGAATTTCACACTCAATTAATTTACCTTGCGCTAAAACCTTCGGCATACTTTAAATTACTAAACTTAGTTATTAGTTATTGGGCATTGGGCATTGGGCATTGGGCATTGGGCATTGGGCATTGGGCATTGGTTGTTTATTCTCCCCCTGCTCCCCCTGCCTCCCCTGCTTCCCCAGCCTCCCCTGCTTCCCCTACCTCCTCGATCTCCTCGATCTCCTCGATCTCCTCGATCTCCTGAAAATACCATGAGCATAACTTCATCTTCTCAACTGTGGCTGTATGACACTACTCTCCGAGATGGTACTCAACGGGAAGGTTTATCAGTGTCCATCGAAGATAAATTACGCATCGCTCACAGACTCGATGAACTAGGTATACCATTTATTGAAGGTGGTTGGCCAGGGGCAAATCCTAAGGATGTCCAGTTTTTTTGGCAACTTCAAGAAAACCCCCTCAAACAAGCCGAAATAGTCCCCTTTTGCTCTACCCGTCGTCCACATACCCAAGCTAGTGATGAACCCATGCTCCAGGCAATTTTAGCCGCAAGTACACGCTGGGTAACAATTTTTGGTAAGTCCTGGGATCTACAAGTTACAGAAGGTCTGAAAACCACTCTCGATGAAAATTTAGCCATGATCCGTGATACTGTTGAGTATCTACGCTCTCAAGGTAGACGTGTAATCTATGATGCAGAGCATTGGTTTGATGGTTATAAACAAAATCCTGAATATGCCCTCAAAACAATCACTACAGCCGCATTAGCCGGGGCAGAATGGATAGTTTTATGTGATACAAATGGTGGTACATTACCCCATGAAATTACGGAAATTGTTAACGCTGTTATCAATCACTTGTCATTAGTTATGAGTTCAACAGCAATCATAACTCCCCAAGTGGGTATACATACACATAATGATTCAGAAATGGCTGTGGCTAATGCTTTAGCAGCGGTTATGGCAGGTGCAAAAATGGTACAGGGAACAATTAACGGTTATGGTGAACGTTGCGGTAATGCTAACCTGTGTTCTCTGATCCCCAATTTACAGCTAAAGCTAGGTTATAGTTGTATTGGTGAACACCAGCTAAGTCAACTTACAGAAACCAGTCGCTTTGTAAGTGAAGTTGTTAACCTTGCACCTGATGATCACGCGCCTTTTGTGGGACGTTCCGCTTTTGCCCATAAAGGCGGTATTCATGTTTCAGCAGTGGAACGCAACCCATTAACCTATGAACATATTCAACCAGAACAGGTAGGAAATAATCGCCGGATCATCATTTCTGAACAGTCCGGTTTAAGTAACGTTTTAGCTAAGGCTAAAAGTTTAGGTATTGAGTTAAATAAAAATGATCCCCAAGCTCGACAAATTTTAGAAAAAATGAAAAAATTGGAGAGTGAAGGTTATCAATTTGAAGCAGCAGAAGCGAGTTTTTCACTACTAATGTATGAAGCATTAGGACGACGACAAAAATTTTTTGATGTCAATGGTTTTCAGGTACATTGTGATTTAGTTGAGGGTAAAGCAAATACTAACTCCCTAGCCACAATTAAGATTTCTGTCAATGGGGAAAATATCCTAGCAGCAGCAGAAGGTAATGGTCCTGTCGCCGCTTTAGATGCAGCTTTACGGAAAGCATTAATTAATTTTTATCCCCAAATTGCAGACTTTGAATTAACAGATTACAAAGTTAGAATTCTCAACGGAAATACTGGTACAGCAGCTATCACTCGCGCTTTGGTTGAGTCGGGAAATGGTCAAAAACGTTGGTCAACTATAGGAGTTTCTGCAAATATTCTAGAGGCTTCTTATCAAGCTGTGGTAGAAGGTTTAGAATATGGTTTATTGTTATATTTTCAAGCAGAAAAGAAGTTGAGAGTAAAGAACTTATAGAGAAGTTAGGAGTTCAAGGAGTCAGGAGCATAATACTACATATTTCCTGTTCCCTGTTCCCTATTCCCTATTCTCTATTTCCTAACCATTACAAAAATCATCTAATCTAATTTCCTTCCAAATTTCTGAAACTTGCCAACCTGTATTACCCACAGAATAAACTATGGGATTATCTCTAACGGGAATATAATTAGGTAACTGATTATTTACATCAACTTCTCTAATTTGTTCTGCTTGTTTCTCCTCAACCATTTGATCTAAATCATCATTAACTTGGGAGTAAAGATTTTCCTCTTCTGACTCCATGCTTTTGATTTTATCGAGAATGAGTTTTTCAGATTTTTTTATGAGTTTCATATCTTATCCATTGAAATTTTCAAATTTGTAAAAACTTCACATCACAATTTGAGGATCTTGTCATTAATGTTTAAGCAGACTGATATAGTCTTTCAAACATCCTTTGAAAGATCCGCAAAAAAAATTCTATGAAGCTGAATTGTGCAAAAATACCTTGGGAAAACTAGAATACAACAAATTGAGGATCAATAGGAGTATGTTCACAAAAAAAATTTCTGAACCTTGATATGCTTAGGTGATGACATCCCCTACCTGAAAAGTTTTACCAACAACCGTAACTGTATCTTCAGCTAATAATTTCCGTCCGCGTCTAGTTTCCACTACACCATTAACTTTCACTTCACCATTAGTAATCATAATCTTGGCTTGTCCTCCAGTTGAGGCAATACCGACAAACTTTAAAAACTGATCCAGTTTAATCATTTTTTCAGGATAGGGAGTTTTATCAGGTTGGGATAAAAATTGATTATATTGGTTTTTTGTTCATCCCAACCTAGCAGTTAAAACTCAAGGTGAAAGTCTTTCTATCTTCCAACTCCCATCATCTAACCGAGTATAAAGCAACCTATCATGTAAACGACTAGAGCGCCCTTGCCAAAATTCAATTTTTTGGGGAATGACTCGAAAACCGCCCCAGTGAGGAGGTCTAGGTACTTCCTGATTTTCATACTTGCGTTGGAATTCCTGTAACTGTGCCTCTAAAACTTCTCTATTGGCTATAACTTCACTTTGATTAGAAGCCCAAGCACCTAAACGACTATTATGAGGCCGTACCTCAAAATAGCCATCAGACTCCTCAGCCGAAATCTTTTCTACAAAACCAACAATTCTCACTTGGCGTTCTAACTCAGCCCACCAAAAAACCAAAGCCGCTTGAGGATTTGCAGCTAATTCTTGGCCTTTGTGACTATTATAGTTAGTAAATAAAACAAAACCCCTTTCATCAAAATTTTTTAATAGTACCATTCTCGCGGAAGGTTCACCTTCTGATGTAGATGTCGCTAGAGTCATGGCATTAGGTTCAGGTAACTGTGCTTCTACAGCCTGATCAAACCAAAATCTAAATTGTATAAAAGGATTAGGGTTTATATCCTGTTCATTCAAATCTTGCAAAGTATAGTCTTTGCGAAGGTCAGCTATGTTTTTATCCATTATTAGTTGGTAATTGGTAGAATTACATCCTTATTTTATACTTCTTCTACTTCTTCACTTATTTCCTGTCAACTCTCAATCGCCCAAAAATTAGATTAGATAGATTAGATGCGCTTTTCAGCCTCTCTGCAAACTTTACTATTCTATGGTCTGAGTGGTCCGATCATTGCTCTTAATGTCTGGCTACTTTCCCTATTGTTTCGCTATTTTCAACATCCCATTACTATCCTTAGTATTGCAGCTATCCTCGCATTTTTACTGAATTACCCAGTCCAATTATTTGAAAAAGTGAGAATTCCTCGCACTAAATCAGTAATTATAGTTTTAATCATCACATTAGCTGTATTTGGGATTTTAGGTGTCACTCTTGTACCGTTGCTAATTGACCAAACTACCCAACTTTTAAATAAAATTCCTAATTGGCTGGCCTCTAGTCAAGATAATTTAGCTAATTTACAAGATTTCGCTCAAAAAAAGCGGATTAGAATAGATTTAACTTTAGTCACTAATCAAATTAATGCAGGTGTCCAAAATTTATTACAACAAATAGCATCTGGTGCGGTGGGATTTGCTGGTACACTCCTGTCAGGAATACTTAATGCAGTGTTAGTAATTGTACTAGCTTTTTATATGTTACTTTATGGTGATCGCGTCTGGCACAGTCTGATTAACCTTTTACCATCAAATATTGGCATACCCTTTAGTAAATCACTACAATTAAATTTTCAGAATTTTTTCTTGAGTCAATTATTACTAGGGGTATTTATGGTCATAGCCCTCACACCGATATTTTTATTTATGAAAGTACCATTTGCCCTATTATTTGCCATTATTATCGGTATTTCTGAACTTATACCTTTTGTGGGTGCAGCTTTAGGCATAGGCTTAGTCACCATGTTAGTATCATTACAAAGTTTGTGGTTAGGGTTTTCAGTCGCCATCGCTGCCACCATCATGCAGCAAATAAAAGATAATCTCCTAGCCCCCAAATTGCTAGGTAATTTTACAGGACTCAATCCCCTGTGGATATTTATATCTATCTTAATGGGATTTGAAATAGCTGGATTTTTAGGAACACTGGTAGCAGTACCCATAGCTGGTACTATAAAAGGCACTTTAGACGCGATTAAAGGTAATAAATACAATGAATATGTATCTTATTACACGGTTGTTAATGATAAAGAAGGTGATAGGTGACTGGGGACTGGGGACTGGGGACTGGTGACTGGGGACTGGGGACTGGGGACTGGTGACTGGGGACTGGGGACTGGGGACTGGTGACTGGGGACTGGGGACTGTAAAGAGACAGGGGTAGCAGGGGAAGAAAACATTTTTACTAATTAATTCCCCGTTTTTCATTCTTCATTCTAAATTCTAAATTCTAAATTCTAAATTCTTCATGACTATGGATAAAGATAACCTATTAGAAGCAATTACAAACTTAATTGAACAAGCAGAAAAGGGTGAGATTGATCCTTGGGATGTGCAGGTAATCGAAGTAATTGATAGATACTTAGAATTGATGTCACCAACAACAACCGTCAGAGGTTATGAAGCAGATTTATCTCAGTCTGGACAGGCTTTTTTATCTGCATCTATGCTAGTTTTATTTAAAGCTAATACTTTAATGCAATTATCTTCAGTAGATACTATTATAGATAATGTATCTGATAACGCAATGTGGGAAGGCGAAGATGGAGAATTATATCCCATTCAAAGGTTGCAATTAGAACGACAATTACGCCGTCGCCCAGCAGCCATGCCACCACCAAAACGCCGTGTCACCCTGCAAGAGCTAATTGAGCAATTGCAGATAATGGCTAATCAGCTAAAACGGGTAGAGAAAGTCAGCAAACCTCAACGCCCAAAACGCCAACCCACAATGCAGAAAATGCGGGAGGCACTGGAACTAGCACACCAAGAAAATTTAACAGAAGTAGCCTTAGAACTGGAACAGGTACTACAACTGTCTGCAAAGGAATTAAACCTAGTGGGAAACAGCTTAAACCTGGAAGAGTTAGTAGAACTGTGGAAACAAAGTAAAAAACCAGAAAAAAACCAATCTCACCATGATACTGAAACTGGACAGTTGGTGAGTGTTTTTTGGGCGTTGCTGTTGTTATCAGCCCAATCTAAAGTGGAACTTTATCAAGAAGAATTTTACCAAGAAGTGAAAATTCGTCTACCTACAGATTCTGTCCCAGACTGTCAAGTTGTAAACTAAACCTGTTAGTGATTTTTGCGTGAGTAAATGCCATATTCACAAAAAATTAGCATAATTACTGATTCTTGATGATTAATATTTATCATTAAATGATTCAGTATCACTGAATAAAAAAGTACATTGGCCTGTGTTTGAGGAAAAGAATTTAAACTTATGAAAGCAATGATTCTGGCTGCGGGTAAGGGTACTCGCGTACGTCCTATTACTTATACAATTCCTAAACCGATGATTCCCATTCTGCAAAAACCCGTAATGGAGTTTTTGTTAGAACTATTACGGAATCATGGTTTTACAGAAATTATGGTCAATGTCAGCCATTTAGCGGAGGAGATAGAAAACTATTTTCGTGATGGCCAAAGGTTTGGCGTGCAGATTGGTTATTCCTTTGAAGGGAAAATTGATGATGACGGTAAACTGGTGGGAGAAGCTGTAGGTTCTGCTGGGGGGATGCGTCGTATTCAAGACTTTTCACCCTTTTTTGATGATACTTTTGTTGTGCTTTGTGGTGATGCTCTCATTGATTTAGATTTGACAGCAGCGGTTAAATGGCACAAGTCTAAAGGTTCAATTGCTACCATTATTACCAAAACTGTACCCAAAGACGAAGTTTCTAGTTATGGTGTGGTGGTGACAGATGAAGATAACCGAGTCAAGGCCTTCCAAGAAAAACCTTCAATGGAAGAAGCTCTCAGCACCAATATCAACACAGGTATTTATATTTTTGAGCCGGAGGTGTTTAAATACATTCCTTCTGGGGTTGAGTATGACATCGGTGGTCAATTATTTCCAGAATTGGTAAAAATTAATGCTCCCTTTTATGCCATTCCCATGGATTTTGAATGGGTAGATATTGGTAAAGTACCTGATTATTGGCGAGCTATTCGTGGTGTGTTGTTGGGAGATATTAAAAATGTGCAAATTCCTGGACATGAGGTAGCACCTGGTATTTACACTGGTTTAAATGTAGCCGTAAATTGGGATAAGGTTGATATCACAGGACCTGTTTATATTGGCGGTATGACCAGAATTGAAGATGGTGCGAAAATTGTTGGGCCTGCGATGATTGGTCCTAATTGCTGGATCTGTGACGGTGCAACGGTTGATAACAGTGTGATCTTTGAATGGTCGCGTCTGGGTCCTGGAGTGCGTTTAGTTGATAAGTTGGTGTTTGGGCGCTATTGTGTGGATAAAACCGGAGCATCTATTGATGTGCAAGCAGCTTCTTTAGATTGGTTAATTACTGATGCACGTCAAGATCCACCTTCTCATACTCCTCTAGAACGCAAAGCTATTGAGGAGTTGTTAGGAACTAATTCTCATTAGGGAATGGGTAATGGGTAATTGGTAATTGGTAATGGTTGATGGGGTAATTAGTAGTGAACCAATGCTCAATGCCCAATGCCCAATGCCCCATACCCCATGCCCCATGCCCAATGCCCAATGCCCAATTTCTAACTATTCAAGTAAGTATATCTCATGAAACTTTGCTCATAGGTTTGTAGCAATAGTTGAGATTCTCCCAAGGTGATCTGATTTTCTTCTAGGGCTTTTTCACACCGTTGACGGATTTTTTCTACCATGTCTTCGGAGTCGTATTGCACATATTTGACGACTTCTCCCATTGTGTCACCTTTGACGACGTGTTCAATTTGATAACCTTTGGGTGTGAGTTGAATGTGGACGGCGTTGGTGTCGCCAAATAGGTTGTGCAAGTTACCCATGATTTCTTGGTATGCTCCATTGAGGAACATTCCTAAATAGTAGGGTTCGTTGCGCTTGAATTTGTGCAGTTCTAATACTGATTTAACATCTCGCAAATCAATAAAATGGTCTATTTTGCCATCGCTGTCACAGGTGAGATCCGCTAATATTCCTCTTTCTGTGGGTTCTTGATCTAGTTTGTGAATGGGCATGATGGGAAATAGTTGATCAATTGCCCAACAATCTGGTGCTGATTGGAATACTGATAAGTTTATGTAATAAATGGAAGCCATGATTTTTTCTAGGTCTTCCAATTCATCGGGTACGTATTCCTGTTGTCTGGTGATGTCGAGAATTTTCTTACAACAAGCCCAGTAAAGACGTTCGGCTTTTGCTCGTTCCTTGAGGCGTAATATTCCTAAGTTGAAACGGCTGATGGCTTCTTCTTTGAACTGTGCCGCGTCGTGGTAAAACTCTTGGAAATTCTCTTGGTTAATAGATTGGTAGGTTTCCCACAAGTACCTGATAATTGGTGATTCTCCCTCTTCTGGGGGTTCTGGGTTGTCTAGGGGAATTTCACTGGTGCTGAGTACATCAAAGATTAAAACTGATTGATGGGAGGCGATCGCCCGACCACTTTCACTGATCAGTGTTGGTACGGTGATTTGATGTTCTGCACAGGTATCTTTTAATTCAGCTACAATATCATTTGCATAGTTCTGCATATTGTAGTTTTTGGAGGCGTAAAAGTTGGTTTGTGAGCCGTCATAATCTACACCTAAGCCTCCTCCCACATCCAAATATTTCATGTCCGCACCTAACATAGCTAATTCTACATAGATGCGGCTGGCTTCTTGGATGGCATCTTTGATGACGTTAATGGCGGAAATTTGTGAGCCAATATGGAAGTGTAATAGTTGCAAAGAGTCTAATAAGTTAGCTTCTTTGAGCTTTTCTACTGCTTCGGCAATTTCGGGGATGGTGAGGCCAAATTTAGCGCGATCGCCTGTGGATGTTCCCCATCTTCCCATGCCTTGGGTACTTAATTTAGCTCTGACTCCCACTATGGGTTTTATCCCCAATTGACGGTTAGCAGCAATGACTAAATCTACTTCTTCAATTTGTTCTAAAACAATAATTGGGGTTTGTCCCAGTCTTTGGGCTAACATTGCGGTTTCAATGTATTCTCGGTCTTTGTAACCATTGCAAATTAAAAATGCTCCGGGGGTATCTAACAAGGCCAGAGCAATCATTAATTCCGGCTTAGAACCGGCTTCTAGCCCAAATTGATGAGGTTTGCCAAATCGCACCAAATCTTCAATTAAGTGCCTTTCCTGGTTACATTTGACGGGGAAAACACCACGATAAACACCGGGATAGTTATAACGGGCGATCGCCTTAGCAAAACAAGCATTTAAACGTTCTATGCGATCTTCTAAAATATCAGAGAAGCGAATTAACAAGGGTAAGCCTAAGTTACGCTGTTTTAAAGCATTAACTAATTCAAATAAATCAAGAGAACCCCCCCGATCACCTTTGGGGGAAACGGTCACATGACCCGCAGCGTTAATGGAAAAATAAGGTTTACCCCAACCTTCAATACGGTACAGGTCTTCACTGTCTTCTATTTTCCAAGTCTTTGCTAGTTCTCCTGATGGACTGCTAGGAGGTAGCAATTTTTTCTGTTTTAAGTTTTTCAACTCTGACTTATGACCATTACCATTATTAGGCATTTTCACCATCTCATTGGTAGTTGACTCAACACCCATTTCTGACCTCTATGTTTCACCCACGAACTAACAATTTAACAAATTAGTTTAGTAACAGAGTGTAGAATCTAACAAGATTTTTATTTGGTTAACGATAGGTTAAGAACAGTTATCAGTTGAAGAAGGGAATAGGGAATAGGGAATAGGGAATAGGGAATAGATGAACTCTTTACTGTCACCTGTCACCTGTCACCTGTCACCTGTCAACTGTCACCTGTCACCTGTCAACTGTCAACTGTCAACTGTCACCTGTCACCTGTTCCCTGTTCCCTATTCATTGCGATACCATCTTTAAAGACGTAAATCACATAACATCAACTGATTATGCAGTCAGAGTCTTTAGCTACTGAGGTAATTTTAACAAACCCACGTCAATCTCTCGGTAAATTAATCCTTGATTGGACACCCCAACCAGGTAATTATCTTGATGTTGAAGGTAAAACCTATGCAGTGTTAGAGCGTCGTCATAGGTATCAATTCAAAGCGGGACGCTACCACTTACATAAAATTGCTATTTATGTACAAAAAGCTCAAAGACCTTCAGAAAAAAGTTTAGTAGCTGGACGTTGGGTAATTGGTGATGCTAGTTGTGATTACAATGCTCATTCTGAAATTATCCGCTGTGCTGTTAACCCTTCTGGTCCCTGTGAGTCTTGTCATTTTTATGAAAATTCTGGGACTCAGAACGATCAGGAGTAAGTCATAATTTTACCAATCACCAATCACCAATCACCAATCACCAACTACCCATTACCCATTACCTCCCCCACTGTTAAACGAGTACCATTTACAAAGTCCCATCCTGACTGAAGTTTTTTACCTGTGGGTTGGACTTCTCTTAACCACAATAAACCTGATCCTGTTTGTACTATTGCACCGATTCCTTTAGTAATATTGACAACTTCTCCAGGTTGATGGCTTGCGGTTGACAAATCAGGTATTTTATTGATTTTGTCTTGTGTCTCTACGGGTAATGCTTGAATGTATGCAGGATCTAAGGGTACGGTGGCAGTAATTTTTAGTTGTTGCTGACGGAATGTGGTGACACAGTTGGGGTAAAAGCCTCTAATTTGATTGTGTATTTCTATAGCTGTTTTTGTCCAGTCTATATTGTAATCTTCTTTTTGAATTAATGATGCGTAGGTTGCTAAAGAGTTATCTTGGGGGGTGGGTTTAATTTCTTGGTTTTCTAATTTATTCAAAGTTTCTAATAATAAGTCTGCACCAATTACAGCTAATCTATCTCCTAATTCTTGGGCGTTATCTAATAAATTAATGGGTGTTGTTGCTTTTAGTAGCATATCACCTGTGTCCATGCCCACATC
Organism: Nostocales cyanobacterium; assembly: GCA_004292695.1. Lineage (GTDB taxonomy): Bacteria > Cyanobacteriota > Cyanobacteriia > Cyanobacteriales > Nostocaceae > Okeanomitos. Next base: position 21,019 of record RDXV01000017.1, on the reverse strand, counting down.
CATTAACATAGTTGTAATACCAGTTTCTGTTTCACCGTTATGAATACACCATTGAATAGGCGCAGCACCTCGATATTCTGGTAAAATTGAACCATGTACGTTAATACAGCCAAGTTTGGGCATATTTAAGATTTTCTGTGAGAGAATTTGCCCATAGGCAACAACTACAAATACATCTGCTTGTAGTTCTTGTAGTTGGTTTAATGTGTCTGTATCTTTTTTGATACGGTTTGCTTGCCAAACTGGGAGATTATGGTTAACAGCTAGTGTTTTTACGGGGGAAGGTATTAGTTTATTCCCTCTGCCTCTGCGTTTATCCGGTTGGGTAACGACTCCTAAAACCTGGTATTTTGAGTCATTTATTAATTTTTCCAGGGTAGGGACAGCAAATTGGGGAGTACCAAAAAATACAATTTTCATTATTGACGATTGACAGAAGATTAGTTATTAAAGTTAATGGTAATTTGGTCAGGAATCACTGACAACTAATAGCCGGTAAACCACTCAGTGACGATAAAAAGGAAAAAAACCTAGATTATTTTTTTCAGGAGGATATTAAATTTTGCTATTTGATGATAAACTATTTTTTAATGGTGCAAAAAAAAGTTCATCAACTAAATACAATACTTTAGCCAGTAGTTAAGGTAGAGTCTGTATAGAATTTATCTTTTACTCGCTAGTATATATAGGTTTGTCTCTTTCAGAGACGGTTTAAGCGATAGTCACCTGGCTTGTTAGAAATTCATTTAAACTGGTTTTTTAGCACTTGTGCATCACAATCAATGTCATGTTTTTTGTGATTGACCTGTGTATCTATAGTTTGGGTGAATGAGGTGACATAGCAATAAAAGTAATTTGGCGATCGCTAACTGCTCCCAAAATGATTAGCTGTCTCGAATTCAAGACGTAAACCCAGTTTTCCAGGGTTTTTGGGAACTGGTAAAAGTAGTTTACAATCACGGATGGCTGTCGAAAAACGGAAATGATGACTATGTAGTGGGGGAGTCAGAAATATTTCGATTAGATTGCAATTAGAAAATCTAGTTGATGCCAAATTATAGTAGCAACCTTTGTAAAAGAATCAGTCAATTTTAGTAGAACAGACAGACAAGGTTTATAGTTTTGACTGTAGTGTAAAACCGAATCATTGGTAGTTTCACCTGAACAAAAGCAGTGTTTTTCTGTGGAAGATATTTTAACAGAGATCATGTTTATAAGTGTTTATAGGTGAAAAAATTACATTAGTATCTTCTCAAGACTAAACTGCCAGGAGAATGAATTTACTGAAATTTATTGATGGGAAGCAGTAGAGTGTAGGTATTTAAGTATTTAGATATTTAGATGTTTATGTATTTACTACTGTAAAAACTTATCAAAAATTTAACTAACTTAAGAGATAGTCAAGGTAAGAGAAATATGTACAAAAGTTTTGTAAAGTGATGCAAAATTTAGTGAGATTATATAGTCATAACTCCTAGTTTGTTGTTATATATATAACTGTAGCTTTTCCTCCTTTTTGCATAAACAATGCACCTCACATAGCAACTGCCCCTTAGAGAGTCCACCCATGCTAAAATCCCTTTTGCTGTCAGGATGGTTTCGCGTACAACCATTTTCTAAGTACGTTATCGCTGTGATGCTAGTTGCTCCTGTAATTGGGGTATCAATTCACTCTAGTGTAGCTAAACAATCACAAATTAAGGAAGAAAAAACTAATTTAGGATTTAGCAAATCAGATTCTAAATCATCAGTAGCAGCTATTGTTGAGGATCAGAATTTAAAGTTAAATAAAGTAATTACTTCCCAAGTAAAAATTGAACCTGTAACACCATCAAACACCCCAGCGTTGCAAAAAAACAGAGTTGGAAGAGAGGATCACATTAATGAAATTGATTCAGGGGTAGTTGGGGAAGATCAGCATGATACTAAAAAAATAGTTGTTGAAAATAACTTAGTCATAGTTGGAGAGAAAAAAGCAACAAAAATTCCTGTTAAACAAGAAACTGCTGAATTAATTCAAAAACTGAGAGCAGCAAAAAAACAAGCTTTAGCAAATAGGGGCAATAACTTAGTTGCTAGTAGTGCAAATATTAGAAAAATACAACCTGCTGAAATTAAAGAAGTACCTGTAGAAGAACCAAGAGAGCAAGCAGACACAGTTCCAGATGATCCGATGGGTAGTCCCCATCCTATACCTTGGAAATGGATCGTGACAACTCAAGAAGTGATAGGTGGAAAAGGGGGTTCTGGAATTCGTCACTACCGCAGTATACCTATAGTGTCTCCTGATGGTAGATATGCAGTTTATAGCCGGGTAGAACTGGAAGTAAGACCAGAAATGCACAATAGCAGAGTTTCGAGTTTGTTGTTTTTGGAAGATAGACAAACAAAAAGACTGCGGGTGATGTCTAAAACTGCGGAAGTAAGAGATCCGTTGTTAGCTTCTGGGATGTCCACAGAAACAGATCAGGAAGGAAAGATCGGGGTTTTAGTTCCTGTGAGTTGGTCTAAAACAGGCGATCGCTTTTTAGCGAGAAAGTTTGTTAGTATTTTCAACACTGCTGATGTAAATGATCATGCTGTGGTGTGGGATCGCAAGAATAATCAAACCAGAACCGTAGCACCAACACAAACAGGAGATGATCATGATCATGAAAAAATTTCCATCCTGTTAGGTTGGAGTAAGCAACAACCTGATAATGTGTTGTTCCGTTCTGGTGAGTTAGGTGCAGATGACTGGCCTTTGGTACAAGTTGCTAGTGATGGTACTGGTGTAAATATTACTACCGAAGATGATCAAGCTGTTACCTTTGGGGAAAGAAATAACACCATCTGGTCAGAACCACAGGTTGCTTCTAGATAGGAAAAGTGAATTGTAGTGAATTGTTAAATATTGGTTAATTCCCGTTATTGTTAATAGTAATAACGGGGGTTTTTAAGCTAAGGGTGAGGGAATTGAGCTAGTAATTCCTGACGAGATAACTGTAAAAGCAAAGGAGTAAATTCCTCCCTACCCATAGCAATTACCTGATCAATTATTGTTGCTAACTCTGCATCAATCTGACCAAAACGTACCTCTAGAATACTTTCTACCATAGCACGGCGTTCTGTTTGAACACCTCTATCAATTCCTATTAATTCTCCTTCTTGTCGTCCTTCTTGTCGTCCTTCTTGTCGTCCTTCTTGTCGTCCTTCTTGTCGTTCTTGTTTTTTAATCTCTTCTAATTGTTCTTGATAGATTTGTGATAATTTCATGATCAACTCCTGATCATCTTGATCAATATCTTGTTGTTGTTGTTTGCGTGCTGATAAAATAGCAATTAGATCATGTACCAATTGTACAACATTGGACAGAGAAGAACTATTTGCTAATAATGCTTCCAATTCTTCCACAGCTTGTCTTTGTACCTTTCCCCTACCTAAAATTCTTAAAAACAGTGTTTCTGGTGTACTAGGTAGTTGATGAATGACAATAATAGCGGTTTTGAAAGATGTTCCGCAAAAATAAACTCCTTCACCCCATTGATTTTGATCCAAACTAGCATTAAAGCCTGATAGGATATTTAATGATGCTGTGGGGGTAAAAATCCACAAAAAGGGTAATTGATCTTCATTTATTCGCTCATTATTGCGTTTTGCTTGCCGTTCTATATCAGCAACAATGTCAAATAATTTATTAATACAACTGCGGATTTCACTGATGGTAACAGGATTACGGAATGGCTCAAATATGGCATAATTCGCCATTTTCCCCAGCAGTCCTAGTGATTCTATTCTATCGGGAGATGGGGAATTAGGAGTAAATAATACATCAATTTGCCGAGATTCTGAGGTAATATCTTTACTGGTTTCTACTTCACCATAGGGTGTTAAGAGTTCTGTGAGATATTGTTTGGCAAATTCGTCATGGATAAAACGAGTCATTTATAGTACAAATTAGTATTTTTAAGATTATGTGTGGTTACTGAAAGATTATATTAATTTAACTGCCAAAACTTAACTTTTTGATCTAGTCCAGATGTGGCAAATTGTTGAGATATTCGAGGATTAAATACAATAGCTGTAATTGCATCATTATGAATATCTGGATACTCAGATATGACAATTTTTCTCTGAATATCAAACACAGTTAATTTACCTTGAATATCTCCCCAAATAATTATTTCTCCTGTTGAGTTAAAATTAATTGCAGTTAAAGGATGATCACAAACTTGAGAATAAAGACGGTTTTGAGTTGCAAAATCCCATAATTCAAACCCAGAATTACCAGCAACAGCTAAATATTTTCCATCTGGACTAATAGCTAATTTATTAATCAAAGATAAACAATGAATATAATTTAAAGATTGAATATGAGAGGGTACAGTATATAATGTAATATATCCTTGATTATCTTGATTTACACCACAAATAACTGTTTTACTATCAGGAGTAAAAATTAAACAATTAATAGGATAACCATTATGAATATTTAAAACTTCTGCTTTTTCATAATTATCTTGTTCCTGCCAAATTAATAACTTTCCTTGTTGAGTTGCTGATGCTAAATAAAGTCCATTAGGACTAAAATTAACTGTTTTTAAAGAAAATTTTTCTCCTAGTTCCTGTTGCCAAAAATATGTTAATTCTTTATAATTATTACTTGATAAATCAAATAATAACACATAATTTTTAGGAGTGGGTTGGTTAAGACGAGGATGAGAATAACACCCCATAGCTATATATTGATTTTTAAGAGGATTAAATGAAACTTCACTCATAAAATCTTTATGTTTGGGAGCATAAAGTTTATTATATTGATCCTTTGCTAAATCCCATAAATATAAATCTTGATTTTCAGTTCTAATTGCTAAATATTTACTATCTGCACTAAAATCAATACAACTAACCTGATGCTGACAATCTTTATCTTTAACTTTAATAATTTTACCCTGAATTGTAGGCAGAGATTTTTTTAAAATTAATGGTGATAAATTAATTATATTAAAACTATTGTGATCTGATTCATTCTCTAATTCAAAAGCAATTGATTCTACAGCAGGAACAGGTTGATTAATGTGCCAAAATTCTTGATATGCGGGTAATACCTGATGATGAATAAATTCAAAATTTGCCGATACGATGTTAATATATTCTAACTCTTCCCTAATAACTAAACCTTCAATAAAACAAATTTCTCTACCAAAACCATCTTTGATTTTTTCTTTTATATCTCCTTGTTGAATATCAGCTTTAGTGGGGTGAAATACTCGAAAAACTAAAGTTAAATTCCCCACTTGTGAATTTAATATTTTTCTTAAATAAACTGTATTTTCTGGTATAATCTCACCATCTGCTGCTTGAGCTAATAAATTAGCAATTTTAGCACTGCAAATAAAATCAGGTGCGACAATGGTACGATAATCTACATAAAGATTACGACTCACTAAAAATGGCCATGCTTGATATTTGATCATTGTTTTATCCGTTTTTTATCCGTGATTAGTTTGTAATGATAAGTTTGTAGATTGATTATTTTTGTTTTTGTTCTAGTAATACCTTATAATAAGGATAATCTCGTAAATCAGAACGATCATTTTGTGGTTGATCTAATATCTTGACTAAATCCAGAAATCTTTTAACTACATAATTAAATGCTTTTACTTCATCATCCACTTTTTGCAAATCTTCCTGTTTTTGACGATTTAGTTTTTCTTGCTCTTTTCTAGCTGCTTCTTCAGCTTTTTCTTTCTCTTGTCGAGTTTGATTAACGTGATTTTCTACTGATTTAGCAGTTTGTTTAGTGGTATCAAGAATTGTCTGAATTATATCATTATTAAATTGATACTTTTCCGGTAATAAAGTATTCACTGTATTAGCAAATAAAGAGTAAACCGTACCTGATAAAACCTGATTGACTTGATCAAATAGACTAAATTTTGGTTTAACTTCTGTGGAGCGATTTTGAGTTTCTGCTTGTTTTTTCTTAATTTCTTCCATTTGGGCGGTTAAACCATCTATTAGCACACAAGCAAAAGGAATTTCTACTTGATATGGTTGTGGTATTGCTCCAGAAATCTTTTTCATTTCATTACCTTCCAATCTAGCAAATTTCATTCCTAAAGAACTTACCGGAATTATTCTCATCGGACATTTTGCTTTTAATCTAGGTAAGACTACATTATCAAATTCTGGTACTTTATTACGGAGGCTATCAATAATATTGGTTAAATTCCATCCTCCATGATTTTCGATTAAATCCCACTTACTAATGATAAAATGAACTGGTTGTTTACCGCAATTTTGGATTAAATGTAAAAGAGTAGGTAATTCTGTTAGTGTCCAATACTGAACTGATGGATGTCCAGGATTTTGCATGAATTGAAATAATTTTTGTCCATCTAATATTGCTAAAACTGCATCTGCTTCTTTAACTGCTTCTTCAAAAGGAAAATTCAGTTCTGAGGTTTCATCTGCTGCTAATTCTGATAATAATGCTCCACTATAATCTTTATAAACAAACTGACAAACAGAATATTTATTTAAGTCTTGAGTTTTTACACAACAATCAAAAACCCATTCTTTTATTTCTCCTCTTCTGGTTGCTTCCGGCCAACTTTCACCTGTAATTATTTCTGTATAATATTGATTTAATTTTTGTCTAGCAATATTTTCTTTAATTTCTAGAAAAAAACCTTGTTCTCCTTGGGTGGAAAGTTGTTTAAAAAGACTTGCTAAATATACAGTTTTACCAGCACCAGATAATCCTAATGTGAGAATGTTGTAAGTTTTCATTTGGGTAGTTCCTGGAATGATAAATTTTGAAGAAGTCGGGGATCTATACTATACTAAAATATTGGATAAATCAGATTCAGGATAATCAGTATTCAGATAACTTTGAATATAAAGAAAACTATCAACCGCGTGAGTTAATGCAGTTTCTTCATCTTTTACTTGTTTTAAAGATTCCTGTTGTTTCCGATTTAGTTCTTCTGTGCGTTTCTGCATTTCTTCATATTGTTTATTGGCAATCTGTGTAATAATGGGGGCTAATTTATAGAACAGAGATTTAGCTAATTGATACTGAGGTGGTAAAAAAGGAAAAAGATATTCATCTGCTATTCCAAATAAAGGCCTTATGTTGTTAAAAATATCAAAAAATATACCAAAAGAATTATCTTTATTCTTATCTTTATCCAGTTCTTGTTGTTTTTTCTTAATATGATTAATTCTGGCTTTCAATCCATCAGGAAATACACAAGCAATGGGAACTTCTGTATAATAAGGTTGGGGAATTGCACCGGAAAATTTTTTCATACTTCCATCCGGTTTTAATTGGGCAAATTTTGCACCTATGGAACTTACAGGAATCAATCTTACAGGTGATTCTATTTGGTTTCTTTGGGTAATTAGTTCCTGAAAATCATCGCATTTCATCAAATAATCAATAACTTGGTTTAAAGTGAATTTCTGTGATAATAAATCCCATTTTGTAATAATAAAATGAACAGGAACAGTTGATTTTTGCATTTGTTTAATAATACTTGGTAAGTCAACTGTCAAGAAAGTCTGACTTAGCAAATTATTTGTTTCATTTAAAATTCCATATATTTTCTGTCCATCTAACAAACCTAATAGACTATCTGCTTGTCTAACTAAAGTATCAAATTCTTCATCATAATAAGAAGTATCTGTTAATCTGCCACCACAATAATCATAATAGGTAAAGTCACAAGCAGGATAATCATTTAAGTCTTCATTCTTAACTTTACAAGTAAATTTCCATTCTGAAAATTCACTGCGTATTGTTCCAGGTGGCCAGGTTTCTCCTGTAATAATTTTGGTATAAATTTGATTGAGTTTCTTTTTTTGATGTTGGTTTTCTACATCTACATAAAAACCATATTTACCCTGTGTGGATAATTCTTTATATAAACTAGCTAGAAATACTGTCTTTCCTGCTCCTGAAGCTCCTAATGCCAATATTTTGTAAGATTTCATAATATCTTTGACAAAGCCAGTAAATATTCTGTGATGATGATTACATACATTTATTTACTGGACAAGGTATTTGTCATATTTCTTTACAAGACTTATAAGCGTAATCACTGAGTTATTCCACCGTTACCGACTTCGCCAAATTACGAGTTTAATCCACATTTAACCCATATTGACATCTGCGTTTTTATAATTGAAAAGTTTGCATTAAGCAAGTATTCAAATCTTGCATTTGCTCACTTCCTAAATTACCAAGACGACGAGTAATTAAATTTTTATCTATGGTGACAATTCGAGATACAATCACCTTAGAACTAACTTTTAAACCTGTATTAATAAACTCTAGATCAGAATCTCTAATCAAAAATTCTTCGGGCTTTAAATTGGTTAAATTTTGAGAAGAGATAAAACAAATAACAATATTATTACTCCCTGTAGAACTAACCCACAGCACCACAGCAGGACGTAATTTAGTTTCACTTAAATCAGTAAATGGGAAAGGTGCTAAAATTACATCTCCTTTTTTGATAGACATTAAATAGGTTCTCCATCTTCTAATGTATAAATATCTGGTTCATCATGCAAGAAATCAAAAGCTCCTCCTCTTTCTGCAAGCTGCATTAATTCTTGATTTGATGGTTCGGTACTTTCAAAAAATAACTCTTCTGTCAATATTTGGCGTTCTTCTTGAGAAAGAGAACGAATAATTTGAATTAGAGTATTTACTAATTTGAGATTTAAAGATTTTGATTTTACAGTTTCACTTTCACTCATATTCCTACCTCATGTTTTTAAACAATAGATGATTTTCTATATTCTATACAACCTCACCTATTGCTGAAAAGAAAAAAACTCATAAGGATAATAACTCAATTAACCCCTATGAGAATTGTACAACTTTTTGATTATTTCCACCCTACAAAATATGCACTATTCCACCGTTACCGACTTCGCCAAATTACGAGGCTGATCCACATCTAAACCCTTTCTAGCCGCAATATGATAAGCCAACAATTGCAACGGAATCACTGTTAAAATAGGAGACAAAATTTCCTCCACATCACTAACAGGAATTAAATCATTAAATATTTCCGCAGCTTCCCCATCATTAACAGATGTTACACCAATTAACCGTGAATCTCTCGCCTTAGCTTCCTGGGCATTAGAAATTACCTTTTCATAAACACTACCAGGCATAGCAATAGCAACTACCGGAACTTTACTATCTAACAATGCAATTGGTCCATGTTTCATCTCACCAGCAGGATAACCTTCCGCATGAATATAACTAATTTCCTTTAACTTCAAAGCACCTTCCAAAGCAATGGGAAAATTAATTCCCCTACCTACAAAAATGAAATCTTTTGTTTCCGTAAACTCATGTACCAACTGTTCAATATACTTTTCCTGCGTCTCCAAAATAGCTTCAATTTCTGCGGGTAACTGTCTTAAACCATCAATAATTTCTGTTAACCTATCATCAGTAATTGTTCCCCGACGATAAGCTAAATCTAAAGCCAAACCATAAAACGCCATCAACTGAGCGATAAAAGTTTTAGTCGCCGCAACGCCAATTTCAATCCCCCCATGAGTATTAATAATATTACCCACCATTTGCCCCAGAGTGCTTTCCGGGCGGTTAGTAATTCCCAAAAGTCGCGCTTTGTACTTATCTACCTTACCTTGTCTGCGGTCTTTTTCCATACTCAAAGCTGCCAAAGTATCCGCAGTTTCACCTGATTGAGTCACCCCAATAGTTAAAGTATTAGCCGTTAAAGGTGTAGGTGCATAGCGAAATTCAGAAGCATACTGTACTTGAGTGGGAATTTCTGCTAATTGTTCTAATAAATACTTACCAACTAAAGCTGCGTGCCAACTTGTACCACAAGCCACAATTTGAATTTGTTCTAAATCTGCGTAAACTTCCTCTGGTAAATTCAGGGTGACAGGTGTTTCTCCGCCAGAGGGAAAATAAGCGTCTAAACAGGCTCTAACTACCCCCGGTTGCTCATAAATTTCCTTGAGCATAAAATGTTTAAATCCCTGCTTTTCCACCATAATGGGATTCCAATTCAGGGTGCGGGGATGCTTCTTTAAACGATGTCCAGCAAAGTTGTACACCTCAACCCCCAACGGAGTCAAACGGGCAATTTCCCCATTTTCTAGGGGCAATACAGCGCGGGTATAGGGAACAATTGCCGGGGTATCCGAAGCGCAGAAAAACTCACCTTGACCAAAGCCAATCACTAACGGTGCTTGTTGACGAATTACAATCAACTCATCAGGAAAATCAGCAGAAATAGCAGCTACAGCATAAGCCCCTTCTAACTTATCCACAGCCGCCAAAACCGCATCTAAAAACACAGAGCCAGATGTACTATCTTTAGAAATATGCTTTAAACATTCAGCGATGAGATGGGGAATCACTTCTGTATCTGTATCTGAACGAAATTCATGACCTAAACTTTTTAAATGCTCCCGTAGTTCGCGGTAATTTTCAATAATCCCATTTTGCACAACAGCTATCCGCAAAGCCGTATCAAGATGGGGATGGGCATTATATTCTTCAGGTTTACCATGAGTCGCCCAACGAGTATGACCGATCCCAATTTGAGCCGGGTTTTCTACTTGTTCCAATTTAGAACGCAAATTTAGTAATTTACCCTTAGCTCTAACGCAATTAATATCACCTTCCCATATAGTAGCAATACCCGCAGAATCATAACCTCTATACTCTAACTTTTCCAGTCCAGATAACAAAATATCCGTCGCCGCTTGAGTTCCTATATATCCAACAATTCCGCACATTTTTTATACCACTCCAATTATCAGTTATCAGTTACCAGTTATCAGTTATCACCATAAAGCGGTAATTATATCAAATCGGGTAATTGGTAATTGGTAATTGGTAATTGGTAATCGGTAATTGAGAAAAACACCAATAACCTCCCCCTGCTCCCTGCTCCCTGCTCCCCTGCTTCCTCCGTTACCTATTCCCTATTCCCTATTCCCTAAAATTAAGTGCTGAAAACTGAGAGGAATAGCAAGAATCGTGTTAGTTGATAGATTTCTTGCTTCTTCTTTGCCCAGTTTTCAGCACTATTTTACTGAGTATTGTAAATTCTCAGTGATTTAGTATGCTAGACCCATGCTGCGAGTTGTTTCAGCACCCAAATAAACGCGGATGCTCAAAAAGTCTGTGGGGCAAGCTGTTTCACAACGTTTGCAGCCTACGCAGTCTTCTGTACGAGGAGAAGAAGCAACTTGAGCAGCTTTACAGCCATCCCAAGGCACCATTTCTAGAACGTCTGTAGGACAAGCGCGTACACATTGGGTGCAACCGATGCAGGTATCGTAGATTTTTACGGTATGAGACATTGAAAAAACTGCTCCTTTCGGGTATTCTTCTCTGGAAAAGAATCATAATCAAGGCATAGTTTACCGCAGTGGTTGATGGGCTGTAAGTAAAAGGCTACATAACTTTAAAGAATTTAATAGGCACTTTGGACAATTTAACATTACAAGTCGCCCCTATCTGCCTATAAATCAGGAAAATTGCCTTTTTACATCAACACTGTCAATTCCCCTAAATGAAGACAAAATGTAAAGTTTTGTAATGCCCAGGGTAATTCCCCATAGCTAAATCTATAGTATCTATTGGTTTATAGCTATTCAATAGCAGTTATTTACCAAGGTTTAGCCTTTTTGATCTCCAAAAACAGAAACTTGCATCTATGAACTTAAATAATATTGGTTTATTATTAAACTTTTCTAAAAGTGGCGATGTTAAACGTGTTGGTGAATTACTGAGGACTGGTGTAAATGTAGATGAATGCGATGATAATGGTACAACAGCTTTAATGTTTGCTGCTAATTTGGGATATACAGAAATAGCGCGTTTACTCCTAGAACATGGTGCTAATATCAACTTACCTCGAAAAATCTACGGTTTAACAGCGTTAATGTTAGCCGCAAGTAATAACCAAGTAGACATTGTGAAATTATTAATTGCTAGAGGTGCGGATATTGACGCAGTTAATGAAGATGGTAGCACCGCATTAATGGCAGCAGTGCAAAAAGGTAATTTAGAAGTTGTACAAATATTATTAAATGCTGGTGCTGATGCAAGCACCACAGATCAAGATAACGACACCGCTTTAAAAATTGCTATCAAACAAGGTGCAACAGCCATAGTCAACGCGATACTACAACACAGTCCAATTGTCAATACCTTAGATACAGAAGGGGAAACACCCTTAATGATGGCCGCAGACTTGGGATACTTAGATATAGTGCAAACATTATTGTTACACAATGCCAATCCCAACATCAAAAACCCAGACAAAAGTACAGCACTATTAGCAGCAGCGGCCGCAGGACATAGTAACATAGTTGCAGTCTTATTAGATGCGGGTGCAGAAATTAATCATCAAGACAAAGATGGAGAAACCGCTTTACATTTTGCAGTCGTAGAAAACTATTTAGAAACAGTCAAAATTTTAATTCAAAGAGGTGTAAATCTAGAAATCAGAAATTACTTAGGAGACACACCTTTATTAATAGCAGCATATCAAGGATATAGTGAAATTGTAGCAGCTTTATTAAATGCAGGAGCAGATCAAAATAAAAAGAATTTCGGAGAAGTTGCACTTACCTTAGCAGTATCTCAAGGACATACTGAAACAGTGAAAATTTTATTAGAAAATAATGCCGATGTTAATATTTTAGCAGACGATGGTAAAACACCATTAGTTAAAGCCTTAGTGAATAATCATCCCCAGATATTTCAACTTTTAATAGGGAAAAATGCAGATGTAAATTATCAAGACTCCGCAGGTGCAACAGTATTAATGTATGCTGCTGCTGAGGGTTATACTCAAGCGGTAGAAATGTTAATTAAAGCTGGTGCAGATGTAAACTTAAAAAATCAAGGTGGTTATACAGCGTTAATGATTGCCGAATTTAATAATTATCGTACAACAGCCCAGATTTTAAGACAAGCAGGAGCGCAAGAGTAATTAGGATAGGTGATAGGTGATAGGTGACAGGTTACAGGTGACAGTTTTTTTTTCTCGTTCCCACACTCTGTGTGGGAATGAATAATTAAAGGCTCTGCCTTTATTTAGTTGTATAGTTGAGGTAGAACCTCTATCTAGCATTCCCAGTCGGAGACTGGGAACGAGTTAAAACGAGTTAAACGGAGACTGGGAACGAGTTACACGAGTTAATAATTTTAATATTATGATTCAATATCCTACTATTTTTTCTTTTTTCTCTGGTGCAGGTTTTTTAGATTTGGGTTTTGAAACTACAGGTTATAAAATTGCCTATGTTAATGAAATATTTCCACCGTTTATGTCTGCTTATCGCTATGCACGGGAAATGTTGAAATTACCAGAACCTGAATATGGATATCATCAAGGAGAAGATGCAGATGTCGGTAAGTTAATTAATGGAAATTCTGCTCAAAAATTACAGGAATTGATTAAAGACGCTCGCAAACAAAACCATCAAAATAATACACAAAATAATATTATAGGGTTTATTGGTGGACCACCTTGTCCTGATTTTTCTATTGGTGGTAAAAATAGAGGTCATTTAGGTGAAAATGGGCAACTTTCGTCAGCTTATGTTGAATTAATTTGTCAAAATTTACCTGATTTCTTTTTATTTGAAAATGTCAAAGGTTTATGGAGAACTACAAAACATCGGTTATTTTATGAATCTTTGAAACAGCGATTACAAGAAAATGGTTATATTTTAACAGAAAGGTTAATTAATTCTATTGAATATGGTGTACCACAGGATAGAGAGAGAATTATTTTAATAGGTTTTAAAAGCGATTTTTTGAAAGTTCAGGAAATAAAAATATTAGAATTAAATAATTTTAATTTTCCTTGGAGTCAGTTTATTAAATATGATAAAAGTCAAGTTTTTGATTTTCCTTGGATAAAAACTGAACCATTTAAAGAAAATAGTTTTACTAATTGTCCTGATCATATTCCGCAAGAATTAACTGTTGAATATTGGTTTTTAAGAAATAATGTGGTTCATCATCCCAATGGAAAACATTACTTTCAACCCAGAGCAGGGATCACAAAATTTGCTAGTATTGATGAAGGTGATGATTCTCGGAAATCTTTTAAAAGATTACACAGATGGCGTTATTCTCCCACAGCTTGTTATGGTAATAATGAGGTACATTTACATCCTTATAAAGTTCGCCGTATTTCTGTAGCGGAAGCTTTGGCAATTCAATCTTTACCGTCTGGTTTTATCTTACCAGAAAATATGTCTTTAACTAATATGTTTAAAACTGTGGGTAATGGTGTACCTTATTTAGCTGCTCGATCTTTAGCTCAAAGTATATTAGAATTTTTGAAGATTTAGGTAATATAGCAGGAGTCAGGAGTCAGGAGTCAGGAGTCAGGAGTCAGAAGTAAAACCCTTTTGTGGTGAGAGTTTTATGATTAATTGATATCCTAAACACTATTTCTAAAGCTATAATTAAATGCAGATGAACGCAGATAGCAAATGGCAGATAATTTTATATTTTATCTAGAAATAATTCGATGGTAGTTGACAAGATGGGTTAAAAAAGCTAAACGCTGAAAGCTGCTCTCTGTGATTTAATAGAAATGGAACATCTTAATTTTTTGTAAAGGTTAATCATCCCTAATTGGTAAGATAAACAATGGCAGCAGACTATCCCAATATTGATATTGCGCCATTTATCGATCATTCTCTGCTCCTACCCACTACTACCCCGGAGCAGATTGAGCGATGGTGTGAAGAGGCATATAGATTTAATTTTGCAGCGGTTTGTATTCATCCTTGTTATGTTAAACAAGCTGTGGAACTGCTGCACAACAAAAACCCCAAGGTTTGTACGGTGATCGGTTTTCCTACTGGTAGTACAACTTCAGCAGTGAAGCTATACGAGGCGCAGGAAGCGGTGGAAAATGGAGCGCAGGAGTTAGATGTGGTAATTAATTTAGGTTGGTTAAAAGCTGGTAAAACAGAAGAATTACACCGAGAAATGGCCACAATTTGCGAGGAAACGGGAATACCTGTCAAAGTCATTTTAGAAACAAGTTTGTTGACAGATGCGGAGAAAAAACTATCAGCAGAACTAGCGATGGATGCGGGCGCTGCTTTTTTGAAAACCAGTACAGGTTGGAATGGAGGCGCGACAGTTGAGGATGTGCGTTTTTTGAAGGAAATAGCTAAAGATAGAGTAGGAATTAAAGCATCTGGAGGAATTCGTACCCATGAAGATGCTTTAAATTTAATTATGGCTGGTGCAACTCGGTTAGGTACATCCAGGGGAATAGAGTTACTCAGACAACGCGATCGCCCGGAAGGGGGTGATGGGGAGGTGGGGTGATGGGGAGGTGGGGAGGCAGGGGGAGCAGGGGAAGCAGGGGAGGCAGGGGAGGCAGGGGAGGCAGGGGGAGCAGGGGAGGCAGGGGGAGAATAAACAACTAATGACTAATGACTAATAACTAATGACTAATGACTAATGACTAATGACTAAAACTTACCAAGCTACAGGAATTAATCTTAAAAGCCAGGCGCTAGGAGAAAACGATAAAATAATTACCATATTAACCAAGGAATTTGGGCTAATTCGGGCGATCGCCTCTGGTTCAAGAAAGCACAATTCCAGCCTGGGCGGTAGAAGTGGAATGTTTGTAGTGAATGAATTACTCCTTTCTCAAGGCAAGTCATCACAACCAGGTAAACAAGGACTGGATAGAATATCCCAAGCTGAAACTATCAAAACCTATCCCGGTTTAACCAAAGACTTGGGAAAATTAGCAGCCAGTCAATATTTAGCAGAAATCGTATTATGTCAAGCTTTAAGCGAGCATCCCCAAGAAGAACTCTATGAATTGCTCAATGAGCATCTAAAACGTTTAGAAGCATTACCCAAAGGTGCTAATGTAATTGCCCAATTAGCCCAGGGCGTATTTCACCTGTTAGCCTTAGCAGGAATAGCCCCCCAAGTGCAATTTTGCTGTTTAAGCCAACGTCCACTGTCTCCAGACCTCAATAACCCTAACTCGCAAGTAGGTTTTAGCATTACCGCAGGTGGAGCAGTGTGTTTACAAACCTGGGAAGAGTTGAGAAAAAACAGAGAACAGCAAAAACAAGCACTCCTCAATTCTTCCGAGAGTGAAAAATCCTCAAACCCAGACTATGAAACGGTTTTTCACCTCCAAGACCTGCCCAAAATCTCCCGTCGGTTAGCAGGAAAAGAACTAGAAATGCTCCAATATTTGTCCCAACCAGAGATAATGCAAATAGAAGCAGCTGCAAATTCTGGCTGGTTGACAGTCGAGCAAATTTTGCGCCAGTACACTCAGTATCATCTGGGTCGCCCTATTCGTTCTGCCACTTTGATTGATTCTTATTTTGCCGCGAACCATGATGCAATCGTCTGATTTAGATAGAAAAAACCAGTCCCCATCACCCAGCCAAGCTAAAAACAAACATCGAGCTTCAGAAACTAAAACACCTAGTCATTTACGCTCTGTTGCTCACGGTAAATCTAGCCAAAATAGTCACTCAGAAACATCCCCAAGCGATCGCCAAATATCCAAAACATCTAACCCAGAGCAATTCTCGAACGGTCATGATGTCAATGGAAAAAAAGATCACCCACAGGAGAATTTACAAATAGACAAACCAAAAATATCCGCAAATAATGGTTCAGGTTCAGATGGAAATGAGCGATCAGAATCAGAACAAACAACCGGATTTTTCCCAGTTTTAAAAAATCCCAACTTTATCGCTTTATGGGGAGGACAAATTTTTTGTCAATTAGCAGATAAAGTATATTTAGTATTAATGATTGCTTTGATTAACAGTGAATTTCAACATAGTGGGCAAAGTATTAGTGGTTGGGTATCAGCCCTAATGATGATCTTTACAATTCCCGCTGTTTTGTTTGGTTCACTAGCCGGTGTATTTGTAGATAGATGGTCAAAAAAAGCTGTATTAGTAGCATCAAATATTTGGCGTGGTATTTTAGTTTTAGTCATTCCCTTTCTGTTATGGTTAACCCATGACTGGCAACCTGTAGGAGTTTTACCTGTAGGTTTTTTAATGATTTTATTGGTAACTTTTTTAGTTTCCACACTCACCCAATTTTTTGCCCCCGCAGAACAAGCAGCAATTCCTTTAATAGTCCCAGAACAACATTTACTATCAGCCAATTCTCTCTACACAACCACAATGATGGCCTCGGTAATTGTCGGTTTTGCAGTGGGAGAACCTGTTTTAGTTTTAGCTGATAATATTTGGGCAACATTAGGTGGTAATAATGGGTTTGGTAAAGAAATTTTAGTTGGTGGTAGTTACGGGATCGCCGGTATTATTCTCCTTTTACTCAGAACCAACGAAAAACCCCACCCCCCAGAAACAGAGTTTCCTCATGTATTTGCCGATCTCCGCGATGGGTTACGCTACCTCAAAGAAAACAAACGTGTTCGTAACGCCCTATTACAACTAACTATCTTATTTTCTATCTTCGCCGCTTTAACTGTCCTTGCAGTACGCATGGCAGAAATTATCCCCAACTTGAAAGCATCCCAATTTGGCTTTTTACTCGCCTCCGCAGGTGTCGGTATCGCCGTAGGTGCAGCAATTCTTGGTCAATTTGGTCAACGTTTTACCTACAGACAACTTAGTTTCTGTGGTTGTTTGGGTATGGCCGCATCATTAGTCTGTATCTCCTTCTTCAATACCCAACTCTGGTTAGTCTTACCCCTCATTACCCTAGTCGGCGTTTTTGGTGCATTAGTTGGTATCCCCATGCAAACCGCCATCCAAACCGAAACACCCCCAGAAATGCGCGGTAAAGTATTTGGACTACAGAATAATGTTGTTAATATCGCTCTCTCCCTACCCCTGGCATTAGCAGGTTTAGCCGAAACCTTTATTGGTTTAAAATCAGTATTCTTGGGGTTAGCTCTCATTATCTTCTTGGTAGGTATCCTCACCTGGTATAATTCCCATGAGTAGTTAAGTAGGTGGGCGTTAAAATTTATCCTTGTGGCAAGGCAAAAGGCAAAAGGCAAAAGGCAAGATGAAAGAGACTTTTAGCAATTTTACATCTTGTAATATATATCAGTTTTTTGTGCCAACTTACTTACCACCCCAGAGATCATCAATAATTGAATACGGCATTAGTTTTCATGCTAAACTTAGACCAGCCAAAATTCAGGGAATACTTGCTGTGGATCACATTAAGATGATCCTCATTTAAGTTGTAATTATTTTACAGTAGCTTTCAGCTATCAGCGGTCAGCTATCAGCTTTAAAATCCTTTTCATGTAAGGTTTTTTGATGTAAATTTGTACCTCATTTACCACAAAACTACTGTATGAATTCACAACTTATCAAACTCTAAAATAAAACCATCATCAATTCCTATTGAGTTTGGTTTTCTATCACTAAATTACCAATAAAATCTGGTAAAAATAAGTGATAATAAATAATCAGCAAGTATAACAGTATCAAAACAGCTAACTATAAAAATATAAACGTTAGTATTCAGTGATCAATGTTCAGTAGTCGGCTTATTTAAGTTTATCTAGAAAATGATTGATCTAATATTCTGACTCCTGACTTCTGACTCCTGACTTCTGACTCCTGAATTCTTCAATATAAACCAGCTTTTCTTCACAAATAATTAAAGAATGCGTATAGCCTGGATTGGAAAAAAAACACCTTTTTGCGGTAATGTCACCTACGGAAGAGAAATTACAAATAGATTATTAGATAGGGGACACGAAGTTAGTTTTCTGCACTTTGCCCAAGAAGAATCAGAATCAGATAAATGGCCTAACTGCAAAGAAGTTTCCTTACCTTTTCTCTATAAGTCTCAAGTTTACACAATTCCTACATTAAAAGCTACTAGGGTTTTAACTGATTCTCTGCGGGAAATCAAACCTGATATTGTTCATGCTTCTTTAACTCTATCAACTTTAGATTTTGCTCTCCCAGAAATTTGTGAAGAATTAAATTTACCACTGGTTGCTACTTTTCATACTGCTTTTGCAGGTAAAGGAGCAAAATTAATTTCTGGTACTCAAATTTTAGCTTATCAGTTATATGCACCTTTTTTAGATAATTATCATCAAGTAATTATTTTTTCCCAAATTCAAAAAGAATTATTAGCTAAAATGGGAGTCAGAGAGGAAAAAATAGCTGTAATTCCTAACGGAGTTGACACTGTTAAATATTCTCCAGGGACTTCTAATATCAAAAAAGAATTTAAAGCAGAACGTTTGTTTGTTTACCAAGGCCGTATAGCTCCCGAAAAAAATGTAGAATCTCTACTCAAAGCCTGGAAACAGTCAAATATGGGAGAAAACAGCAAATTATTAATAGTTGGTGACGGTATATTAAGGTCTACCCTAGAACCATTTTATGGCGAAGAATATGGCATTATTTGGTTAGGTTTTGTAGCTAGTGAAGAACGCAGAATAGAAATTTTAAGAGGTGCAGATGTATTTATTTTACCCTCTTTAGTTGAGGGTTTATCTTTATCTTTATTAGAAGCTATGTCCTGCGGTTTAGCTTGTTTAGCTACTGATGTCGGTGCTGATGGAGAAGTGTTAGAAAAAGGTGCGGGAGTAGTTATCAATACTAAAGCTGTGACTTCTCAATTACGTACCCTTTTACCTTTGTTTAGAGATCATCCCGAATTAACTACTCTTTTAGGTCACAAAGCCAGAAATCGTGTTTTAGAACGGTACACTCTCAATGATAATGTAACTCGATTACAAGAACTTTATCAACAAGTTTTAAACTCCAAACCCGTCACAGTCAGTAGTCTTGGTTATGGTTAATTCTGACTTTCTCACCAAGCTATTTTGAGACGTTAACCGACATTATTTAGGGGTTGCTGAAACTATTCCCTATTCTCCCTATTCCCTATTCCCTATTCCCTATTCCCTATTAAGAGCCTCAACGAAAAGAATTTCTCAGCAACCCCTATGTAAATTAACTTTTATTAAGGTACGTAAATTCTTTATTCATTAAATAAAAAGTTATATTACTGATTATCATTTTTTATAAATGTTTATATTTTTTGATTGAGAAAATCCCTAATTGAATAGCTTAAAAATTAAGTTAAGGTTAAAAAACAAATAAAACAGCTACTTTCAGATGATAACTAAACTAAGTCATATCAAAATCAATTGAGCATTGAGAGTGTAGGAGTAAATCCAGTAAATATTCAAAATTGAAGCAAAGATAAGTTTTTAATCTGAAATATGCTTTAAATAGTTGGAATATTATAACTGTAAACAGGATAATATCCACTGGATATGTAGGGCTTGCTGATAGCGTGGCGTTAGCCATATAAACCCAAAACCCTGATAAATCAAAGGTTTGAGGCTGAACACGAAGAAATAAAGTGCAAGATATTTGAAGGTTAAACCTGAAAAATTGTGCATCTTGGGGCTGAGAAATCCAAAAATTTGGGGATGACAGATAGCTCAAACTATTCCTTATTCCCTATTCCCTATTCCCTATTAAGAGCCTCAACGAACAGACTTTTTCAGCAAACCCTATGTATTAGATATGCTTTAAATAAGAAATTCTTTGATATTGAATTGTAATCACTAGACTAATAAGATTAGTAAATTCTTGGAATCAAAGTATATGCTATTCAATGTACTAAGGTCAATAGATACAAAAATAAGAATTACAAGTTTTGTGATCTTGTCTGTACTTGCTATTTTGATGTTAATTCCCACAATAGCAGATTCAAGAATCAGTATTGAGAGACTTAATATTTTAAGAGATATGAAAAGTGATTCATTAGTCCATGAAAATTTAAAAGAAGAAAATCAAGAAGATCACAATGTTTACATTCCCCCCAACTATGGCGCACCAGATAGTAGTTATGGTAGCGGTACACGTTGAAGACAGTTGACAGTTGACAGTTGACAGTTGACAGTTGACAGTTGACAGTTGACAGTTGACAGTTGACAGTTGACAGTTGACAGTTGACAGTTGACAGTTG
>RDXV01000286.1 GCA_004292695.1 Nostocales cyanobacterium | reverse complement strand
ATCGCCCTCACAGATCATGGTGTCATGTATGGTGCTGTAGAATTAATTAAAATTTGTCGTAGTAAAACCATTAAGCCAATAATTGGCAACGAAATGTACATCATAAATGGCGACATTGAAAAACAAGAACGTCGCCCTAAATATCATCAAGTTGTCTTAGCTAAAAATACCAAAGGTTATAAAAACTTAGTTAAACTAACCACAATTTCCCATCTCCAAGGTGTGCAAGGAAAAGGCATTTTTTCCCGTCCTTGTATTAACAAAGATTTACTCCAACAATATAAAGAAGGCTTAATTATCACCAGTGCTTGTTTAGGGGGAGAAATACCCCAAGCTATATTAAGTAATCGCCCAGACGCAGCCAGAAAAGTTGCCAAATGGTATAAAGAAGTATTTGGAGATGATTTTTATTTAGAAATACAAGATCACGGTTCACAAGAAGACAGAATAGTTAACGTAGAAATTGTCAAAATTGCCCGTGAATTAGGGATTAAATTTGTCGCCACCAACGACTCCCATTATATTTCTTGTTATGACGTTGAAGCCCATGATGCCTTACTTTGTATTCAAACCGGCAAACTAATTACAGAAGATAACAGAATGAGATACAGCGGCACAGAATATCTTAAATCAGCCGCAGAAATGAAATTATTATTTAGAGATCATTTACCCGATGATGTCATCGCAGAAGCCATAGCCACCACAGTAGAAGTAGCGGATAAAGTTGAACCATATCATATTATGGATGAGCCAAAAATCCCCACTCCTGAGATTCCCTCTGGCCACACTGCCGACACCTACGCCGAAGAAGTAGCATGGCAAGGATTATTAGAAAGATTAAATCGTAAATCCCGCAGCGAAGTAGATCAAGTCTACAAAGAAAGATTGGAATATGAACTAAAAATGTTGCAAACAATGGGATTCTCTACCTACTTTTTAGTAGTTTGGGATTACATCAAATTTGCCAGAGATAACAACATTCCCGTCGGTCCAGGGCGTGGTTCTGCGGCTGGTTCTTTAGTTGCTTACGCCATGCGAATTACCAACATAGATCCCGTTCATCATGGCTTATTATTTGAAAGATTTTTAAACCCAGAACGTAAATCAATGCCTGATATTGATACAGACTTTTGTATTGAAAAACGAGATCAGGTAATTGATTATGTAACTAGAAAATATGGTACAGATCGAGTTGCCCAAATTATTACATTTAACAGACTCACATCAAAAGCCGTATTAAAAGATGTCGCCAGAGTATTAGATATTCCCTACAGTGAATCTGACAAAATGGCAAAAATGATTCCGGTAGTTCGGGGTAAACCAACAAAATTAAAAGTCATGATTTCTGACGAAACCCCAGAACCGGAATTTAAAGCCAGATATGATAGTGATCCCACAGTCCGTCACTGGGTTGACATGGCCATGCGAATAGAAGGAACAAACAAAACCTTTGGTGTTCATGCAGCCGGCGTAGTTATTTCCGCAGAACCATTAGATGAAATTGTCCCTTTACAACGCAATAATGATGGTTCAGTAATTACCCAGTATTTTATGGAAGATTTAGAATCACTGGGATTATTAAAAATGGACTTTTTAGGATTAAGAAACCTGACCTTAATTCAAAAAACCCTAGATTTAATTGAACAAAGTAAAGGCTATAAAGTTGATCCTGATGAAATTACCAACCAGGAAAGAAAATCACAAAAAATATTAGCCAAAGGTGAACACAGCACCTTACCTAAAGATGTTGCTCAAACTTATGCTTTATTAGAATCTGGAGATTTAGAAGGAGTATTTCAATTAGAATCTTCAGGAATGAAACAAATAGTTAGAGATTTAAAACCTTCCAACATTGAAGATATTTCTTCGATTTTAGCATTGTATCGTCCTGGACCATTGGATGCGGGATTAATTCCTAAATTCATTAACCGTAAACATGGAAGAGAAGCAATAGATTATGACTCACAAATTCTACAACCGATATTAAATGAAACCTACGGAATTATGGTCTATCAAGAGCAAATTATGAAAATTGCTCAAGATATGGCAGGATATTCTTTAGGACAAGCTGATTTACTGCGACGAGCAATGGGTAAAAAGAAAGTCGCAGAAATGGAAAAACAAAAGCAAAATTTTATAGATGGTGCAGCAAAAAACGGTGTAAAACCCCAAGTAGCTGAAAGTCTATTTGCGGATATGTTGAAATTTGCCGAATATTGTTTAAGTTATGAAACCGAAATTTTAACAGTAGAATATGGATTTTTACCCATTGGTGAAATAGTAGAAAAGCAGATAGAATGTAGTGTTTTTAGTGTAGATCAAAATGGTAATATTTACACTCAACCTATAGCCCAATGGCATCATCGAGGTGTACAAGAATTATATGAATATTGTTTAGATGATGGTTCAATAATTAGGGCAACAAAAGACCATAGATTTATGACTACAAATTGCGAAATGTTGCCCATTGATGAAATATTTGAGAAAGGTTTGGATTTATTAAAAGTGGCAGGTTTACCAACCTAAATTTAGGTATGAGATTTCAACCACTCATCTAAATTATTAACATTGTCAAAATCTAACAATGCTTCTCCCAAGTCTTCTAATTGCTCTATTGTCAATTTATTAATAGTTTGAATTTGACTATATTTCAATTTTCCAAACCTCTTTGATAACTGACGTAGTAGTAAGTTTTTCTCTCCTTCTTGTTTACCTTCTTGTTTACCTTCTTGTTTACCTTCTTGTCTACCTTCTTGTCTACCTTCCAACTTTCCTTCTAACTTCGCTTCCTGATAAACCTTAGTTTGTTGAATATCATTAACCAAAAACATCGCTTCTATCTCCTGTCTACTTAATTGAGAAAACTTAGACAACAACACAGTTTCCAATAAATCTATGATACCTTCTCTTTCTGAATCATTGCTAATTTCTATTTCTGTTCTTGACATCAAGTTCTTCACTATTTCCGGTGCTTGGTTTTCTTGACTGATAATTAACTCAATTAACCCCATACCAATCGAACCTGATGGTATTTCATCTAAATCCCACATTCCGCACCCCAAACTGTCCCAGAGGTAAATTACGGATATGAAAAATCAAAGTTAGCATAAAAACAGACATATACAGTGAAAAAAGGCAT
>RDXV01000285.1 GCA_004292695.1 Nostocales cyanobacterium | reverse complement strand
ATAGGGAATAGGGAATAGGGAATAGGGAATAGGGAATAGGGAATAGGGAATAGATGAACTCTTTACTGTCACCTGTCACCTGTCACCTGTCACCTGTCAACTGTCAACTGTCAATTGTCACCTGTCAACTGTCAACTGTCCCCTGTCAACTGTCAACTGTCCCCAGTCCCATATATTCAATTAATTTGTAGGTGGATATAAAGGAGATTTATCAAGACCACCAACTTTATTAAGTGGCCAAAAACGAATAACAGCACGACCAATAATATTTTCCCTGGGTACTAAACCCCAACAGCGTCCGTCATAACTACTACCACGATTGTCACCTAAAACTAAATAGGAATTAGGTGGTATGGTTTCTGGCTGAGAGAGGAAAGGGGGTTGATTTCCTGATGTACACACCTCTACAGATGTTTGTACAGAAGCATCTAAATATTGATTTTCTGGGAGAACTTGGTCATTAATATAGACTTTGCCATCTTTAATCTCTATTTTTTCCCCTGGCAAACCGATAATTCTTTTAATAAAAGCATCGTTGTACTGTTCTTTCTTGAGTTCTTCTGTGGGAGAAAACACCACAATATCGCCCCTTTGAGGATCAGCAAATTTATACTTCACCTTATCAATGATGATTTTGTCCGCTTTCCACTGATCTTGGACTCCGTGTAATGTGGGTTCCATAGATCCAGTAGGAATCCAACGTGCTTCAGCAACAAAGGTACGAATTCCCAAAGCCAGAAAAATACTGAGGATAATAGTTTTACTTAGTTCGACAAACCAAGAATTATCAGGTTGTTGACTAGAGTTTTTATCAGACACTTGATTTTGCATGAAATTACTTAAATTTTAGAGTAAGAGACAAGCACTGAACTGATTTGAGAAGAAATAAGAGAGAAATTATTTACTATCTTAACTAGATATTGGTCTTTTCCTGAGTAAGATTACAATTGGTTTTAAACAGAATAGCTAGGAATCAGAAACAAGGATCTGAAGAAAGTAGTTACTGATGATAACTTCCATACCTCCTGACTCCTGACTTTTGACTCCTGATAACTGATAACTGATAACTGATAACTGAATTATGTCATATACAAATAGTTTACTAATTTGTCAAGCACGTCTGGTTTTACCCAATGGTGAGTTTATGGTGGGGGATGTGCTGATCCAAGGGGGTAAAATAGCTGAGGTGGCCTCAACTATCCCCAATGCCACATCATCCCCAGAAATTGACGCACAGGGTTTAACTTTGTTGCCTGGAGTAATTGATCCACAGGTACATTTTCGTGAACCTGGGTTAGAACATAAGGAAGATTTATTTACCGCTAGTTGTGCTTGTGCTAAGGGGGGTGTGACTTCTTTTCTGGAAATGCCGAATACAAAACCTTTGACTACTAACCAGGCGGCTTTGGATGATAAGTTACAGCGGGCTGCTAGTAAGTGTGTGGTTAATTATGGCTTTTTTATTGGCGCGACTGCGGATAATTTACAGGATTTACTTTCTGTGCAGCCGACTTCAGGGATTAAAATTTTTATGGGGTCTATGCACGGTGATTTGTTGGTAGACCAAGAAACAACGCTAGAAAATATTTTTGCTCATGGTAGTCGTTTAATTGCTGTTCATGCTGAGGATCAGGAAAGAATTAAACAACGTAGACAGGAGTTTGCAGGTATTAGTGATCCGGCGATACATTCCCAAATTCAGGATAATACAGCGGCGTTGTTAGCGACTCAATTGGCTCTAAAACTTTCTAAAAAATATCAAAGAAGATTACATATTCTGCATTTATCAACTGCGGAAGAGGCGGAGTTATTAAGGGTGGATAAGCCTAGTTGGGTGACTGCGGAGGTGACACCACAACATTTGATGTTAAATACTGATGCCTATAAGACTATTGGGACTTTAGCACAGATGAACCCTCCGTTGCGATCGCCCCATGATAATGAGGTACTTTGGCAAGCTTTACGGGATGGTGTAATTGATTTTATTGCTACGGATCATGCCCCTCACACGTTGGAGGAAAAGGGCAAAACCTACCCTAATACTCCTTCGGGAATGCCTGGTGTGGAAACTTCTTTACCGTTGATGTTAACCGCTGCGATGGAGGGAAAATGTACAGTTGCCCAGGTGGTTAACTGGATGTCTAAAGCTGTAGCTACAGCTTATGGTATCCCCAACAAAGGAGAAATTACTCCCGGTTATGATGCGGATTTAGTTTTAGTAGATTTAGATAATTACAAACCCGTAAGAAATGAAGAAATGTTAACTAAATGTGGTTGGAGTTCCTTTGAAGGTTGGAATTTAACTGGTTGGCCTGTGACTACCATTGTGGGCGGTGAAGTTGTCTATGACAAAGGAAAGGTAAATACCCAAGTACGGGGACAAGCTTTACAGTTTATCTAAGGAGAACAAGGAGTCAGGAGATCAAGAATATCAAGGAGTTTTTTGTATTTTTTCTTGGTGTCAACTTTAATATTGTGCAAGGAATTTCCGTTGATACGATTCCAAACCTTGCTCTTTTTTTACCTTAAACAGTCTCAAACCTTTGATTTAACTTGGTTTTACTTTTATTCAGCAAGCCATATCTCAAAGTTGTCTAAAAAATTTAGTTGACAATTTACAGGTAAAAATTCCCCTTGACGAGTGCCATTTTCACCATGAGATAGATAAATTTTCACATAGCTATCTGGTAAATAAGGCATTCGTTCCGCCCACTCAATGGCAACTATTCCCGGTTCTACTTCTATTCCTTCCCAGTAACTTTCTAAATTCAGTCCGTTGACTTCATTGGGTTCTAAGCGATACAAGTCCAGGTGATAAAGGGGAATACGCCCTTCTGTGTATTCATTGATCAAGGTAAAAGTAGGACTAAGGATAGAATCTGTAATACCCAAACCCTTACCAATACCCTGGACTAAGGTAGTTTTACCAGCACCCAAGTCACCTGATAATAAAATTACAGTTCCAGATGTGAGGTTTTTTCCCAAAGTTATACCTAATTGCTGTGTCGCTTGTATGTCAGGAAGAAAGATTATAGTCATAAATTCAGTTATCAGTTATCAGTTATCAGTTATCAGTTATCAGTTATCAGTTATCAGTTATCAGTTATCACTGTTTACTGTTCACTGTCCACTGTCCACTGTC
>RDXV01000119.1 GCA_004292695.1 Nostocales cyanobacterium | reverse complement strand
TGTTGTTGATAGATTGTTTGTGAATGTTTGATATTGTTATTTGTCTGATAGCGAAGCGTGGCGTAGCCATATCAGGATTTCCAGGATTATAGGATTTACAGGATGTTGTTGATAGATTGTTTGTGAATGTTTGATTGTAATTTTAAAATTAACAATCAAAATTAACAATCAAAATTAACAATCAAAATTATATCACCTTTCTATTCATCCTCAAATTCATATATTTATAGACAATAAAACACATACATCCTGTACATCCTAAAATCCTGGACATCCTGATTCAGACAAAAAAATTCATATATTTATAGACAATAAAACACATACATCCTGTACATCCTAAAATCCTGGACATCCTGATTCAGACAAAAAAATCATCAACTATCAACTATTACCCCCTTATTCCATAAATCATACCAATTATAATTAACACTATTGACACCAAAATCAGGTTCTCTAGAAAAAGGTTGTTTCACATAACAAATAGTAGCATTATCCCCATCTACCTGTACCAAAGCTAAAATAAAATTATCCGGTTTATTCAAACCTGTAATAATCTCATTTTTGGTAATAGTTACAGTAGTAGCACCTGCAATTCTCCCCTTCACTTCAATAAATCTCAACCTCCCATTTTCCGTAATTGATTCTATATCATACCCACATTTATTATTACTCACATCTTGAGGATCATAACCTAACTTTCTTTCATTTTCCATTACTGCTAACATCGCTATTTGTTCAATTCTTTTTCTCTCCTTCGCAAAAATATCAATTTGCGATTCAGGGATACCTTGTAAGCGTTGTAATAAACCAAAAGGAACAATTAACGCACCACCAATAACCACCGGAGGAAGGGGAGATAAACGTTTTTCTTGTTCTAATTCTGTGAGTCTTTTTTCCATTCTTGCTTGTAATTCATCCGCTCTCATTCTCGCTTTAGTGGAATTGATTTTAGCGTTAACTTTTCCCGCTTGTTCTTGCATTTCTAAATCCGTAGCGCGATAATCCCAATAATTGATTTCTTTAATTAATCTATCTTTTACCGCTCCCATAATTTTAGTAACTAATTCTAACTTATGTACCTTGACTTCCTGTAAATGTTGGGGGACAATCTGAGATATGGCATAATCCCTAGCTTTACCTTCTAAATCATCTAATAACCAGGAATTTGTTAACATTGGTTCTATTAATTTTCGCTCATCTTCCCCAATAGGTTGATAATCTAAATAAGGTGCATAACCCGCATTTTTCACATCTCCTGATTCAGATATTTCTACATATTGCATTCTGCGAGAAATCACCCGACGATTACCATTAATATCCGTTCTTGCATCCTGTATGGAATGTTCTAAATAAACCAAAGCTCGCATTTCTACACCTGGATCATTTTCCGCAATTAAAATACTTCCTTCCTTTAAAACATGACGATAACGTTCTAAAATTACAGCAATGGTAGTATCTAACAAAGGATGTCCAGGACATAAAAAAGCTGCGGTTGCTTTACCAGAAATACTAATTAATTTCTTATCAAAACATACCCGTTCATAGCGATTTAAAATTACATCTCCCATCCCAAAAACCCGTCCCCGGTTACGAATTGCAGCGGGAACATAGGTAATTTCATAGCGGTTTGCTTCCCGTTGTTTAATGCTTCCCCCTAATTTTTGCAATGCTTCAATAAAGAAAGCACTGACAAAATAGGGCTGAATTTTTCTAGCTTCTGCGCGTTCCATTTCCGCACGAATTTCTTGTACTCTAGAAACATCTAAAGTATTGCGTGCTAAAACTTTTTCTGATAATAATTGTTCTAACCTTTGATGATCTAAAGATTTTGCGACTACTTCCGTTAACCTTGCTTTCACATCAGGAGAGTCACCATAACGGATAGCTTCTATTAATAACTCTCGTAATTGTACACCATCAATTGCTTTTCCTAAGACATCAAAAACCTTTCCACCTAATGCTTTTTGTTCAATTTCTAGCTTTTTCAATAATGCTAAATAAACATCACCCTCACGGGTAGATTTTGCGACTAAATTCCATAAATGACATACTTCTGTTTGGCCAATTCTGTGAATCCTGCCAAATCTTTGTTCTAATCTATTAGGATTCCAAGGTAAATCATAGTTTACCATTAAATGCGCCCTTTGTAAATTAATTCCCTCCCCTGCTGCATCCGTAGCAATTAAAATTTGCACATCAGGATTTTGGGTAAAAGCTGCTTCTGATTTCCGTCTTTCTTCCCTTCCCATTCCTCCATGAATAATGACAATTGCTTCGGTTTTTCCTAACAGTTTACTAATCTGATCTTGCAGATAATTTAATGTATCTCGATGTTCTGTAAATATTACCAATTTTCTCCGATAACCGCGAGTATCAAATAATTCTGCCTGATTCTGTAGCAGTTGGGAAAGTTCATCCCATTTTTTATCTCTACCGCTGCGTTTAACTTGTAAAGCAATTTTTTCTAACTTCTCTAATTGCAAAATTTCCGTTTGTAATTCCGCAATTGTTCGCGCTGCGGATGCTTGATCAACTACTTCTTCCTCAGCATTTTCTTGTTCTTGACTGGTTAATTCTTCCTCAAATTCTGTGATATTTTCCCAATCATTAATAGTGCTATCAAAGTTATCCAAAAAATCCACACTGCGCTTATTAATTTCTTCTTCCCTTAATCGTTTTTGTAATCTTTCTCTTCTTCTTGATAAAGATTGATAAATCGCTTCTGGAGAAGATGCTAAACGACGTTGTAAAATAGTTAAAGCAAAACCTACAGTACCCTTACGTCCTTGATTTTCTAAAGCATCAGCGCGGTTAAATTCTTCCCTCACATATTCAGTAACTTGTTGATAAAGATGAGCTTCCAAATCTGATAATTCATAGTCTACAGTATAGGCGCGACGTTCAGGAAATAATTTTGTCCCATCAAATTTGAATAAGTCTTCTTTTACCAATCTTCGCATTAAATCAGAAGTATCACAAACATGAACCCCATCCCGAAATTTACCTTCAAATCTATCACCATCTAATAATGCCATAAATAACTGAAAATCCTCCTCTTTTCCATTGTGAGGAGTAGCAGTCATCAATAAAAAATGTCGGGTAATGGTAGAAAGTAATTTACCGAGTTTATAACGTTTAGTTTCTCGAATTTCACCCCCAAAAAAAGAAGCTGACATTTTATGAGCTTCATCACAGATAATTAAATCCCAATCAGTTTGTGATAATTTGAATTGTAAATCTTGACTGCGACTCAGTTGATCTAACCTCGCAATTAATAACGGAATTTCCGCAAAAGCATTACCAGTTCTGGCAACTTCTAAACGTTCACTGGTGAGAATTTCAAAGTTTAAATGAAACCTATTACTTAATTCATCTTGCCATTGTGCTGCTAAACTACCAGGAGAGATAACTAAACAGCGGTGTAAATCTCCCCTTAATTTCAATTCTGACATTAATAAACCCGCCATAATTGTTTTACCAGCACCGGGATCATCTGCTAATAAAAACCGTAAAGGTTGACGGGGAATCATTTCCCCATAAACAGCAGTAATTTGATGGGGTAAAGGTTCAACTAGGGAAGTGTGAACAGCTAAAAGAGGATCAAAAAGATGCGCTAATTTAATTCTTTGTGCTTCTGAAACCAACCGCAATAAATCACCATCGGCGTTAAAATTCCAAGGTAGATTTTTAGTAACAATTTCTAAATTTGCGGCTGTTTCTTGATCCACTAATTCAGTACCTAAACGTCCATTTTCATCTTTATAAATTAATTCAATCATATTAGTTCCACACCATTTCACATCTATCACAGTGATGGTATGACTGGGTAAAATGCCTGTAATTAAGCTACCTTTAGTAATTTCTTCAAGGTTCATATTCAGTTAATAGTTAACATTAATTAACAAGGATAATCATGTTATAAATATTATACTATAATTAGATAATCTTGATAAGATCCCCGACTTCTACCATAATTTAACAATTTATTGACAAAATTATCAAAGAAGTCGGGGATCTGAATGATAACTGATAACTGATAAGATCCCCGACTTCTACCATAATTTAACAATTCATTAACAAAATTATCAAAGAAGTCGGGGATCTGAATGATAACTTACAACTGATTATGTACTCAGCACAACCACCCCTAGAATTTATTCCCCCCGCTTTTAACCCCCTGTTATTAACAGCCATCCATTTGTTATTACCTCAATGGTTAAAATGGAAAACTTCTATTAACACAATTGAAGCGGAAAATGTAGAAACATTAGCAAAACTTTATCATCAATTTCAAACTGGAAAAGTTCGCTTAATGTTGGCTTTTCGTCACCCAAAAACTGATGATCCATTTTGTTTGACTTATTTGTTTTCTCAACTTTTACCCCAAGTTGCAAAACAACAAAATATCAATTTACAATACCCAATTCATGCCCATTTTATTTATGATCGGGGTATTCCTTTATGGGCGGGTAAATATGTGGGTTGGTTAGCTGCTAATTTGGGTGGTACTCCCATTCAAAGAGGTAAAGCAGATTGGACGGGTTTACGTTCTGCTAGGGATTTATTTATTAATGGTCAATTTCCCATGGCCGCTGCTCCCGAAGGTGCTACAAATGGGTTATCAGAAATTATTAGTCCCCTAGAACCTGGGATTGCCCAAATGGGTTTTTGGTGTGCGGAAGATTTACAAAAAGCTGGTAGAAATGAACAGGTTTTTATTATCCCTATTGGCATTAAATATAGTTATATCGGTGAACCTTGGGAAGCTATTTCTAACTTATTAACTGAGTTAGAAACTGCTAGTGGTTTAAAGGTAAAAAATACAAATAATAGCACTGACTTGGCAATAATTTATCCGCGTTTATTGAGTTTAGCTGAACATTTATTATCTATCATGGAGCAGTTTTATTCAAAATTCTATCATCAAACTTTACCTGATGAAAAAATCAGTAACGGTGAAATTCAAGATAGAAATGAATCTTTGGCTTATCGCTTGCAAGCTGTGATGAATGTGGCTTTATTTATTGCCGAGCAATATTTTGATTTACCCTCTAGAGGTAATTGGAATGATAGATGTAGAAGGGTAGAACAAGCGGGATGGAATTATATTTTTCGGGAAGATTTTAAAGATATAAAATCCATTTCTGTAATTGAGAAAAAACTAGGGGATAGAGTGGCTGAAGAGGCTTATTTTAGAATGTGGCATATCAGACTTGTAGAAAGTTTTGTAGCAGTTTCTGGTACATATATTCGGGATAATCCCACTGTAGAAAGATTTGGTGAAACGACTTTATTATTGTGGGATATGATGAATAAAATTAAAGGGAATAATCCTTTACATCGTCCCGAATTAGGTAAACAAAAAGTGAAGATTACCATTGGTGAACCTATTTCTGTATCTGAACGTTATCCCAGTTATAAAGCTAACCGAGTGGGTGCGAGACAAGCGGTAGCTGAGTTAACATCTGACTTACAGCAAGGGTTGGAAAAGTTGTTGGTTGAATGAAAATTTTTTACTCTGTTCCCTGTTCCCTGTTCCCTAACTCCAATGTTGCCTATATCAGAATAATGTGATATGTTTCTGGGATCGGTTCTGATGGGGAGCAGCCATTGGATGTGAGGGGGAAAGTTTGGTGAAAATCCAGCACTGTACCGCAACTGTGAATCTAAGTATAAAAAGTCAGGATGCCCGCCGATCAAAAGATGCTTATATATATCTGCGAGTTACAGATTATGTCAAGAAAAAAACAGGGGTTAGTTAGTCTAATCCTAATGGGAGTTGTTAGTTTTTACTTAGTAGTTGGTTTCCCTAAACCTGCCTATGCTATGCACATAATGGAAGGTTTTTTACCAATAGAATGGGCGATATTTTGGTGGGTGGTGACATTACCATTTTTTGTTTTAGGGTTGCTACGTCTGAATCGTATTACCAAAGCTAACCCAGAATTAAAATTGTTGTTAGGTTTAGCTGGTGCTTTTGCTTTTGTGCTGTCAGCGTTAAAAATTCCTTCTGTGACTGGTAGCTGTTCTCACCCTACTGGTACGGGGTTAGGAGCAGTGCTATTTGGACCGTTGACAATGACAGTTTTAGGTAGCTTGGTGTTATTATTTCAGGCTTTATTATTGGCACATGGTGGTTTAACGACTTTGGGTGCAAATGCTTTTTCAATGGCGATCGCCGGACCTTTTGCAGCTTATTGGATTTATAACCTCATCATGGGTGCAAGTAGTAAACAAAAAACCGCCATATTTTTAGCAGCAGCATCAGCGAATTTACTTACCTACATAATCACTTCTATTCAACTTGCTTTAGCCTTCCCTGCACCTGTGGGTGGATTTATCGCCTCATTTACAAAATTCGCGGGAGTTTTTGCAATTACTCAAATACCCTTAGCAATTAGTGAAGGATTATTAACTGTATTAGTATGGAACTGGCTACAATCATATAATCCTCAAGAATTGGAACTTTTGCAATTAATCAAGGGAAGAAATCACAGCAATGAATCAATCTAGTAAAAGCTGGAATAACTGGTTTTTAATCTTAGCAGTTGTAGGTTTAGCGATCGCACCTTTAATATTTGTCCGTGACGCAGAATTTGGTGGTGCAGATGGCGAAGCAGAAGAAGCTATTACTGAAATCCAACCAGACTATAAACCTTGGTTTACATCAGTTTTTGAACCAGCGAGTGGAGAAATAGAAAGCCTATTATTTTCTTCTCAAGCTGCTATAGGTGCGGGAGTAGTTGGTTATGCAATTGGTTTATACAAAGGACGTTCCCAACAACCTAAAGAATGAGTTTAAAATTAGATACTTTAGCTTATACTAATCAACTGCGAGGATTACCACCGGAACATAAAATCATTTTTGCATTCACTACCCTGACGATTTCCCTTTTTACCCATCCTGTAGTGCAAATTTGTACAGCACTATGGATGGGAATTTGGATCTTAATTTATGCCAAAATTCCGGTTGGTGTTTATCTGCGGTTATTATTATTTACCCTCGTTTTTTGTTTAACAAGTCTACCGGCACTCATAGTAAATGGAGTATCAATTGCTCATCTACACACTGTACAATTAGACTCATTATATGGGTTTAATCTTGGCAACTTCTATCTTTACATTAGTTATAGTGGCAGCATGAAAGCATGGGAAATTTTAACCAGAGCTTTAGCTTCTGTTTCTTGCTTATATTTTCTCATGTTGACTGTTCCCTTTCCAGAGATTTTACAAACTCTGCGTGATTGGAAATTTCCAGCACTTTTAACCGATTTATTATTACTCATGTATCGGTTTATCTTCATTCTCCTAAAAACAGCAGATGAATTATGGAGATCACAAAATTCCCGTGGTGGCTATCGAAATTGCCATACTAGCATGAAAAGTTTAGCCTTATTAATTGGAAAATTATTACAGCGAACTCTACAACAATATAGCCAATTTTCTTTAGGATTAAAAACCAGAGGTTTTGCCGGTGAATTTAGAGTTTGGCATCCCCGCTGTTATCGTCCATCTCCTCGTTATATCCTGGAAGCAATTTGTGGCTGTATATTATTAATAGGATTAGAAATTTGCCAAAATGCAGGAATATTTACTCGAATTTGAGCAAGTATATTACACATATCCAGGTTTACAACAACCTACCTTAAATGGTTTGAGTATGAAAATTCCCTCTGGGAAAAAATGTGCATTAATTGGTCAAAATGGCTGTGGTAAAACCACAATGTTTTTATTAGCTAATGGTTTGTATAAACCAAATTCTGGCATCATTAAATGGTGTGGTAAACCATTAATTTATAACCGTAAGGAACTCAGTCAAATTCGCCAAGATATTGGTTTAATCTTTCAAGATCCCGAACAACAAATAGTAGCCTCTACCGTTGCCGAAGACATCTCCTATGGTTTATGTAATTTAGGTTTACCAACAGCAGAAATTAAATCCCGCGTAGAACAAATATTAATTGAATTTGAACTCACTAACTTAGCAAATAAACCAGTACATCATCTTAGTTTAGGACAGAAAAAACGAGTTTCCATAGCCGATGTCATGGTACTAAAACCGCAACTTTTAATGTTAGATGAACCCACAGCCTATTTAGATATTAAACATACTCGTAACTTAATGAAAACCCTCCAAAAAATTCATCAACATGGTAATACTTTACTAATGGCTACCCACGATTTAGATTTAGTCTATCGTTGGGCAGATTGGGTTTTTGTCATGGATCAAGGAAAATTGATCATAGAAGGAACACCAGATAAAGTATTTAGTCAGAGAAAAATTTTAGAAGATTTAGATTTGGGTTTACCATTGATCTATGAAATCTTATTTTCTGATTTATCGCCCCAAGAGGAAATAATTATAGAACGATTTAGAGCCAAGATATTCAAGTATTTATGACCTTACCGGGTGACAAGATAGCTAAATAGGGGACAGGGTGTAGGGTATGGGGTGTGGGTAAAATTACCTCTGAAAAAATCTGAATCGGAGATCAAAAAAGTATAAACAGCCTAATTTTTGAAGCCTGATTGTTATACCACATCCAGAGCATATTTGATTTTATCCCTCATCTTCCCTACACCCTGCCTACATTTCAAGTTCCTTGTCACCCCTTCAGATTTATGACTTATTCACATAACATTAAAATCCCAAAAATCTCGCACCTTGATAAAAAATGAAACTTGTTACCCAAGCTAAACCAATAGACCAAGCTACTGATATCATGGCAAACTTACCACTTTTAGATTCACTTTTGAGGACGGCAACCGTTGACAGACAAGGAACATAAAGAAGAGTGAATAACATAAAACTATAAGCCTGTACCCAGTCTATGTTATTGGCGATCGCGCCCATTAAATCTGCACCTTCTGACTTCCCATAAATCACCGCTAAACCACCTAAAACAATTTCCTTAGCAATAAAACCAAAAATCAGTGCCACAGCTAATTGAGCATTAATTCCAATGGGTGCTAATAATGGTTGTGTAGCTTGGCCTATCATCCCTGATAAAGTTTGGGAACTAGCAGTGGGGACACCAAAAGGCAAGTTATTTAATAACCAAATAGCTACTACTCCAAAAATAATAAAACGATTTGACCACTTTAAAAA
The DNA here is from genome assembly GCA_004292695.1 of Nostocales cyanobacterium. GTDB lineage: Bacteria > Cyanobacteriota > Cyanobacteriia > Cyanobacteriales > Nostocaceae > Okeanomitos. Next base: position 8,348 of record RDXV01000119.1, on the reverse strand, counting down.
ATGCTTAATTTCTCCCCAAGCACGTAACCACATTTGTTTAATGGTAGGAAAACGATAAGGTGGTAATTCTAATACTAATGGTTCTTGATTGGGATATTTACCTCTAAACAAAAATGCTGTCAAAATAGCAGCGATAAAACTAAATAAATACAAACTAAATAAAACTACAGGCGCTATCTGGGCGGAAAATAAAGCTGTGGTCATGAAAATGAACACATTCAGTCGCGCTGAACACAAAGAAAAGGGAATGACGAGCATGGAAAGCATTCGCAACCCAGGGGAACGCATGACTCTTGTACCCATAATTGCAGGAACATTACAACCAAAACCCATCAGCGACATCACAAAGGAACGACCATCTAAACCCAGTCGTTCCATAAGAGCATCCATCAAAAATGCCGAGCGTGATAAATATCCACTATCTTCAACAATGGCCATACAGAAGAAAAATAAGAGGATGACAGGGATAAAAGCTGCAACTGTTCCCATCCCTCCATAAAGACCATCAATTAAGAAACCTTTTAAAAATGGTGGTAAACCGCCTAATAGTGGTTCTAATGCTATTCCTTGAAACCAGTCTAGGCTGTTTCCTAAGAATTCTTGTACAGGTGTTCCCAAGGTGTATATTACCTGGAACATCAAAAACATAGCCGTAAAAAACAGCGGTAGTCCAAAAACTGGATGTAAAAGAATTTTATCTAAGCGTGTTGTTAAGTTGTCCTGAATCTGTGCTGGAGTGTTTACAGCATCCTCTAATAAATCTCTCATCTCTGCTGCAATTTGGCGATCGCAATCAAAACATTTTTCTAAAGAATCTGCTGTAATTGCATCTTCCTGTTGTTGCAGACTGTCGGTGATCGCTATTACTGCTTGCTCATAACCATGACCATACTTAGCACTCATGGGTAACACTGGTATTCCCAGATGCTTGGCTATTTTATCAGCTTCGACTTTTACCCCAAACTTGGCGGCTTCATCTGCCATATTCAGTAATAACACTGCCGGCAAATGTAAATGTTTGAGTTGTAAAGCTAGACTAATCTGGCGATCAATTTGAGTCGTATTGAGAATTATTATAACTAAGTGAACTGGGGTACTTTCCAAGAATCGCCGCACTACAGCTTCATCTTCCGAAAAACCCCGTAAATCGTAAATTCCTGGTAAATCTACTACCTCGGCTTCTGCTTCACCCAGTTTGATTTTTGCCATCATCAAATCTACCGTAATTCCCGGCCAGTTGCCGATACTAGCATTAGCACCTGTAAAACGGTTGAAAAAAGTAGATTTGCCAGTATTTGGCATTCCCAAAACGGCAATCTGTTTAATACTCATGCTTCTGCGCTCACATTTGTAACTTCTATTTCTCTAGCTTCCCGACAACGTAACATTACTTCTGTTGTGCCAATGCGAACATGAAGAGGTCCAGAAAGCCATCCCCGCCGTAACATGACAATTTGTCTCCCAGAGCGGAAACCCATTGCTAGAAGACGTTGCTGTAGTCCAGATTCACCTCGTAAGTGGGAGATTGTAGCGATTTGACCTGGGTGTAAGGAGGCAAGATGATTTTCGATCATTAATTTATCACTATCTAAAATAATTCTCAGTTGTATTGAGAGGAATTATCAATATAATTGCATATTTTTCCAAAAAAGATCAAAAATTTTCTCAATATCTTTACGTAGGGTTTGCTGATAGCGGAGCATGGAGTCAGCCATAAAAGTCTTGTTGTGGAGATAGGGAACAAGAAGGATCAGTTGTAAATGCAAGGCCTCGCCGTAAGCATCAGTAGTCAGTGAGAGTGTGTCGAACTACCGAACAGCTTTCGAGTTCCCACATCATAAAATCTTGCGCTTTTTGAAAATCAAAATGTCTAAAACCCTTCACCTGTAATGTTTTGAGACTTATATGCCTAACGACACGCTTCGCGGACAGCATCCCCTACCCATATTTGTACCAAACAAAAACTCAGCCTATATATATTGCATCTAAATTCTTTAGATAGGAATAAAAAAATGAATAAAAAAGTAAGATACAGCAAATTACAATTTGTCAAACATTTCAAAGGTTAAAACTTTTGGAAATATCTCATGTAAACAAATATTACTGTATATCCTAAATACATAATTTAGTCATTTTGCGTAAACTCCTAAAACAGTATGGAAATTTTATCCAATACAGTAGCATTATCACGGATACAATTTGCATTCACCGCAATTTTCCACATGATTTGGCCTGTATTAACCACAGGAATGTCAATATACTTGATAGTAGTCGAAGGATTATGGCTAAAAACTAAAAATCCCACCTATTATCATCATGCCAGATTTTGGTCAAAACTGTATTTACTTAACTTTGGAATTGGGGTAGCTTCCGGTTTACCAATGGGTTTTCAATTTGGCACAAACTGGGCCCCATTATCAGAAACAGTAGGTGATTTTTTAGGTAGTATTCTCGGTTTTGAAGGTTCAATGGCCTTCATGTTAGAAGCCTCTTTTCTGGGTATCATGATGTTTGGATGGGAGCGAGTCAACCCAGTCATCCATTACATTGCAACCATTTGTGTAGCTTTTGGTGCTAACCTTTCCACATTTTGGATATTAGTAGCAAACTCCTGGTTTCAAACTCCTAGCGGTGGAGAAATCATTGATGGTAAATTTATCGTCAGTGATTATTTCCAAGCAATATTAAATCCCTTCATGGTTAACAGTTTCCTACATATGTTCTTTGCAACTTTGGAAACTTCATTATTTGTAATTGGGGGAATTAGTGCTTGGTACATTTTAAATAATCGCCATCAAGAGTTTTTTAGTAAATCATTGAAAATAATTCTGGCGATCGCCATCTTTATCGCCCCCGCCCAAGTATTAATAGGCCATGCTAGTGGTGATCAAGTTTATAAATACCAACCCACCAAACTAGCCGCCATAGAAGCACAATGGGAAACTATACCCGCAGGTGAATCTGCCAATTGGAATATTCTAGCAATTCCTAATCCCAAAGCTGAAAAAAATGACTTAGAAATATCCATACCCAAAGGTTTAGGATACATTTTAGAATTCAAATCAAAACTATCTGAACCAGTATTAGGACTCAAAGAATGGCAACCAGAAAACCGCCCACCCATGATCAGTTTAATATTCTATTCTTTCCGCATCATGGCAGGAATTGGTTTTTTCCTAGTAGGTGTCATGCTATGGACAACCATTCAATGGTTAAGAGGTAAACTCAAAGCTGATAATATCCACCAACAAAAATGGTTATTAAGAACCTGGATTTTATCAGCACCATTAGGTTATTTAGCCATAGAAACCGGTTGGATAGTACGTTGTGTTGGTAGACAACCTTGGACAGTTTACGGAAAAATTCGCACCGCAGATGCAGCCTCCAATTTACTACCAGGAGAAGTATTATTTTCCCTCTCAGTCATTGGAATACTGTACAGTGTTTTATTCGTAGCTGCCATGTATTTTGGTAGTAAAATCATCCGCCAAGGACCAAACTTCAACTTACCCATTCCCGGTGCAGAAATTAAAACAGTCATCGCCACAGAATCAGTAGATCATATTCCTGATAGTCGTCCTTTAGAAACATTAAAATAGGTAATAGGTGATTGGTAATTGGTAATTGGTAATTGGGATCAGATCCCCGACTTCTGTAATTAATTCAAAATTTATAGACATGATTATAAAAGAAGTCGGGGATCTATTTATTAAATAGGAACTAATTATATGGATGCTTTATTGCATTTTCTACCACAAGTTTGGTTTGTAATTCTCGGATTATTTCTGTTTTTGTACGTTCTCCTAGATGGATTTGATTTAGGGGTAGGTATCCTCTCCTTAACCTCATCCAGTGAACAGCGTCGCAGTCTATTAATGACCAGTTTAGGCAACATTTGGGATGCCAACGAAACCTGGTTAGTATTAATGGCAGGGGCATTATTTGGAGCTTTTCCCGTTGCTTACGGCACAATTTTAAGCGCCCTTTACTTACCATTAATGGTGATGGTAGTCGGCTTAATTCTCCGGGCTGTTTCTTTTGAATTTAGAGAACATTCAGACAACAAAAAATTCTGGAATATTTCCTTTGGAGTAGGTAGTTTTATCGCTGCATTATTTCAAGGATTCGCATTAGGAGGAGTTTTAGCAGGAATAAAAGTAGATACAGATGGTCATTTTATCGGTGGAATTTGGGACTGGTTAAGTGGACAATCATTATTAACAGCATTAACCCTAGTTCAAGGTTATGTTTTAATAGGTTCAACTTACCTAATTTTAAAAACCCAAGGTAAACTACAGGAAACGCATTTTAAAACAGCCAAACTAGCAGCTTGGACTACTTTAATAGGCGCGATTTTAATTACCATCACTACACCCATAGTTTATGAAAATGCCAGAGCCAGATTATTTCATCAGCCAGAAGTTTATATATTTACTCTCATTCCCATTTTAGGTATATTGCTGGTTGGTTTACTCTTACAAAGTCTCAACCGTAAACAGGAAGTTGTGCCATTTGTGTACACAGTATTAATCTTTTTGTTAACATTTATCGGCTTAGGATTTATCGCCTTCCCTTACATTATTCCCCCCACAATTACCATTTATCAAGCCGCATCCTCTCCCAGTGCAATGGTATTTATGATTACCTTTATCGGCTTTTTGATTCCCATTATGTTGTTTTACAACATTTACAATTATTTCGTCTTTAGAGGAAAAGTAGTAACAGTTGAAGAAGGAGAATAGGGAATTTAGAATTTAGAATTTAGAATTTAGAATTTAGAATTTAGAATTTAGAATTTAGAATGGGCAATAGGAAATGGGGAATAGTTTATTATTCCCAATTACCAATTACCCATTACCACCATTATTTGGTAACAGTTCTCAACTCTTGTAAAGCCTGACCAATAGTTACAAAATCAGAATTTTGTGAGAGTTTTTTCAGAGTTTTTGCATCGGCTTCTGTGACAATTTGATTGTAGAGATTAATTGCCTCATTTAACTTGATAGGATCAATCTTAATTACTGTATCTTTCTCCGCGACAGTTGTATCTGGTTTCATCGCTTTAACGCTGGCTACTAACTGTCCTCTTTTCAAATCAAATAAAGAAGAATGAGGTTTATGATGAACAGGCGTAGTTTTGAAAATTTCTCTGAGAACGCGGATTAAATTATTTGCTGTGTGTTCAGAAAGTCCAGGTAGTTTTAAGGAATTTAACAGTGTTTTAGTAGCAGATTCTGAAAGTATTTGGTTCTTGATAGGTAAAGCATTTTTGAGTATCTCTCCAGCTTTTGGTGAAACTCGAATTTCAATACCATCAGATTTGCGTTCAACAGTGAAATTATCTCCTTTAGATCCACTACCAGATCCAGCTTGTCCTTTACTGGGTGAATTGGGTTTGCCACCATTGCTTGCACCACCACTACCAGATCCAGCTTGTCCTTTACTGGGTGAAGAATGGGGGTTGCCACCATTGTTTGCACCACCACTACCAGAACCAGCCTGTCCTTTACTGGGTGATGGATGATAATTTGTCGGTGGAGTTCCACCACCACTACCAGATCCCGCTTGTCCTTTACTTGGTGAATTTGATCCTGCTAGATTTGTTAATTGCCAGTTCAGTACAATTAAAGGTGAAAAAACAAAAGCAATAATCAAGGTTTTGATTTTTAACATGATGATTCTCTAAATAGTAAATCTGGAAATGTTGATTGTTTTCAATTAGCTGAAAAAGTTGTGAAAAGTCTTGAAGTTGTGATGCTATTCAAAAATGATGCGTTGAATAGTTACAAAACCAATAAATTGTAGTAATTGCTTTTTCCCAATTACCAATTACCAATTACCCATTACCAAACTTGAATTTTACCTGGGTAAGAAATTGAAACCATAACCCACAGTTAGAACAAACACCGTACCCCCAGGGCTGTTGTCAGTGAGATCCGCACCTTGAGCAGTAATAGTAAAAGGAATGGTTGGGATCGGAACAACGGAAATACCCGCATTTAAACCTACACCACTCCAACCTACACCCATACCCACCTGGGGATGAACCTGTACACCCACCCCGCCAAATATACCTGTACTGGCATCCCCTTGTCGGAAGTCACCACCACCAGCACCCAGAGAAAAGGAAACAGCCATAGGGTTAACGGGGTTTTCTGGTTGTAAAAAGGAGTATGAGGTAACAACACCATAAGCGCCGGAAGGTCTAATACCTTCATTCCCGTACTGGGCAAAGGTATTCCAACCACCAGCTACAGCAATTTGATGGTTAGGTTTAACATAAATAACCCGATGAGCTTTGAGATCAAAAGTGCCGTTATAACCGAAGTTTTTAACACTACCGTTATTGAAGGTCAATTCTAAACCTATGAGGTTATAGCTATTTCCTAACCCAAAACCCGCGCTCATACTTCCGTCTGGGTTGCCATCTCTAGCTTTACCTGCTGTGGCGGCTGATGCACCTATGAATAAGTCACCCCAAGCTGCACCAAAAGCACTGGGAGTACCAAAACTTAACCCTGGTTGATAGGTGCGTTTGGGTGCAGGGGTTTTTGTCTCCAGGGGTTCAATTAATAATTTTTGACGTAATTGATTAACATTTTCTACGTTATCACTAGAATTATTAGATGAATCTACCTTTTGAGTGACACTTTCTGTATCAAGGGGAAAAAGGTTTTTGGCTTCGGTAGAGATATTATCTAAATTATCTTGTGTATCTATCTTAGGCGTGATATTTTTGCTTTTTTGAGCATCAATTTTAGAGCGTTCAATTGCTGAACGTATCCGCCGACCGATTTCAATTTTTTCTTGTTCAGATAATTCTTTAGCGGCTGTTGATAATTCCTTTTTTGCTACATCAGTAGTTGAGCTATCAGCCGCAGATACTGATTTTATAGATACAAATGTAGCTAATGAGAATATACCAAGTAGATTTATGGTAATCAACAACAGCCAATTTAAGTTAATGGTCTTGGTATTGTGATACTTATTCAAAGCTATATTCCTCACACTATTATATAATTTATTTATGGGAAGTAGAGGATATCTGCAACCTGCCTAAAAGTAGATTTTTCTGTGGTTTTCTCTAGGAGATGTAACAGAAAATTATGTATCATTATTCACAAGATACATTAATAATTGGTTGTTTATTTTTATGGCAAATACCCTGAAGTGTATCCTCTGATATGAGATTTTTACGAATACCAATATGAGATTTCCGGAAATGTTTTTAAAGTACAAATTATCTTTAAAAAATGTATATATACTGGTTACAAACACAGAATCTTGATAAAAAAAATATTTTTTTTGTATATAATGTACAGAAAATTCCTATTTTTTTAGATAATTACAAATTTTTTTTGTTTTTGGAGAAGTCGGGAATATCATTCGTTTTCCTGTGCTGCTCTTGCACCTTTGGATCTGTAACTACCACTACCCAAACCAACAGAAACGGTGAGTTTGTCTAGTTTTTGGGTAACTACACCATAGATGGTTTCTAAGTTGTTATTCGCTTGTTCTCATGTAATAACGTTTAATCATCTTAGAGTTATTGCTGTATTAGCAGTTAGGTATCTGTGTAGTTTTAATCCCGCTGTTCCGCTATGTCCTAATCTGAATAGCTACAGATATAAAAGCAATTTTGCTTATATGGGTATAAATAACTGATTTTTTTGCTACTGTAAATGATTTTCTAGTAAAGAGGCGATCGCCTCTGGATGAACTTTTGTGTATTGTTTTTGACCTAACATGACAACACAATTAGGAGCGCTACCACAGGTTTTTTGACAACCAGTATGTTCAATTTCTACCTTATGTAATAATCCGCGATCACACAGGGTTTTTTCTATATCTGATAAAAAACTTTTACCACCACGTTTAGCACAACCTGATTTTTGACAGATCATAATTTTGGCCATAATTTCGGCTTTTGTTTCCTGTACCTGTATTTGATAATGGACAGGACAAAAACCTACGGGTTGAACATGATAAGCAGTCAGTTTCAACTTGTTATTACGAAGATTAAATTGGCTAATTCCACCGACTAAAATTTGTTCACCGGGAAATAAAGAACTTACTAAAGAACGACGTAAATATTTAGGGATATTAATTTTTACTTTGCCAGTAGGAACACTTAAACGTAATTTTTTAGGTTTTTTAGATTTCTTACCCACAAAACCTAAAAACTGTCCTTCAATATTCAATTCTGATAACATTAAATATCTATCACCCATGATATTAACCTAGAGGGGGAGAGGGGAAGGCAGGGGGAGCAGGGGAGGCAGGGGAGGCAGGGGAGGCAGGGGAAGCAGGGGGAGCAGGGGAAGCAGGGGAGGCAGGGGAGGCAGGGG
>RDXV01000118.1 GCA_004292695.1 Nostocales cyanobacterium | reverse complement strand
CTCTAATTATTCTCTCATAAAATTAATACCCGAAATTTATTTAATTTATTACTATTAACAATTCTCAAAAAGTCTGATTCAATCACATCTTCATCACAGCACAAAACTACTACTAATTGGCGATTCCTACGGAGCGCTTCGCTATCGCTGTGCCAGTTGCGTAAGTCCTGATATAGAAGCAATTGGGGAAGAACAAGCACTGGTTTTCTCTGAGGATACACCACAAATAATTTTAGAGACACAAGAGAAAAATATTGCCATTCGTCGCGCAATTGAGAATTTACCATCTCGGTTGCGCGAAACTTTTATTTTACATTTTTATCAACAATTGTCTTATCAAGAAATTGCCGAACAACAGCAGATTTCTTATGATAATGTCTGCAAGCGTATTTCTCAAGGGCGGAAGATTTTGCGAGAGGAGTTGAAGGGGTATTTTCTGGAGGGATGATGGGATTATTGAATCTTAGTATTTACGTCTGTTGAAGGTGATTTTGGGGGTGAGGAAAAATTTTTTGAAAAAAATTCAGGAATTTGTTGGTGGAATCGTCTTAAAAATGGAGAAGTGAAAGATAAGAATCTATTGTCTATATTTTCTCTCTCCAGCACACCAAATCATAATGGCATTAACAAAACTCAAATTCAGAGAAATTAACTATGACTGATCAAGTTCAAGATATCAGGAAATTTTCACGACAAAAGCTTTTTAAAAAAGAGGATAATTTACTTCCTTACGAAAAACCGAAACTAAGGAAGTATGGAAAAATAAATCATGCTACGAATTCAACGTTTTTTATTGCGTTTGTGAGCGATGGCTTATTCGATTATTTTGATTCTTCTTTTAATTTAGGAAGTACATGAATTGAGTATTCAGGAAAAAAGCTTCTTAAAAAAATTCAGGAATTAGCAATTGAAATCGTCTTAAAGGTGTAAAAATTTAACTAGGTAAAAAACATGACTTTGACAAATGGTACATATCATATCGTTAATGTCGAAACTGGATTTCGATTAGATGGGAATGAGCAGAAAGAAATATATGGTCACGTTCCGAATGGACGGGGTTTTCAAGATTGGCAATTAACTAAAGTTGAAAACTTTGATGATAGATTCTTAATTAAATCTGAAAAAACAAACTTATGTTTGGATACAAACGCAGATAAAGAAGTCTATGGTCATTCAGAGAATGGAGGCGAAAATCAAATTTGGATAATACAGGAAAATTCAGATAAAACTTATCAACTTCAAAATCTTGCCAATGATGCAGTATTAGACGGAAATAAGGAGGGGAAAATTTACTGCAATAAGCTGAATGGTGGTAACTTTCAAAAATGGCGTTTTCAATTAGTTAGATAGGTTGGGTTGAGTGTCTAATACTCTACTTCATCATTGATATCGTTCCTAGTCTCCGACTGGGAATGGTATGATAGAGGTTCTACCTCTGCTATCATTGAAGGTAGAACCTTCTGTAATTCATTCCCATACAGAGTATGGGAACGAGAAATGGAATACAGAGTATGGGAACGAGAAAATATTGAACTTTCATTTATCATCTGTATCAATAAATATAGATTTTAAATCCCGGTATCCACTAATTACACGCACAATGACAACATTATCTTCAAATACCCGATAAAATATAATGTAACCATCTATAGGTATTCCTCTGAGATTTAGGTCAAAATTTGCGTAACTCTTTCCTATATTGGGAAATTGTGTGAGATACTTACATTTCTTATTAAACTCCTTGATAAATCTTTCACCTCCATCAACATTTTGATTCAGGAAATAATCCAGAATATCATCTAAATCTCGAATTGCTTCTTGTGCTATAACGTATTGCATCAACCTTGATAATTACGTAATTTGTTTATTTTATCCTGCAATCGCGCCATTACCACCTCACCATCAACTACTTCTCCACGTTCCATTTGAGCAATTCCCACAGCTATTTTTTGACGGGTTTCCTCTTCCCAATCTTGATAACCCTTTTCCCATTCTTCCAGTAGTTTTAATGCTTTAGTAATAACATCATCTACATTTTCATATCTACCACTTGCAAGTCTGGTTTCAATCAGTTGTTTATGTTCGGGTTTAAGTTGAATATTCATATTTTTTACTTTTACTTTTGTTCCTCTGATGAAATGATAACAAATTTTGAAAAGATTTTAGAAAAGTTTTTTATATTAATTAATTGAGTAAGATTGAAAATCGTGATTATCTCGTTCCTAGTCTCCGACTGGGAATGATATGATAGAGGTTCTACCTCTGGTGTCATTGAAGGTAGAACCTTCTGTAATTCATTCCCATACAGAGTATGGGAACGAGAAAATCAACCCAGTTCAATTAACCATTATTCCCAGATTGAGAATCAATAAGTTGTTGAAATTCCTCTGGAGAATTAACACTAATTGTTTCCAAAATCAAACTTTCTAAAAGCGCGATATCGTCAATTTGATTAATACTTTCTACCAAACTTTCTGGAAGATTACCAAACCGTTTTTGTAGTAGCTTGATGATATCTTTTCTACGGGTTTTCTTCGTTGTACTATCAATAGCTCGCAGTTCAATATTACTTAACAAAGGCACTTTTCTTTCCTCCTGATAATCAGTTACTTTTGTTTCAAAACTGGCTTGTAACTCTAATGGTAAAGCCATCATAATATCAATCACTTTGTACAAATCAACAATTTCTTTCCGGTTATAACCCCTTTCGTAAAGCAGACGCGATAAATTCCATTTCCACTGTTCCCTCTCCGATAAATTACTATTCGTCTCTTTCGTCTTCAAATGTGCCATTACTACGATAGCAAAAATATTCTCACTCTGTTCTAAATCCTCCCATTGATAGTCTAACAGTTTGACACTGGAAAAATTGAAACTAAGTTGACTATTCCCCAAACCATACTGATAAAAACTAGGCCGCCAGGTTTTACTTTCATCACCTAAAATTGCTAAACTAATCACAGGTTGATTATACAAATCAAAAGCACGATAATTATAGATAAACATTCTTTGATTAAATTTTTGATCATATTGACTTTGCACTTCAATATGAATCAAAATCCAAATCACTTGTTCATCTAATAACCACACCTGAAATAATTTATCAGCGTGACGTTTGCTAGTTTCTGCTGACGCGGTAATTTGTTCTAGTTCTTTATCTAGAGAAATGGGTTTTTTACTCCAATCTACTTTTTCATAAATCTCTGGATAAAAGAATTGTAAAAATGAGTCGAAATATTCGGTAATTGCTTCTTTCCAAGTTTCATCATAATTAGCGGTTATTTCAGTCATTATTATTCACCCTGATTTCCTATAACTTCTAAAATCAATTCATACATCTTCTCTAATTAAATCACATATCTGATCTAAATCTTGTAAATCATCTTTTCTATGTAAAGTTTTCACAGGAATATGTTTAACTAAATTACCTAACTTTTTAAATTCCTGAACTTGCAAATTTCTCTCTACTTGCAAAGATTGAGGATATCTATGAATCATTAACTTACCTAAAGCTAAATGAGGTGGTATTTTTTCCAGTCTCGGTAATATCTGAGATGATTGATTTTGTCTTTGTTCTAATAAATAAATGGCTTTTAATGCTAAAGGTTGACTATAAAAACTACCATGATGATTATTCACACCTTGAGAATTATCACTTAAATCTAAGAAATATTTATCTAAACCCTGAAAAACCTGATCATGAGAATGATGATCATGATTAAATAACCCATTCATTGCCGATTTCCATAACCGTAATTTGGGATAACTAGGAAATACCAAAAATCTCACATCTGACTGAAAATTATCAACATTTAAAACTGCAACACCATCAGCTAAAATCGGAAATCCTGCTTTCACAAAAGCTGCTGCTGTTGTTGATTTTCCCGCGCCTTTTTCACCTATAATAGCAATAGCTTGATCATCAATTTTAATTACACTACTATGAAGACAAAGCCGATTTTGTAATCTGAATGCAGTACCTAAAATTGTTCCTAACAAAATTGCGGTAACTTCTGATAATTCCAACCCTAAAAACTTAATCTCAATCTTCTTACCATCTGGGGTAATTTGTACATCTCAATTTCCCTGGAGTGAACGCACATAAAAAGTATAATAATCAGAATTATCAATTGTTTGTTGATTCCAATTTATTAACAGAGATAATATATCCGGTGGGGAATCTTTGGATATAGGGAATAAATCTGTTATGGGAGAATTTTTTATATTAACTTCAATGTCATATTCTTGATCATCTGTGGGTAAGATAATTGGTAAAGGAAGATTGGTTTTTAAGACTGTTCCGTAAACTTGATAATAATATTGATAGATTTGGTTATTCATCAGATTGATATTGTAAGTTTAAATATTTATTGACAAAGCAATATCAATCATTGTTTATTCAAGTGATAAATTTGGTTTAGTACCCTTATTCAATACTCCAACTATTACAACGATTCATCGCTTTTTCTACACCTTGTTTGAAAGTCAGTTCTACACAACTAACCACAAAGTCTAAAACCTCATCCATCAATTTTGATTCTGTACCGGAAAATTTACCTAAAACGTGAGAAACTGTTTTACCATTATCCTTCTCTTCAGCGTTTTTAGGTTTACCGATCCCAATTCTTAACCGGGAAAAATTTTGACTATTCAAATGGGAAATAATACTCTTCATCCCATTATGACCCCCCGCAGAACCAGATAAACGTAGTCTAGTTTTACCTAATGGCAAATCCATATCATCATAAATTACTAACACAGATTCAGGCGGTAACTTATACCAACTTGTTACAGCGTGAACTGATTGACCTGAGCGATTCATATAGGTTAAAGGTTTTAATAAACGGATTTTACCGCCTCCTGGTGCTAAACCTTCTGCAAACTGTCCTTGAAATTTACGATTTTCAGACAGAGAAAATTGCCAAGCATTAGCAAGAGCATCAATAGCCGCAAAACCAATATTATGGCGAGTTTGATCGTATTTAGGCTCTGGATTTCCTAAACCGACAATTAACTGAGGAATTACTAAAGCAGGTTGTTGAGGTGCTTCTGTCATCTTTGCCATTGTTTAACGTAATTTAACGTATAATTATTTTCTTAGCTGGTAGCAGAAGAATCAGAATTTTCCTGTTTAGCAGACTCAATTTGCTTAGGTTCAAGTTCAGCAGTAGTTTTCACAGTCTCTTGTATTTTCTCAGCTTCGCGTTTAAACTCACTTTGAAATTCATTAGAAGCATCTTGAAAACTGCGGATAGTTTTACCCAAACTACGGCCAATTTCCGGTAGTTTCTTAGGTCCAAATATTAATAAAGCTACTACCATAATTACGGCCATTTCCGGTAAACCGATACCAAATATATTCATTATTTTTTTCCTTTAGCTCATTTTCAAATATAGCAGGAGTCAGGAGTCAGGAGTTCAAGGAGTCAGGAGTTCAAGATTTTTACTTATTCACTGTCAACTGTCAACTGTCACCTGTCACCTGTTCCCTATTGATTGAAAAACCCGGACAAGCCGGGTTTATATTAACTTGCATCCAAGTTATAATAGCTGTGTAGCAATTAGCCGCCTAAACTGCGCCAGTCTACAAGTACATCTTGAATTAACAGAGACTTGTTGTAAACTTGCAGAATAATTAGCAAGAACACGAAAAATAAACCCATAAACACACCCATTAAAGGTGTTGTTCCCCAACCGGGGGATACTTTACCATATTCAGCGTTTAAGGGTCTGAGAATATCTCCTAATTTAGTCCGTTGTGCCATAGTTCACCTAAGATCAGTTGCCAAAACTTTTTTTAATTTTTTATTCCCCTCTGTAGGGTGCTGCAATATTTCAGCAGTATTTTAACCTTACGTTTGGGATGATTCTGACTATGACGATAATACCACTATCAGGGTAGGGTGGTTTATCTGACTTTAATGAATACAGAATATGGTATTTAGGTAAATTTTTGTAATATTCTATTATATATCTCTCATAATATGAATCTAAAATTTATGGACTTAGAACCCGGTTTAGTGCTTGGTGTTTCCTTTTCTGCCATCCTTGTGGCTATTACTGGTATGGCAATTTACACTTCTTTTGGTCCACCAAGTAGAGAATTAGCTGATCCTTTTGAGGATCACGAAGATTAGAAGTGTGTTTAGTTTAGTATAATGGTGGGCTATGCCCACCCTGTAGGAAGTCAAAAGTCAAAGGTCAAAAGTCAAAGGTCAAAAGTCAAAAGTTTGTATTTGTCTGAATCAGGATGTCCAGGATTTGAGGATTTACAGGATGTTTTTGAATGATTGTTTTTTGGAAGTTGGAGATTTTATTTTTCTGAATCAGGATGTCCAGGATTTAATGATTTTCAGGATTTAGGTTTGCAATGTTGTACGATATTTCTATTAATCAGATTAATAAGGTATTTGGATATACTGGAGTAATTTTATTTCCATAGCGTTTAAAGTCACTAATATTGAAAGTGAGAATGTGAGTTATTCCATGAGCAAGCATAACTGCTACTAATCTTGCATCATGAACATTGACACCCATTACACCATACTCAATTACAATCTGTTTCCAATGTTGATAAATTTCCGGTATATCTGGTAATATTGCAAAGATATTTTCTAATTTTTGTAGTTCTGCTTCTGCTGCAATTAAACTCATTCCTAACCCATTTTTTTCTATAGGACGGGTAGCACTACGCCAAAATTCTACTAAATTTTGATGTGTTAAATAACAATTTTCTTTTTGTTGTCTGAGTGTAGCGAGTGCATTTAAAGATTCTGCACACATTGGATGATGAGGTTGTGCTATTCTCAAAATAATATTAGTATCAATTAAATATGCCATTATATTTCCTCATCTTCATAAATACCTGCTCGACTTACAGCGTGGTCAGATAAAATAGGTGTATTTTGTGGATGACTATAACTCCATTCATGTAGTGCTGTAATCCATTCTTCATCGGAAGCTGTTTCATAAAATGGAAGTTCTGTAGTTTTAACTAATTGTTCTAGCATTGCATCAAGATGAGGTTTTACTGCTGCTGCTGGAAGTTGAGTTATTTTTGATAATGTTTCGGTAATTTGTTGTAATTCTTGAGAATGAGTTTGTTGCCATGTTTGCAAGATCATAATTTTGAAAATATGATTTTTTACAGATTATATTTTAGCATAATTTTGTCTGAATCAGGATGTCCAGGATTTGAGGATTTTTAGGATGTTATTGTGATTTGGAAATTAAACCATAATAAGAGTCGGTTTTAACCGACTTTAGCTTTCAGACAGGGAATTTATTCCCTGTTTATAGATATTCTCAGGATGTTCATTTATTAGTATTTTAATCTGAACACAGATAAATGATCTTAGAAGTCGGTAATCTTTGACTAAGTATTGATCATGTAAACAAAGATTCTAAATCTTGACGACCATTGACAATTCTGAGAATTTCTATATTATCATCAACAATTTGATAAAAAATGATGTAACTATTAAGAGGTATTCCCCGCATTCCTTTTCTGATGTGTTCGTAACTGCGTCCCATTTTGGGAAATTGCAGCAAGTTTTTACACTTTTTTGTAAATTCTTGAAAAATCTTTTCTCCTGTTTCAATATTTGTAGTTAAAAAATATTCGGAAATGCTATCTAAATCTTTAATTGCTTGAGGTGAAATTAAACATTGATTCATTCTTTCACCTCACGCGCATGGCGGAATTTTGCTTGCATTTGTTCAACAACAGTTTCTAAAGGAACTCCTTCACCTCGTTCTAATTCTGCTGCTGCTTCGTTGACTTTAATTCTGACATCTTCTACCCATTCTTCATATTCTTTTTGTTTTTCTTGTAACAGTTGTAATGCTTGATTAATTACTGCTTGAGCGTCTGGAAATTTACCTTGTTCTAGTTGGGTTTTTATAAACTGTTCTTGTTCTGGGTTGAGGGTAATATTCATGGGTTTTTCTCTATAATTGATAATTTTTATTATAAACAATATGTAGGTTAGGTTGTAGCTTGCTTCCCGTAGGATACGCAGTGAAACCCAAACTTTACATGGACTCTACGCACTCAAACTTACAACACCTATAAAACGTGCAACTGCGAGATTTTTGCGGTTGAGTTTAATTTGTTCAATTTTATGCAATGTTTCTGCTGTCATGTAACTTTCACCGCAATGAGGACAGCTAATAATAGGTACATTTTCAATTACCAGCATTTCTTCATCTTTTCCATAGGTTCTGGTAACGTTGCGGATATGTACACCTTCACTATTACAAATATTGCATTTCATATTTCTGTTGCCTAATTTTAAACTGTATATACTGTAATAATAACTAACTTTCCACTCAGACTGAGTTTAGTGATAATTTCAATTTCTACTCCGTCGGTGGTTACTCCTCTAATGCGGTATTTTGATTCTGCGGTAATTCTATCTTTTTGACGTTCGATAATTTCACCATTCAGGATACTTTGTTCAATGTCTTATGTTGTTAAGTTATCATCGTTCATTTCTTCTTCTGCATGAAGTGTCATTACATATTCAAGTGATGTAATTTTCTCTCTTATTCTTTGTAATATTTCATCAAACATGACATGATTTATGTTGGTTTTCAGGATAGGTAATGTATGGTATCACAATCCTGTAAATCCTTTAATCCTGGTTATCCTGATTCAGACAATATCAATGGTGCGTTACGTCGCCTAATTTATTTATTGGTATATTTTATAACTGCTTTGAGTAAATCACGCAGTTTTCTGTAATCCATTCCTACTGCTGATTTTAATAATTGTGCATTATCGAATATTATTAACGCCTCTTTTACCTTTGCTTCTGTGCGAGTTTCTAGCAAACCATAGGCAACATCTTTTACTTCTTCAGACTCATCATCTAAAGCCTGAATCACTAAATCTAAACCCATTTCTCCATATTTTAAAGCCTGTTGAAGAGAAGCTATTCTTACTTGGGGGTCGGGGTTACTTAGTCTTAATTTTACCCCTTCAATACCGCCTAGAACTGCTGCAAACTCTGAGGTTTGATTTTGACCACCAAGTACAGCATCGTATTTTCCCGGTTGTTGTGGATGATTTGTCATTGGTAAATATTTGTATTTGATAATGTTAATTATATACTGTTATTTGTCTGAATCAGGATGTCCAGGATTTGAGGATTTTCAGGATGTTGTTGGATGATTGTTTTTTGGGAACTTGGGGATTTTTTTGTCTGAATCAGGATGTCCAGGATTTAAGGATTTACAGGATGTTTTTGAATGATTGTTTGTTGGGAAGTTGGGATTTACAGGATGTTGTTGGATGATTGTTTGTTGGGAAGTTGGGGATTTTATTTGTCTGAATCAGGATGTCCAGGATTTGAGGATTTACAGGATGTTGTTGAATGATTATTTTTTGGGAAGTTGGGGATTTTTTGATGCTGTTTTTGAATGATTGTTTTTTGGGAAGTTGAAGATTTTTCAGGATGTTGTTGAATGATTATTTTTGAATGTTTGTACACCATCTAAAAATTACCATCCTGAACATCCTAAAATCCTGGTTATCCTGATTCAGACAATCCTATATTTTTGCTATAATCTCAAAAGTTGCAATTTTCCAAGGTGCGATTTTTTCAACTTCTTCATTTACCTTCCTTTCTAATAAATCAACCGCTTCCCCTAACCGGAAATATGCACTTTCTAAACCTAACTCTGCTGTTTCTCCCTGACATTCATAAAATCGCAGAATGATTTTTTTACTATCATCTTCACTGATTTTAAAAGCTGTAATAATTAAATTATCATCTGTTAATTTTAGGAAACTTTGATTTGGTAAAATACCAGATTCAGATTTTTTCATCTCTGGATTTATTAACACATTTAATGGTATATTTAATTCATACCCTTTTTTCACTGTTTCCGCTTCTTGCCAACTGCCAAAATGAGGATATAAACTATAGGTAAATTCGTGTATTCCTCTATCTGCTTCGGGATCTGGCCAGTTGGGACTTCTTAATAATGTGAGGCGGATTTGATTGGTTTTTACATCGTATCCATATTTACAATCATTCAGTAAACTAAATCCGTATTTTCCGCTTTCTGTTTCTGTGGTTAAATCAGCCCATTGTAAAGCGGGTACTTCCCATTTTGCTTGTTCTGCTGGGGTTTGGGGGTTTGTGGGGCGGTTTATAACTCCACAGGGGATTTCATAAGTGGCGGTTTCGGTGGTAAAATTTAAAGGGAAGGATGTTTTTACTAATACTTGATTTTCTTGCCAATTTACAGTATTCTGAATTTTCAGAATTGGGGTATTTTTTGGTAAGATGTAATTTTGGGTAAATTCAGATTTGCCGATTTTACGAATCACCTGTAATTTTTGTTGAATTTCTCCATGTTCTAACCATTGAATTGATAGTAATTCGCTTGGAGGTAAGGGTTTGGTGCTATAATTGGGGTCAATATTCCAAGCATCCCAATATTGTCCACTGTCTTGAAATGCTTGGAGTTGGTTTCCTGCACCGTTTAAAATTTCCCGTTGTTGGGTTTTATCAAAGATGCTGTCTATATCTCCGGTTTGGGGGTTAATTTTTACTTGGATATATTCATTTTCTAAAGTCCAATTTTTCGGAAGTTCGTTTTTTGCAATGTTTGATTTTTCCGATGTGGGGGAAAGCCAATAAATTTGATATCCTATTGATGGGACAGTGGCTATAAATAGTAAAGAATTTTCATTTTGTTGGGTTGTAACTTCATTTCCTTGAACATCGTACACTTTCCAACTCTGATCTTCTAAACTCAAAATATGAGAACTTACAGAAGAACCCTCTGAAACACTCTTAACTTCGTGTACTTTGCGTTCTTCGTGGTTCATTATAATATGTATAACTTCCGAACGTTCCCAGTTGAGAGAGTTAAAAATTATGATGGGGATGCTATTTTGTTGGGGTGGTTGTGGTAAAGTAGATGGTAAAATTATATGAGAGGCGATCGCCCCTAAAGCATCATCTAAAATTCTCTTTCCTGTTTTTTGCGCATCTTCCCATTCTGGGAGTGCATCATGATAAACTTGGGTAATAGAAGAACCGGGTAAAATGTCGTGGAACTGGTTAAACAGAACTTTTTTCCAAGCGGTTTCTATTTCCATTTGCGGATATTCACAACCAAAAATAGAAGTTGCCAGAGTTGCGAATAACTCAGCCTGATATAATAGATGTTCAGATTTACGATTGAAACGTTTTTGATCTGCGTGAGTCGTATAACATCCGCGATGAAATTCCAGATATAACTCATCTTCCCATACTGGCAATTTTTCGGGAAGGTTTTCAGATTCTAACTTTATATGTTGGAGATAATTTTCTGCGGTTGTAAATTCCAGCTTTGGTAAAATGGGGGAATGTTCCCAGCGTCGTGCTACTTCTAGCATATCACGAGTAGGACCACCACCATGATCACCGACACCAGGAAGCCAAAGCGCATCATTTAAACCCGTTTGAGTTTGCCACTCACACAGATATTTTGTCATCTTAACCGGATCAATACCTTCCCCGATGAGAGCAGACATATAACTTAATATTTGACTACCATCTGGCGATCGCCACCAAAATAAACCATAATCAAACTTAGTAGAATCATTCCAGCGTAGCTTTTGGGTGACAAAAAACTCAACCCCTGCATTTACTAAAAACTGTGGTAAAGTAGCACAGAAACCGAAAGTATCAGGGACCCAAACTATGGGAGATATTTTTCCAAACTTCTGCAAAAAATAACGTTGACCATATAATAATTGTCTAACAATAGACTCACCAGAAATCAAATTCAAATCTGGTTCAACCCAGAAACCCCCCAAAACCTCCCACTTTCCAGATTTTACCTGATTTTGAATCTCCTTAAATAGCTGAGGACGATATTCTTCAACCCAAGCATATAAAGCTGGTGTAGTATGACAGAATATCAACTCTGAAAAATCCGATTGTAATTGTAACACAGACTCAAAAGTATTTTGAGCAGCATTCCAAGTATCAGAAACAGGCCATAACCATGCTAAATCTAAATGAGCATGACCTAACAAAAAGATTTTATAACTTTGAGCGCCGATAAACGCAGATGAACGCAGATAAACTTCTCGTATTTTCAGCAGATAATCTTTCCAAACTTCTTCCTTCTCTTCTTTCGTGTCCTTCGTGTCTTCGTGGTTTATTAATCTTTCTACTTCCGCAACCAAACCAGCTAACCCTTGTGGTGCAAACTTTTCTAAAAGAACTTGTGCGATCGCCAACTCATCAGCCACGATACCCGGATTTAACCCATCATACCCCAAACCCTCAAAAATTAAAAGCGATCGCACCAAAGCGCCATCACAATGGCCAGGACTAACCAACCGCAACGCAACAAAAAACTCATCACCAGGTTTAACATCTTGACTTAAAAGCAATCTGGGGGAACAATCAAATAAATCACCAGTTAAAACCAGATTACCGTTAACATAAACCTCAACAGCATCAGACCACCAAAGTAGAGATAAACGCAAACACAAACCCGTCAAAGGATAACCTTGTAAACTTGCAGGAACAGTAAACCTTTGAGCTAACCAAAGAATCTGTTTACCCCCATTCCAAACAACCTGGTTTTTATCATTTAACTCAACAGATTGCCACAATGATAAATCAGAGTTTATCACATCAGCAATATCCCAGTCAACCAGCCGACATAACCAACCAGAAAGAACATCAACTTGACAACAAGATCGTAACTCAGAGATTGTATTATATATAGATGTAGCATCAATAGGAGAACCGGGAAAAGTCATAGATAATTAACCTTAAATAATTAACCTTAAATAATTAATATCAATTCAAAAAACAGAGTGTCAAAATTAAACTTATATTACTCAAATTTCAGTTATGATTATAAAGCGTTTCCTCATCTAAATCACATAAAAAATAATTTGCGTTTATCTGCGTTTATCTGCGTTTCCAAAACGCCACATTAACAAAATTAGAGGAAATACAAACACATTCAACCTTACCAAATAATAACATTATGCCACCTGCCCCATCTAAACGCTATCAAAGTAAAGTATTTAACTTTTTTAACCAGCAATCTCAACAGTTCGGACAAAAACTAGAAAATACAATTCGCAGTGTCAAAGTAGCGACAAAATTTAGTTTAGAAGCGATACTTTCACCACTTTACCAAGTATTGCAAACTGATAAACTTGTCGGTAAAATTCTCCAAACTGCGACACCCAGCAAACAACCCCAATTAAAAGCATACACCCCCCCAGCAACAGACGCAATAATAACCAGCATACTAGAATTAGTTAAAAATTTACCATCTGCGGCAGCTTCCGAATCACAAACTTCACAAAATTTAAACCCCATAGGTTTTTTAGGAAAAGCATGGGAGAAAATTAGTAACAGATTAGGATTTTCTCAATCTTCCCTGGATAAAATTCAAGCAGAAGACACAATACAGAACCATATACCAAAAATTCAAGGAATAGCAGTCAAAATAGAAAATAGGAACTTGGTATTAGTGGGGGAAAATAATAAAATTTTTGATGTTTTGACTATTCAACAACAAAGGATGGTAGCGGAGAAAATAAACATTGAAATTGATAAAGTAGTTCATAAACTCCAGAAAACAGAAGCGGAAATATTACCAGAAATTGATAGACTGTTAAATAAACTTACTAATACTAATGAAAGTAGTATAACAGATATTTCTAAAAAAGAAAATAATCAGGGGATAAAATCTTTACCTGGGCAAATTTTCGCATTATTAGATCAAGTATTATCAAAACTAGAGAATAAAGCAATTATTCCTGTACAAAAATCATCAAGTCCAGGAATTATTAAGATAGTTCAAAATCAATTAGAAATATTTGTTTATGGTAAAGAAGAAGTAGAAAAAAGGGGAGAAATAATAGTTAATTCTCAAGGTTTGCAAAAACAGAACTTGAGTATTTCTAAACTGATAGAAGCAGCGATAAATTACTTTTTTACAGGGAGAAGAATACCGAAAATATCAGCAACAGAACATTCTACAGAAACTTTTTATGAATTACCGAATCAAACAGTTAGTAAATTTACAAATAATACTCAAATTCAAACATCTGAAAATCAAGATTTATGGTTAACATGGAGTGACTTATATGGAGAAGTAGAAATACAAACTACCCAAAAAAAAGCACCACAACCACCAACACAACCAGGGAATAGCAGCTTTTTTCCAAATGATAATTTACAAGATATAAAAACAGAAAAAGAACCACCCAAATTAAACCCAGATTGGATAGAAACCAAAGCTATATTTGTCGGATATGAAAAGCACCTTTTAGAGAAAATTTTAGAAGGGTTAGATCATATTATGTTGTGGATAGAAATGATTATTATGAACATGATTTATTTCTTTAAAGGTCTATTACAGGGATAAGTTGAGAATGAAGAATTTAGAATGAAGAAATACTTTTTTCTCCCCATCACCCCATCTCTACTGTCACCTGTCACCTGTAAACTGTAACCTAAACTAAGCTACACAGATACCATACCTTGGTAATAAATCATGAATGATATAAAATTGATGTGCTTGTAAAGCATCATGAAATAACTTCCAATTACTCCCTAAAAAACTCGAATGATAGGGGAAAATTTCATTTCCTTTATCAACTGTTTTTTCCGTTCCTAAAGCTTGATATTTCCAAGAATCTGCACCTTTAGGAATATAATTAACATTAGCTGCACCAAAACTAAATTTACCTTGGGAAATAGCATCTAACCATTTTTGATGACGCAAATGACCTTTTTTATCTTGAATATTCTCCAACATCCAAGCAATTAAACTTTTATCTTGTATTGGTAAACCTGGTACAATGGCATCTGGATTACCTTTTAAATAACGCTGCATAGCTTTACACATATTATCAGCAGCTTCTAAAAAATCTTCAGGATTATTACGTCTAATTTTTTCACCTCTACCATTAATATAACCCCATCTTAAATAAGGTTTATCAGGATGACTTAAAACCGCACCATGTCCCAAGGGTAACGCTTCACTGACAAAATAATTTTTTAACCTATCCATCAAATTTTTATCAGGTTGGTCATTTTCAGCAAGTAATTTTTTTGCTTCATTAACGCGATGGTTTACACCTGCAAAACCTTGATGCGCCCAAGTATCAACATAAACGTGCATTGTAATTCCCAAACGATGTAAACTATACGCACTATCACGACGGTTAATACATTCCCTCACCATTTGCTGTGCAACATCGCTGTTAGGACGACAAATTAATTTTTCAATAAACTTACCTTCCGGGTCTTCTCCTGCTTTTTTACCGCCATTTCCTGGTAGAAAATGAAAGGGTATCCATACATGATAATTTGCTAATTCCTGAAAATTGCGATAATCTAACATTTTGTGAGCGGAACTGATGCGAGTAAACATCGCTCCATTATCAAATCTGATTATACCGCCATTAATGGCATCATCTACATATTGAGCGCAATAAGCAACAATACTAGCATCTTCGTGAACAAAACCCGCTAGTCTAGCGACTACGTAAGTAACACCGTGATGAAAGTCTATCTGCATATTAAAATCACTGGATTTAAAGAATTTCCAATTTAGAAATAGACTATAATAAATCGGACACTATGGGAATCCTGTTTGGTTTCTGTTCATTAGTGATCTTGATTTTTTTAATAGATGAGTAAGTGGTTATATATTTATTGATAATATGGGCTGTTCCAGTCTTATGAAGTAAAAACCAAACATAACTAAACTTTATTGATGGTTTGACTATAAATAACTTTATACATTGCTTAATATTGATTTTTTGAAATTTTGTTCAAAAATTAGAAAGAGTATGGTAATCTACTTTTCAATAATAAAAGAGTAAATGCGGTAAACATCTGAACTTTTATTTACCAACTGAGCCTGTAATTTTTTGTTACAGGTATAAATCTATATAAAACAAAAGGTCTGTGATGAATTTACAAAAACTTTTACAAACTTTAGCAGCGCAAAATATAGAACTCTGGGTTGATGGCGATAAATTGCGTTATCGAGCGTCAGAAACCGCCCTTTCTCCAGAATTATTGGCTGAAATTAAACAATACAAAGCTGAAATTATCAGTTTCCTTTCCCAACCAAGAAATATTAAAAACACAGATATTTCTGTTTATGCTTTATCTGATGGGCAAAAAGCTCTGTGGTTTTTGTATCAGTTATCACCTGAAAGTGTAGCATACAACATTAATTATGCGGCTAAGTTAGCAAATAATTTAGATATTCAAGCACTACGAAAAGCTGCCCAAGGAATTGTAGATAGACATTCGGCTTTAAGAACTAATTTTACCATCATTGATGGTGAACCATTGCAAAAAGTAAATGAAAATCAACCAGTAGAATTTACTGTAGATGATGCTTTTGCATGGAGTCAAGGGGAAATTAATAATTGGTTATTAGAAAAGAGTGCTGTACCTTTTGATTTAGAGAATGGGTCAGTAATTCGCTTTCATTTATTGATTAATAATAAGGCGAGAAATGAATATATTTTAACTATTGTCCAGCATCATATTATTAGTGATCTTTGGTCTTCAGATATCATTATTGAAGAATTAGAAATATTATATGATGCGATAGTTAAAGATAAAGAACCATTATTACCAGAAAAACCCAGTGAGTATCAAGATTATGTTAAATGGTCTGAGGAAATATTATCAGGGGAATATGGTGATAAGTTATGGCAATTTTGGCAGCAGAAGTTATCAGGAGAATTGCCATTAATTAATTTACCGATTGATAGACAACGACCCCAAGAACAAACTTATAACGGTAATTCTTTAGTATTTAATGTTGAGCAGAAATTATTGGAAGGTTTACAAACATTAGCAAGAAAAGAGAGAGTTTCTCTTTATATGCTTTTGTTAACAGTATTCCAAATTTTATTATCTAAATATACCAATCAAGAAGATATTATCATCGGGACACCGACAATAAATAGAAGTCGTCCAGAGTTTGAAAGAATTGTTGGTTATTTTACTAATCCAGTAGTGTTAAGAGGTGATTTATCAGGAAATCCCACTTTATCAGAATTATTAGTAAGAACAAAAACCTGTGTATTAGAAACTTTAGAACATCAAGAATATCCATTTCCGCTGTTGGTAGAAAAACTACAACCAGCGAGAGATACAAGTATTTCACCTATTTATCAAGTAGTGTTTGCTTGGGATAGAAGTAATATTAATGATTTTGAAAATACAGATACTAATGAGCGATTGATAGTAGAACCAATTATTACCAATACAAAAGGTGCTGCTTTTGATTTGACTTTAACTATTATTAATGATGCTGATTCTTTACAGGGAACATGGAATTATAATACTGATTTGTTTGATAGCATTACCATAGAAAGAATGATTGGTCATTTTATGACTCTGTTATCAGCAATAGTAGAAAATTCCGCAGCAAGGATTAAAGAATTACCAATATTAACAACATCTGAAAAACAACAACTATTAACAGAATGGAATCAAACAGAAGCAGAATATCCTGTAGATAAATGTATTCAT
>RDXV01000117.1 GCA_004292695.1 Nostocales cyanobacterium | reverse complement strand
CAGCGCGGTCTTGGGGGTCTCCCCCATGAGCGACTGCCGAACCCGCAAGGGTGTCAACCTGTCGTCTAATGGCGAGTCTGTGAATGTAGAATCCCCTCGCCTTTAGGCAGGGGAGTGTCAACTACTATTGGTTACTAATGACTAATGACTGATGACCAATGACCAATGACTAATGACCAACGACTAATGACTAACGACCAATGACTATTGCAATTGAAGAATTATTTGATACTGGTTTAAAAAGATATAAGGAAGGTGAGTCCGCAGAAACTCTGATTCCTGTATTTAAAGAAGTTTGCGATCGCTCACCCAGAGCTAGTTCTGCTTGGATTTGTTTATCTTGGTTATATTTGCTGGATAACAAAGCCCAATTAGCCTATAAAGCAGCTAGTAAAGCTGTCAAAATTAACCCCCAAGATCCACAAGGAAGAATTAACCTAGCGTTAGCTATGTTAGAAACCGGTCATAAGGGGTTAAGGGAACATATTGATTTTGCCAAACAGTTGATATTTGTCAACCAAGAATGGGAAGAAGAAGTAAAAAATAGCATTGAAGATGGTTTCAGTAGAAAACCAGACTGGAAAAATCTAGAAAAAGTCAGAAAATGGATATTTGAAGAATAATTGGTAATTGGTAATGGGTAATTGGTAAGAATAAACTTTTGCCTTTTGCCTTTTGCCTTTTGCCTTTCCCTATTCCCTATTCCCCATTCCCTATTCCCTATTCAATAATGAAAGACAAAATATTAAATTGGATAAATACGATATTAGTAATTGACTTCTTCCTGGTAATTTTAGGATTTGGTTGGTTTGCTGTGGCTGTTGTGGGTAATGCTTCCGGTATCAATTTAGGGTTAGATTTATGGCATAAATTATGGCAGCCCCTATTTAACCCAGCCATTGGTTTGTTAATGGGAGGGGCTTTAATTAGTGGTATTAGTAGTTGGATATCTAAGAAAATCGGAAAAAAAGCATAATTCAACTACCAATTACCCGTTACCAATTACCCATTACCCATTAACAACTACTTCAAAATATCCTTTAATGCAGATTGTAAATTTGGATATTGATAATTAAAACCAGATGATTGGGTGCGTTGTGGTAATACCTTTTGTCCTTCTAATACCACGACTGCACCATCGCCTAATAACGCTTCTAAGGCAAAACCAGGTACAGGCAACCAAGAAGGACGATTCATTACTTGCCCCATTGTATTACTTAATTCATTCATCCGCACAGGATTGGGGGCAGTGCCGTTATAAACACCTTGCATATTTGGTTGATTTAAAGCCCGAATAATTAGATTCACCATATCATCTATGTGAATCCAAGAAAACCACTGACGACCGTTACCAATGGGGCCACCTGCAAATAGTTTAAAGGGAGTGATCATTTTCCCTAAAGCACCACCATTACCCAAAACAATCCCAAAGCGCAAAATTACTAAACGCACACCGGCATCTGTCACCTTTTTGGCTTCTGCTTCCCATTCTTGACAGACTTGGGCTAAAAAGTCTTGGCCGGAAGGGCTATTTTCTTCAAAGGTGGCGGTTTCACTTGTACCGTAATAACCAATTGCTGAAGCGTTGACTAAAACAGTGGGTTTTGGGTTTGCTTTGGCGATCGCCTCGACAACTTTTTGAGTTCCTAATTTACGACTGTTGAGGATAGCTTGTTTGCGTTCCGGTGTCCAGCGTTCCTCAGCAATAGGTTCTCCTGCCAAGTTTACCACACCATCACAACCAGCTACCGCATCTTGCCAAGCGCCAGATACACCAGGGGTATAAGCCATAATTTCGACATTGGGAAAAGCCTGAGATGGAAAAACTTTATGGGCGTGATTTGTGTTACGGCTTAACACTAACACTTTATTACCTTCATCTTGCAGCCGTTTCACTAAACGACTACCGACAAAACCCGTTGCTCCCGTGATTACTACTCTCATTGTTAAATTAAACTCAAGCCAATTGTACTGTCTTTACTCTTAACTTAATTTAACAATTTTTGAGGCGGTATTGTCTGCTATGCAGTGAATTTTTTGTCTGTTACCCGTAATTAGGAATTAGGAATTAGGAATTATTTAACTAGCGTGTTCCCAGTCGCTGAGTAACTCACGTTGCTGTTTTTGTAGTTTATTTTTGCGGACAGGTACTTTAGGAGTACCAATATCTACATGAGTAAAAGAATTTTTCATCTTTTTGGAAGATTTGTTGGTTGATGTAGTAGTCATGGTTCTATACCTTAAATATGATTCCGGTTCTAATCTATAACATCATTTTTTTCTCAACACATTCCGGAAGAAAGATTTTATTTTTTTGATGAAAACTTGACTAATGATCATAGTGTTGAGAAAAATTGGGATTAACCACAGAGAAACCCTGGGTTGTAGGTTGACTTTTTACCACCTCAACTTGAAAATTTATTTGATGACGCATCCCACCACTTTTGGCTTCTAGTCTCCATTTCCCAGGTTGTAACTGCCAAAAAATCTCATTATTAGACTGTGTAGATAACCTCTGACCATTTAACCACCACTCCACAGATAGATGGGAATTTTTAGCCAATTGAAACTTCAATTTTTGTAGTTTTTGCTGTTCTTCCCCACCGGGATAGATAAGAAATAAATCTCCATCTTGAGGCGATATAATTCTTAACTGATTTGATATAGAAGTTAATGATTTTGATGGTTGTTGTTTTACTAACCATTGATCATACACAGGTGATAAATTAAAATCAGTAGAATTTTCGTAAGCAATTTTATCTGTGGGTAAAAAATATTCCTGTACCACTGAATCACATTCAGGTGTAGGTTTTAACCCAGTATTTGCACAGATGGGTAGCTGTATTAATCCCGCTGGGGCTGAAAATTCCTCTGGGGGTTGATGTTCATGCAGATGTAACATGATCCGATTCCATAAGGGTGCAGCACCCGTTACCCCAGAGACTTGACTCATGGGTTCACCGTTAAAGTTCCCTACCCAAGTTGCAACGGTGTATTCAGTAGAAAAACCGACAGTCCAAGTATCACGATAATTAGAAGAAGTACCAGTTTTTACCGCCGTAGGAAAAGGTAAATTTAATACAGAGTCTACACCAAAAGCACTAGCGCGAGCATAGCGATCACTTAGCATATTAATGATTAATTGCCAGTTTTGACGAGTGCTAATTGGTAATTTGTGATTGGTGATATTCGGGTTATTTAATATAGTAATTAAAGGTGTATTTTCACCTAAATTAGCCATAGTTAAATAAGCTCTAGCAAGTTCCCATAAACTGACTTCTCCACTACCTAAAGCTAAACCTAAACCGTAATATTCAGGACTTTGATTTAAGTTTTCAAAACCTAATTGATGTAATCTTTTTAAAAAACTATCAACACCAATTTTTTCTAAGGTTCTGACAGCGGGAATATTCAAAGAATTAGCTAAAGCAATTCTCACCCTTACAGGACCTAAAAACTTTTCTGTGTAGTCTTGAGGACTATATAATTTTGCTCCCGGAATAGCATAATGGGTAGGAACATCAGCTAAAATTGAATTAGGTTTAATGATACCTTTTTCTAATCCTAATTCATAAACAAAAGGTTTTAAGGTAGAACCAGGTTGACGTAATCCTTGAACGCCATCATTACGCCCAGATTTAGTATCATTAAAATAATCCGGTGAACCAACATAAGCTAATACTTCTCCGGTATGATTATCAATTACTAAAGCTGCTGCATCATTAACATTATTTTCCTTTAAAGATTCTAGAATTTGTTGAATTTGGGTTTCTACAAATTGCTGTAAATTCAGATCAATAGTAGTTTGAATTGGGGTAGATGCTAATTCATGGTTTTGATTTTCGGTGATGGTGTTTTGCTGTGCTAACCAAAATAAAAAGTGTGGTGCAGCGATAATTCCCTGTTTTCTGTTTTGAAAAATTACTTCTTCTTGATAGGTTTTATCAGCGATTTCTTGAGTGATATATCCACTTTTTACCATTTGGCTTAAAACATATTTTTGGCGTTTTTTTAATCTCTCCCAGTGGTGATCAGGATGGAAGTAATTGGGATTATTAGGAATTGCTGCTAATAGGGAAGATTGAGCTAAGTTTAATTCACTTGCTGATGTTGAAAAGTAAATTTGTGCTGCTGCTTCTACTCCATAAATATTTCCTCCCATTGGTAAACGGTTAATGTAAGCTGTGAGAATTTCTTCTTTGTTCATTCCCGCAAATAATCGCCAAGATAACCAGATTTCTGCTAATTTATTCTGAATATTTCGAGGTGAGTTATTTAGCATTCTTGCTAGTTGCATGGTGATGGTGGAAGCACCGGAGATGATTTTTTGATGGGTTATATAATCTTTGGTTGCGCGGATGATGGCTTTGATATCTAATGCTCCATGATGATAGTAATTACTATCTTCTGCTGCTATAATGGCGTTGATAAATTGGGGAGAAATTTGGTTTAAGGGGACTATTGATGTATGTTCTTGATCACGGGTGAGTATTGTTCCTAGTGGTAGGTTATGACGATCTGTAAATTGCAATGCTAGTTGTTTTTGGGTGATGTCTGTGCTGTGAATTGGTGCAAGATAGGGTAGTAATCTGATGATTAAGGAGATTATAATTAATATTAGGATATAGGTTTTGATCTCACGCAGAGACGCAGAGAAACGGAGAGTGATTTTTTTGAGTTTCATAGATTGATAATGTTAAGAATTGTGTGGAGTTTGGGAACAATTTACTCTCTATTGGTTATCTATAGTAAATGAAGTTTAATTTTTTGTGGTTGTTTCATTATAGTTAATTGAACGCGGATACACGCAGATAAACGCGGATATTATCTAAGTTTTTTATCGGTTTTTTAAGATGATGATTAATAAGTTAGTTAGGTTTCTATTGGTTATAACTTTAATTTTATCTATTGCTGGTTGTGTGACAATTTCTCCCGGTAAGGAAAAGTTACCAACTGTGGGAGAATTAACTCCTCCCAAATTACCAGAATGGATAGAGGAAGTTAGTCCTTTGGGAGATGCGGATACTCTTAGTCAAGTTAGAATTAGGTTTAAAAGTCCTTTAATTCCTGTGGAAAGTCTTGATAGTCCTAAACAGGATATTTTATTAAATAAGTTTGCAATTTGGCCTCCTTTACCGGGGAGGTTTAGATTTTTGACTCCGCGTATGGTGGGTTTTCAAGCTGATCAAGGTTTACCAGTTGCTACTAGGTTACAAGTTACTTTGAAAGCTGGTTTACAAGATTTGGAGAATCATTCTTTAGCTCAAGATTTATCTTGGACTTTACAAACTCCAGGAATTAAGTTGACTAATTTACCTGGTGTGAATTTAGTGGAAAAAGCAGATTTGCAACCTGTAGATATTCAACCTCAGTTACAGTTTACAGCAAATACAGAGTTAGATATTAATTCTGTGAAAAAGCATTTACAGTTAGTTGCAAATAATCAGTCTCCACTCCAAAATTTTCAAGTTGAATTAGTTAAAGATGAGGAAGTAGAAGGTTTAGAAGATCAAAATAATTTAGATCCTTTGGCAAATTTTGATCCGAGTGTAAAAAATTGGGTTTATAATATTATTCCTGGTCAAAGTTTAGAAAAAGCTACTGTTTACCGTTTGGTTTTTTCTCCTGGTATTCTTCCCGCTTATGGTAATTTACCTAGTAATCAGGAATTTTCTAGTAAGTTAGCTACTTATGCACCTTTAAAGTTTGAGGGGATTAAAAATTATGGACAACCAGATGCGGGAGGTACTTATGGGAGGTTTATTAAGGGTAGTCCTCAGTTAGAATTTAATAATGTTTTATCTATAGATTCAGCAAAATCAAGTATTAAAATTGATCCATTACCTGAAGATATGGATCGGGTTTTACAAATATATGATCAAGATCGGTTTATTAATATTAATCCTTATGCTTTAAAACCTGCAACTAATTACACTATTACTATTGATAGAAATTTACAAGATCAGTTTGGTCAAAGTTTAGAAAAAACTGTTAAAGTTGAATATAATACGGGTGATTTAGCAGGTGATATCCAAGTTCCTGGTGATTTAAACATTTTTCCCAAACATCAAGATTTACAGTTAAATTTTACTGCGGTGAATTTACCTGAGTCTGAATATAAAGCAGCTTATCGTGTAGTTAAACCTACGGATTTGGTTTATACCAATAATGCTAATGATTTGTTAATTAAATCTGACAAATGGCAAACTTTTAAAGTTGCAGAACAGAAAAAAAATCAACCTGTAAATATAGCTGTAAAAATTAAAGAACGGTTGAATAATGATCAGGGAATGTTAGCTTATGGTGTACAAGCAAAAACTAATAAATATTTAGAAAATAATCAAAGTTATTGGCGAGAACCTACGACTTATGGCATGATACAATTAACAAATTTGGGTGTATTTAGTCAGTGGTTTCCTGAGTCTGGTTTGGTGAGAGTACATCATTTAGATGATGGTTCACCAGTACAAGATGCAAATGTTGAAATTTATCAATCAAAGTTATATGAAAAAAATAATTCTGCTTCTCAACCTGTACCCTGTTTAGTTGGTAAAACTGATGTAAGGGGAACTTTAGAATTAACCAATAATGAATTACAAAAGTGTTATAGTGGTGATGAAAAACTACCCAAACTGTTAGTAATTGTGCGTGAAAATACAGATTGGGCGTTTACGAGAACTCAAGAATATAGTGGTAGTTATGGTTATGGTGTTTATACAGACTGGGATGATGGTAAACCTAAATCTAGAGGGGTAATTTTTTCTGATCGTCAATTATATCAACCTGGTGAAAAAGCTGTATTTACTGGTTTTGCAGATTTTTTAGAACGAGGTGAAATTATTCAAGATCAAAATGCTAATTATCAGTTAAGTTTAGAAAATCCCAATGGACAAAAAACAGATTTAGGAACAAAAACAACCAATAAATTTGGTACATTTTCCCTAGAGTTACCAATAAATAATATAAATAATAATCAACCTTTGGGATATTACCGCATTATCGCTAAGGGTGAAAACGGTAAAGAAATTAATGGTAATTTTCAGGTTGCAGAATTTAAACCACCTAATTTCAAAGTTGATTTACAATTAAATAAAGAATTTGCTTTAGTTGGTGATTTAGTAAATGTTAATGTTAGCAGTAATTATTTATTTGGTTCACCTGTAGAAACAGGAAAAGCGAGGTATTTTGTTACCCGTCAACAGACTAATTTTATTCCCCCAGGTTGGGAAGGATTTAATTTTGGAAAACAGTGGTTTTGGCCAGAAGAAAGTCCAAATATTACCAATGATGTTTTACAAACTCAAGCAGAATTAGATGTTAATGGTAAAGGTAGTCAAAGTATAACTGTGACTAAAGACTTACCCTATCCCATGACTTATCGAGTAGATGTAGAAGTTGCGGATGTTTCTAATTTATCCGTTGCTAATTCTCAGACTTTTACCGCTTTACCCACACCTCGGTTAATTGGTTTAAAAAGTAATTTTGTGGGAAATGCAGGGGAAAATTTTCCTGTCGAATTTATTGTTACGGATGCAAAAGGTAAACCTTTAGAAAATACGAGAATTAAATTAGAATTACAAGAGATTAAATATAGTAGTGTTACTCAAGTAATAGAAGGAAGTAGAACCCCAAAAAATCAAGTTGAATATAAAACAGTTGCAAAAGCAGAAGTAACATCAGCAAATATTCCGAAAACATTAATTTTTCAACCCCAAAAATCTGGAACTTATAGAATTAGGGCAAATTTTACTAATAGTTTTAATGATGTCACAGCAACAGATTTACAAATTTGGGTAACGGGAGAAAATCAAGTATTTTGGGGTGGGGAAGAAAAGGATAAATTAACCGTCAAATTAGATAAAAAATCATATAAGGTGGGAGAAACTGCAACCGCTTTAATTCAATCTCCTTATCCAGAAGGGGAATTATATTTTGCTGTTATTAAAGATAAACCTATTTATCAACAGATAACTAAAGTTACAGGAAATGCACCACAAATTCAGTTTACTGTCACCCCAGAAATGTTACCTAATGCTGCGGTACAAACGGTGTTAGTCAGACAGGGTAAACCATTACAAGAAATCAAAACTTCAGAATTAACAAGTTTAGATAATTTAGCTAAGATTGGTTTTACAGATTTTCAAGTTAATTTATCTGATAAATATTTAAAAGTGCAAATTACACCCAATGAAAAAACCTTAGAACCAGGAAAAGAACAAACATTAAAACTGACATTAACAGATAATCAAAATAACCCAACTTCAGGACAATTTACGGTAATGGTTGTCAATGAAGCAATATTACAACTTAGTGGTTATCGTCCTCCAAATTTGGTAAATACTGTTTATGCAGAACAACCAATTTTAACTAGGTTTAGTGATAACCGTCCTGATGTTAAAGTTACTCCTGTAACTGCAAGTTTACCCAAAGGTTGGGGTTATGGTGGAGGTTTATCTAATGCTTTAGCAAATACTCGTATTCGGGAGAATTTTCAACCTTTAGCTTATTATAATGGTGGTGTGATTAGTGATGAAAATGGCCAAGCTAATATTACTTTTAAATTACCAGATAATTTAACCACTTGGCGAGTAATGGTAGTTGCAACTGATGGTAATTTACGGTTTGGTAATGGTGAGGAAACATTTATCACGACTAAACCATTAATTACTAATGCAATTATTCCCCAGTTTGCAAGATTAGGTGATCGTATTTTTGCAGGTTTAACTATTACTAACAATACCAAAAATACTGGAGATGTGGAAATTAATGGTGTTGTTAGTGGTGCATTAACATTTGCAGAAAATAACCCGAAAACTCAGATATTCAGAACAAAAGCAGAGTCAAAAACCCAAGCATATCGTTTTCCAATGGTTGCAGAAACACCAGGAGAAAGTAAAATTACCTTTGCAACTAGATTAAATAATTTCAGTGATGCTTTTACCGTTCCTTTGGAAATTCAACCTTTAGGAATTACAGAACAAGTTGTAGAAACAGGTATTATTTCCCCTCTTAATAAGGGGGGAGAAAGGGGGGATAAAATTAAAATTCCTCTCAACATTGATAAAACTAACATCAACCCGGAAATAGGAGGTTTAGAAATTGAATTAGCAAGTACATTAATTCCCGAAATTACAGCACCAGCGAACCAAGTTTTTACAGATAATAAAGATAATAATTTACCCTTTGCTGAACCCGCAGCTAGTCAATTATTAATCGCTGCTAATTTACAAAAACTCAGTGAAAAATTTAGTCAAACCTTCACAGAATTTACACCCCAACAACAAGCTAAACTGGCAATTTTGCAACTTCAGAAATTACAACTTCTAGATGGTGGTTTTGCAGCATATCCAGGACAAGAAAAATCAGATCCTTGGGTTTCTGCTTACGCTGCGGAATCTTTAGTTACAGCTAATCAAATTTACCCAAATTTAGTTAATAATCAAACCCTATCCAACTTAAAAACCTACTTACAAAAAGTCCTCGCTAACCCTAAACAATATGATTTCTGTAAATCAAAACTTTGTCAATCTCAACTGAGGTTAGATACTTTAATTGCTTTGGATCAATTAGGAGATCAACGCAATAGTTTTTTAACAGATATTTACCAACAAAAAGATAAATTTGATTTAGTAACTAAAATCAAACTTGCTAGATATTCCTATCAATTTCCTGAATGGCAAAATGAATCACAAATTATTAGACTGCAACTACAAAAAAATATCTATGAAACTGGTAGAAATGCAGTAGTCAACTTACCAAAATCATGGACTTGGATGGGTTCACCCTCTACAGTTCAATCTCAAGCATTACGTTTATTTATCACCCAAAAAACACCACCAGAAATTATTGATAAACTGCTACAAAGTCTATTAAATTTGCGGAAAGAAGGAACATGGAAAACTACTTATGATAATGCCCAAGCATTAACAGCATTAGTAGAATATAGTCAACTACAACCCACACCTCCCAACTTTACAGCTACGGTAAAATTAGCAGGTAAAAAATTAGCAAATGCTAAATTTAATGGTTATGAAAATGTGAGATCAAACGTAAATATAGATATGACAAAACTACCAAATGGTAAACATGACTTGATTTTCCAAAAATCTGGAAATGGCAACTTACATTATTTAGCAGCTTACAAATATCGTTTACAAGGAACACAACCAGGAAGATTCAATGGGATCAGAGTTACCAAAGAAATCAGCAAAATTAACGCTAAAGAAACCATCCAAAAAATAGGAATGTATGCAATAGATAAACCCCTAACATTATTATCTGGAGAAGTATTTGATATTGGTGTAGAAATCATCGCCGATCATCCCATAGATCATATAATAATTAAAGATCACTTACCCGCAGGTTTTGAAGCAATAGATCAAAATTTCCAAACTGCAACATCAGCATTAACAGCAAAAA
Source organism: Nostocales cyanobacterium (assembly GCA_004292695.1). GTDB lineage: Bacteria > Cyanobacteriota > Cyanobacteriia > Cyanobacteriales > Nostocaceae > Okeanomitos. The sequence goes on along the minus strand of RDXV01000117.1, from coordinate 7,154 downwards.
CCGACAGTTGGCAAATTGGATATCAAACCATATATAAAGATAAAATAATAGCCTATGGAAATCATCTAGAACCAGGAATTTACAACCTACATTATTTAGTGCGTTCCGTCACCCCCGGATCATATTTATGGCCTGGTGCAGAAGCATATCTGCAATATGCACCAGAGGAGTTTGGCCGCAGTGCAGATTCAACTCTCATATTAGAACCAAGCAAATAAAAACAAACCCATCAAACTACTCTTACCTCTGTGTACTCTGCGTCTGGAGTGGTTCATTCCCTCATAAACCACCCCAACTAAAAGAAAATATACTGATAAATAAAACTTAACTCAGAAAAAAAATCACAATACAAACTTATCAGTGTTACCACCCACTAAGGAAAACCCCTAAGCAAAAAAGTATTTACCGTATAAACCGCAGTATTTCATCAAACAAAGTATAAAAAATAATGACAAAATGACCGAAAATTTTTGATCACAAATCAGCAGATGCGTGTTAAGGTTTTAATTCCGTTGTCTTCTCACACTCACTGTATTTGTGCATTTGCCTATGTTTGTAGATTATTTACACCCCCAGCACCTGGCAGAATTAGTGCAAGATAGCTGTATAGATTTACACTTGGCTCAACTAAACTTTATTTCGCTTCAAGGCATCAACGCTTATCAATATCTACTCATATCTGAGCAATTGCCACGTAATAACACAGGGATGATCAAAAGTACCTGGTTAGAAAAATATAAACATATTACAGCAGGGGGGTGGTGGTGTTCTGGTAGAGATCCCCTAAATAATTGGCAAAAAATGGAATGGGGATGTTTTAAACCTAGTCAACCGCGACAAAATCAAAAAGGTAAAAACATCAAATATGAACACCCTCCAATTACACCTACCAGGGTATTTTGTTTACGGGTAAATTTACAAATTTGGCAGCAAATTTCCCAACGTTATCAAATAGAAATGCCAGAAAATATTCACATTGCTGAAGATGGAGAAGCGGAAGGTTTTTGGCAATGGGTAATGGTAAATGATATACCTATAATTATCTGTGAAGGGGCAAAAAAAGCCGCCGCTTTATTAACACAAGGATATGTAGCTATAGCTATTCCGGGAATTACCAGTGGGTATCGTGTAATTAAAAATAAATGTGGTAAAGTTACCCGTCGTCAACTCATTCCTGATTTAGATGTTTTTGCTCAGAAAAAGCGTAAATTTTATATATGTTTTGATTTTGAAACTCAACCTAAAACAATCATTGCTGTTAATCATGCAATTTCCCAATTAGGATATTTACTACAACAAAAAAATTGTCATATTAAAGTTATCCAACTACCGGGTAAAGAAAAGGGAGTTGATGAATTTATCGCCGCTAAAGGTGCAGCTAATTTTGATAAAATATATGCCCAAAGTGTAGATTTAGAAATTTACCTTGCCCAAACTAAACCCTATACAGAATTAACTATTACACCTAATTTAACAGTCAATCAAAGTTATTTAGGAAAAATCCCCTTTCCAACATCTGGTTTAGTAGGAGTAAAATCAGCCAAAGGTACGGGAAAAACTACGGGTTTAGAAAGCATTGTTAACCAAGCTAAAAATTCTCAACGCCCGGTTTTATTAATTACCCATCGAATTTTACTAGGTAAGTTTCTTTGTGAAAAAATTGGGATTAAATGGGGGATAGAAACAGAATTTAACCCAATACCAACAACCATTAAATCTTTTGGTTTATGTGTAGATTCTATTTGGAAACTAGAACCGGAAAACTGGCAAGGTGGAATCATAATTTTAGATGAGGTTGAACAGTCTTTATGGCATCTTCTCAATAGTAACACCTGTAAAAATAAACGGATAAAAATTCTCAGCGTATTTCAGAAATTAATTTCCACAGTTTTAACAACTGGGGGTTTAGTAATTGCCCAAGATGCAGATTTATCAGATGTATCTTTAGAATATTTACAAAGTTTGTCAGGGAATAAAATTACTCCTTGGGTTGTTGTGAATAAATGGAAACCCCAGCAAGGTTGGGATGTGAGTTTTTATGATTCTCCTAACCCTACACCTTTAATTCATCAACTAGAATTAGATTTAATTGCTGGGAGAAAATGCTATGTAACTACAGATAGTCGTACAGGTAGATATAGTTGTGAAACTATCGAAAGTTATCTAAAAGAAAGATTGCAAAAACTTAAAAAAGAGTTTCCTGATAGTTTAGTAGTTAGTAGTCAAACTACCAATACACATGGACATCCAGCAGTAGATTTTATTGCTGCTATTAATCAAAAAATTACTGATTATGATACCGTGTTTGTGACTCCTAGTTTGGGTACGGGAATTAGTATTGATGTCCAACATTTTGATCGGGTTTATGGCATTTTTCAAGGGGTAATTCCTGACTCAGAAGTACGTCAAGCATTAGCTAGGGTAAGGGATAATGTTCCCCGTGTAGTTTGGTGTGCTAAACGTGGTATTGGTTTAATAGGAAGTGGTAGTACAAATTATCAATCTTTGGCTAATTGGTATCAAGAAAACCAAAAGGAAAATTTGGCTTTGTTAAGTCCTTTACATAAAATAGATGTAGATTTACCTGCGGTTTATGATCCAATTCATCTCAGAACTTGGGCAAAGTTAGCCGCTAGGGTGAATGCTTCTATTAGTTTGTATCGTCAGTCTTTAACAGATGGTTTAATTGCCGATGGCCATAAAATTATGCTGCGAAGTAATGCAGTCCAAAATAATATTGTTAGAGATTTACGTTTAGCTTTTTTCGCTACAGATGCTAGTGATGTGGAAACCCGCAAACGGTTAATTATGGAAATTGTTAAAGTGCAAAAGGAATGGGCGCAAAGTCGTCAGAAAGCTAAGGATATTAAACGCAAAATTAAGGAAATTAAACAACATAATCAGTTAAAATTAGCCCAAGCTGTGGCAAATGCTGAAGATATTGATTATGTGGAATATGAACAGCTATTAGGTAAACATTCTCTGAGTGATGAGGAACGCTATCAAATTAATAAATATGTCCTCAAAGATAGATATGGTATAGAAGTCACTCCTTGGTTAAAGTTACAGGATGATAAGGGATATTATGGACAGTTGTTAATTCACTATTATTTAACTCATGAAAGTGAGTATTTTCATTTACGAGATCAACAAGAATGGCAACAACAATTATTCAGGGGAGAAGGTAAGGTGTTTTTACCAGATTTAAAAACTTATACTCTGAAAGTTGAAGCTATGCGGGCTTTAGGAATGTTGGATTTTTTAGATCCAGAACGGATTTTTAGGAAAAATGATAGTGATTTAATCTGGTTACAAAATGTATCTGTACAAAGTAGTCAACATATTAAACGAGTCTTAGGAATTGATGTTACTAATGGCAAAGATGTTATTTCAGGAATTAAGATTCTTAATAAACTTTTTGGGTTGTTGGGGTTAAAGTTACAGAAAATAAATAATGGCTATCAGATTGATCAGACAAGTTTGGATGATGGCAGAAATCAAATATTTAATGTTTGGCAACAGCGTGATGAATTACGGTTAATGAATTTACATCTACTACAACAAAGAAAGCAGGAAATAATCACTAAGACTAAAACTCTAGTATGATGGTTTTCAGTGATTGATAAAGTTAATTAGTTAATCTATCCTCAATACATCAGGTTGCTAGATTATGAATATCCAAGAATTAGTTAAACAGGGAATTGACAGAAATATACATGGTGATTTTGAAGAGGCGATCGCCTTTTTTAACCAAGTGATAGAATTAGATTCTCTCCATGCTGAATCTTATTATCACCGTGGTTATGCTTATCTGAAATTATCGGTATTTGATCAGGCAATTAATGACTATCAACAAGTAATTAAAATCACAAAAAATACTCCCCAATCTTTTCCTAATATCTATGTTGATCTGGCTAAAGCATTTCATAACCGGGGATTAAATTATTTTCAGCAGAATGATTATCAAGCTGCCATTGCAGATATCAACCAGGCTTTAGAATATTATCCTGATTTTGTGGCTGCTTATAGTAATCTTGGTAATATTTTTCACATTCTTGGTAAATATCAGCAAGCAATTTCTCAATATAATCAAGCTATAGAAATTAATCCTCAATTAGCAGCGGCTTATCATAATCTTGGTAATAGTTATTATGCTCTAAAAGAATATCAAAATGCCATTACTAATTATAATCAAGCCTTAGCAATTGATCCTGAATTTGCAGAGGCTTACTATAATCGTGGTTTAGTTAGGGTTTACCTACAAGAATATGAAACAGCAATTACTGATTTTAACAAAGCTATAGAATTAGATCCTGATGATGTCCAATCTTACTATCAAAGAGGGTTAGCTTACAGTAATTTAGGAAAATATGAAGCAGCAATTGTAGATTATGATCAGGCTTTGCACATTAACCCTATTTTACCTATAGTGTATGGTTTGCGGGCAAAAGTGCGCCATCAATTAGGAGACTATGAAGGGGCGATCGCAGATAGCAATAAACTGATACAACTTAATCCTAAATTAGCCTTAGAAATTCATAATTCAGTAGTTTAATTATCAATTATTACGGTTTTTTAGGTAAATATTGATAAATTTAAAACCCAGAGTTAGTGATCAAGAAGTGAGGATATCAAGGATTTTTTGGATGTTGTTAAAAGTCAAAAGTCAAAAGTCAAAATTAATAATCTGCTGACTTCTGACTCCTAACTTTTGATTTAGATTCCTAGTCTTTGATAAACTTGATCTAGATGTTTAAGATGGTGTTGTGGATCAAAACAGGTTTCTATTTCTGCTGGTGATAGCTGTTGAGTCACACGGGGATCTTTGCTGATCAAGTCGCGGAAGTTACCTGATGGTTGATTCCATGCTGTATGGGCGTTTTGCTGCACAATAGCATAGGCTTGTTCTCTGCTTAGTCCTTTATCAACTAAAGTCAACATGACTCTTTGACTAAAGACAACTCCACCATAACAGTTAAGGTTTCTTTCCATGTTCTGGGGATAAACTAGGAGATTTGTCACCAAGTCGGTGATTTCATGGAGCATAAAATGGGTTAAAATGCAAGCATCTGGTAATATAACCCGTTCTACGGAACTGTGAGAAATATCTCGCTCATGCCATAGGGCGACGTTTTCTAAGGCTGCACCGGCATGACTTCTGACGAGTCTGGCCATACCTGTGAGTCGTTCGGATCTGATGGGGTTACGTTTGTGGGGCATGGCGCTAGAGCCTTTTTGCCCTTTGGAGAAGTATTCCTCTACTTCCAAAACGTCGGTTTTTTGCAGGTTGCGAATTTCTACCGCAAAACGTTCTATGGATGCGGCCACCAAACTTAACTGTTGTACAAAGTCAGCGTGAATATCGCGGGAAATGACTTGTGTGGAAGCGGTATCTGGTTTGAGTCCGAGTTTTGCACAGGCGATCGCCTCAACACGGGGTTCAATGTTGGCATAAGTTCCCACCGCACCGGAAATTTTACCAACAGCGACGGTTTCCCGCAGAGTTTTTAACCGTTCTTGATGTCTTAATACTTCCGCTAACCAACCAGCTAATTTAAAGCCAAAGGTGATGGGTTCGGCGTGGATACCATGCGATCGCCCAATCATCACAGTATAACGATGTTCTCTAGCTTTGTTGCGAATTGCCTGTATTAAATCTTCTAACCGCAGCAATATGATGTCTAAACTAGCCACTAACTGCAATGCCAAAGCAGTATCTAACACATCAGAACTGGTTAAGCCCAAATGAATATAACGCCCAGCATCACCCACATATTCATTGACATTCGTCAAAAACGCAATCATATCATGGCGGACTTCCGCCTCAATCTCTAACACGCGCTGAGGATCAAAATTTGCCTTGGCCTTAATTTCAGCCACCGCTTCAGAAGGAATGTAACCTAACTCTGCTTGGGCTTCACAAACAGCTATTTCTACTTGTAGCCAAGTTTGTAGTTTATAATTCTCATTCCACAGATTGCCCATTTCGGGCAAAGTATAACGCTCAATCACATTCGGGCATATAATACAACTGTCATATTTTACAGTAGTCGTTCGTCATTAGTCATTAGTTATTAGTCATTAGTCATTGGTTATTGGGTATTGATAAAAGTCTTTTCTTCCCCCTGCTCCCCCTGCCTCCCCATCACCCCCTATAGTATTTCAAAACTTCATAAATTGTCAGTATTATTACGTAAATATGCGTCAAAACTTAATTTAAAATCCGTGAAACAACTATGGTTTATTTGGTTGGAACTGGGGAAAATAATTACAGGTTGAAAGAAATTATACTAACTCTTTTCTAAAAAATTATTACTTGCAAGGAATTCATGATGGCAAAAAGTGAGTCCTCTGTTCAGTGCGATGGTATGAATCTATTGCACTTATATCACCAAAATCCTTCCGTTAAATTACGTAACCAACTGGTAGAAATACATCAAGGCTTGGTGCGGAAGATAGCCCATCAATTTAATCATAGATGTGATGAACCCTACGAAGATTTGGAGCAAGTAGGCTATTTTGGTTTAATTAGAGCGATTGAGCGGTTTAATCCAAATCACGGATATGCCTTTAGTTCCTTTGCTGTACCTTATATTCGTGGTGAGATATTACACTTTTTACGCGATCGCTCTAGCTTATTAAAAATACCTAGACGTTGGCAAGAACTTTACAATCACGGGCAAAATATTCGTAAAGAATTAACATTATCTTTAGGTCGTCCTGCTAAAGATACGGAAATTGCCTCTAGGTTGAATATACCTGTCCATGAGTGGCAAGAATGTAAATTAGCTTTTAAAAATCGTATACCAATTAGTTTAGACTCTACATTATCCAATTATGTTGATTATCAATTAACACTAGGGGATATTATTCCTTGTCCTCGTTCTACGTTGTTACAACAACAGGAAGAAGAGAGGTTACAGCTACAAGGGGCAATGAATATGTTAGATGAAAAACCCCGAATGGTGGTGGAATTAGTATTAGTAAATGAGTGTACCCGTAAGGATGCAGCTAAAAAAATCGGCGCTAGTCCGATGACTGTCACCCGATATTTACATAAAGGTTTACAAGAGTTAATTTCCTATCTACATCCACAAACTGAGTCAGAAGCGATGAGTGCTTAGACAGTTTGTGGATGTAGATAGGAAATTAAC
>RDXV01000116.1 GCA_004292695.1 Nostocales cyanobacterium | reverse complement strand
ACCAATTACCAATTACCAATTACCAATTACCAATTACCAATTACCAATTACCAATTACCAATTACCAATTACCAATTACCAATTACCAATTACCAATGAATTTTAGTATTGCCATTCCCACATTTGTAATTACTCTACGAGAAGGTGTAGAAGCTGCCTTAGTTGTCGGTATTGTTTTAGCATTATTGAAAAAATCCCAACAATCAAAATTAAATAAATGGGTTTATGCTGGCGTTATTGTCGGTATTATTATCAGTGTTTTGATCGGATTTTTATTCACTGGAATTATTAAATACTTAGGTTCTATTAACCCTCAATATACATCAGTTGTTGAACCAACATTAGAAGGTGTATTTAGTGTTTTAGCCATAATTATGCTCAGTTGGATGCTAATTTGGATGACAAAACAAGCCAAATTTATGAAAGCACAAGTTGAGGGAGCAGTTAACAACGCACTCATACAAAATAACAATGCTGCATGGGGTGTTTTCAGTTTAATTTTAGTTGCAGTAGTCAGAGAAGGTTTTGAAACAGTTTTATTTGTAGCAGCTAATTTTCAACAGGGTTTGTTACCAATATTAGGCGCTTTAGGTGGTTTAGCAACAGCAGCAGGAATTGGGGTTTTATTATTTAAGTGGGGTGTGAAAATTAATATTCGTCAATTTTTCCAAGTGATGGGAATTTTATTAGTATTAATTGTCGCTGGTTTAGTAGTTTCTGGTTTAAAACATTTTGATGATGCAACCGCTAGTTTAGCATTAAGTAACCGAGCATCGGAAAATCTCTGTTTTTATTATGAACACTTCACCAAAATTCACTCTTGTATTTTAGGTCCAATGGTTTGGAATGCGACGCAAATTTTACCAGATAGTAAATTTCCCGGCATTATTTTAAAATCCTTATTTGGTTATCGGGATAAACTGTATATAGTTCAAGCTGTGGGTTATCTATTGTTTTTAATTAGCATTGGTGGTTTATATCTTCGCAGTATTACAGGTGGAGTTAAGAAAACACAAAATCTTCCCACAGCTTAGTCTTAATAACTAGGGTTTGCTGTATATTAGTGTTTGATAATTAAAAATATGCCCACACTTATTAACACAATACTAGCGGCAATATTGATTATTTCTCTAACTTTATTACTCACAAATAATCTAGCTTTGTTGGCAATAAAAGCATAACTAATTTTAACACCACCCACTGCTAATATAGTTATCGCAATAACAATGATAGTATCAAAAAAGGTTATTTTATTAATATCAATAAAAGCTGGGAAAAATCCCAGATAGAATAAGGTAGCTTTTTGATCACCTAAAGTAATTAAAAAACCAGTTAAAAAACTAGAGAATAAAGAATATTTTTTCACCTCTTGTTGTTCTATTTCCTGTAACCTAGATTTCCATAAACCCATACCTAAAAATATTAAATAAGCTCCTCCTAAATATTTAATTAACAGAAATAAATTTCCCATAGTTTCTGCTAAAAACGATAACCCCCAAATAGCAAGGATGATAAAAAAAATATCACCTAACACTATACCTATAGTCGTAAAAATACCATGAATAAAGCCTAGTGTAGCTGCTCTTGTAGAAACTGCAACTACACTAACACTAGGAATAGAAGCAAGTACAATCATCGCCCCAAATAAGGCGATAATATTAGTAATTGTCATTTAAAAGATTTTCTTCAATTCTTGAGATGTTTTTTCAATTGCAGCGATACTACCAGGATTTACCATACCATAATAATCAAATACATAAACTTGATTATTTTGAGTAGCTTTTAACTTTTGCCAAAAAGGTTCTTTTTTCAAAGAATCTAATAAAGTTGGTTCAGCATTGACTACAATTAAAACATCAGGATTTGATTCTAAAACCTTTTCTGCTGACAAACTCACATAACCACCAATGGGATTATTACCTTGTAATTCTGCGGCTACATTTTTCGCCCCAAATCTTGCTACAATATCACCAGCCCAACTTTCTTTATTGGGTGCTAAAATTGGTTTACGACTGACTAAAACCAAAGTTGAAGTATTTTTATTTTGAGTATTTTTATCAGGTAAGAAAGACTTGTAGCGATTGAACAAAGGTTGGGGATCTGCTCCAATTTTTTCTGCTATGCTTTTAGTAAAATCTTCCAATTCTTCCCAACCATAAATCTTGGTTGATAAAGTTTTGATTCCTAAGTCGTTTAATTTTTTCAAAGGTACATCAGAAAAACCTGCGACACCTATCACTAAATCGGGTTTTAAAGCTACAATTTTTTCTAAATTAGGTGCATTTTGTCCTTGAGTAATTTGAGGAATATCTTTAAATCGAGGATCATTTTGTAGTATTTTACTCCCAACAACTCCCACTAATTTAGTTTTATCTAATTCAGCAATAATATCAGCAGAAAGAGAAGACAAGGCTACCACTCTTTGTACCTGTGTTTGCGATGATGTTTGTGCAGTTGTCACACTTGCTTTCACTTCTGAGTTAACTTCTGCTATTTGCTTCGTTTCTGTAGCACAGGAAACTAAAAAAACAGTTAACAACAGCGATATCAAAAAAGATTTATGATTCATAATTAGTTTCTTATTTTTGTTACGCTCTATATGGAATTATAGCAGAAGACAGTAAGTAAAATACATTCTAAATTCTAAATTCTAAATTCTAAATTCTAAATTCACCTTAAATAAATCTTCTGGAGTATTACAATTAAATAAAATTTCAGGGTTGGACAAAGGTAAAATTTCTACAGGATTTAATTTTAGAAATTCTTGAAAAGAACGCCCATTTTGGGCGATAAAATCTAACAGTAGGGGTAAACAACTACTGCGATAAAAACCACAGAGAGGTTGCCAACCTTGGGGACTTTTTACTAAATAAGCTATTTTTTCTGATTCTATATTATTTAATTGTTGTATCCAATTTTGTAAAACTTCTGGGTTTAAATTTGGTAAGTCACAAGCTAATAATAATACCCATTGCGTGTTAACTTGTTCTAATCCCTTTGCAAAACCTACTAACGGACCCTGTGTATGGTTAGGGTTTTCATAGATAAATTCACATTCTGATAGTTGCAAGCTTTGATATCTTTCAGTCCAAGGTGTGACTATGTATATTTTATCAGTGCAAGTTTTAGCAACATTATAAACTCTTTCTAATAAGGTTTTTCCCTGAATAGGAATTAATGCTTTATCTGTTCCCATTCTGGTACTTTTACCACCTGCGAGAATTATGGCACTTAATTTATTCATGTCAAATTGTCAGAATCAGGATATTTTAATTATGACAAAAAAATCATCAACAATTTTGCGGATATTTACTTTAACAGATGTAGTAATTATCATCCATTATCAAACTATTTAAGGAATATGTCTGAATCTAATCAAGCGGTTGCTATAGATGTTAACAGTGTAGCAGCTATCAATAATATTGGGTTCATTAAATATGAACAAGGTGATAAAAGAACAGCAATTCAACAATGGCAAAAAGCTATAGAAATTAACAATCAATTTGCTGAACCGACTTTAGCGTTAGCGGTGGCTTTATATTTTCAAGGAGAACACCAGAAAGCTTATTTTTTAGCAGAAACAGCATTAAAATTAGATAAAAGAATTGCTGATTTTTACTGCATGAAAAAGAATTTTTGGGGACAATGTATGATTACCGATGCTCAGAAATTTTTAGCAACTCCGCACATGAAAGTTTTATTATCTCAGTTCTAATTATTCAGATAATTATTAGTGTTAATCTCCCTGACTTCTCAGATCAATTCATGATTTATTGATATGATTATCAAAGAAGTTGGGGATATGGGTAAGTAGGTGAACAGAAAAACAACAGAAATATGTCACGAAACGTAAAATATCCACAAACCTGTTTCCTGTTCCCTGTTCCCTGTTCCCCTGTCAAAACGACAAATTTTAACGCCTAGCTACTTATCATGATCTAATTTCTATTCTGACTTTTTTGCACCTGTGTTAATAACTCTTCAAAACTTCCTGGTGCGGGAAGACATTTTAAACCTTGACAAACTAAGCCTATAATTCCCTCTGGTAAATCTGATACATTTGTAAAAACAACTGTTGGTAAATATTGGGAAATTAAGGATTTAATTGGTTCAGTTTGACTACGAATCAAAGTACAATTACGATACCAGTCTAAAGCAGTAAATAAACTAGGACAAGCTTGGGGAGATTCACCCATTACTGCTTGAAAAGCTTTGATTCCTGATTCTGCTAAATCAAGATAACTGAGATTATCGGTTAACAAAGATAAACGTACTAAATTAGCAATGGCAATTCCATTAGCTGAAGGTGTAGCATTATCAGCAAAACTCCTTTCTCTGATGATCAAATCTTGGCTATTATCACTAGATGTATTGAAATAACCTCCTAATTCTGGACTCCAAAGATATTGATTAAATTCATCTTGTAAAGAAATTGCTGCTGCTAACCAATTAGTGTTTTCTACATCTGCTTGGTGTAAATCTAACAGTGCTTTAATAAAAAAAGCGTAATCTTCCGATTGAGCTAAAATTGTCGCTTCACCTTCATAGTTGAGACGATGAAAACGCCCATTGACAAATTGATGATTGAGAATAAAATTAGCTGCTTTTTTTGCTAATTCTAAATAATTGTCAACTTGGAAAACTTGATATGCTCTAGCTAAACCAGAAATCATTAAGCTATTCCAAGCTACAATCATTTTAGTATCTGTCACTGCGGGAATTTTACCAGACCAATTAATAGTTTTAGCTTGTTGATTATCTTGCGCTGGGGGAAAAGTTGCTAGATTTTCTAATGTTTCACCATAACGCCCAGTAAATAACTTACCTAAAGCAATTTCTAGAGTTTCACTTAATTCTCCTGGATGCAGTCTCTGTAAAACATTGTTCCCTTCAAAATTGCCATTTACACTGACAGAAAATTCCTGTTGTAACTCTGTTAATTCTTCTGTAGTTAATAGTTGTTGTAATTCTGGAAAACTCCAGACATAAAAAGCTCCTTCTTCTGGTTCTGTGTCGGTGGAATTAACAAAACTATCTGCATCTTGAGCAGCATAAAAATAACCTTGAGATGCTGTCATTTCCCGTTGTAACCATTGCACAGTTCCAGATATTGCTCGTTTAAAAGCCGGTTCTTGAACACCTGCACTCCACAAATTAGCCAAATATTCGACAATTTGACCATTATCGTAAAGCATTTTTTCAAAATGGGGGACAGTCCAAGTAGGATCAACAGTGTAGCGATGGAAACCACCTGCAACGTGATCATAAATTCCTCCCAAAGCTAAATCTAAACCTCTTTGGGTAGCAATTTGTTGTCCGTTGTAGGGAGATGGAAAATTAAAACGAGTACCTCTTAAAACCAACTCACAATAGGGGATCATGGGAAAACTGTTACCAACCTGTTTGGGAGTGATGATTTTTGTAGCGGTTTCCCAACCAGTTTGTAATAATTGATGATCTGTAATTTGTTGATCATTTGTTGTTTGTAATACCGCAGATGTGAGTAATGCTTCTAAAATTACTGCCTTACGTTGGCGTAGTTCTTCTTTTTCGGTATCATAATAACGACGTAAAGCTTGTAAAACCTGTAGAAAACCCGGACGACCATAGCGGGGATCAACGGGAAAATAAGTACCAGCGTAGAAAGGGACTAAATCATCAGGTGAGAGAAATACATTGAGAGGCCAACCTCCTGAACCACTCATCATTTGTAAACTCTGCATATAGATGCTATCTATATCTGGTCTTTCTTCTCTGTCTACCTTGATGGGGAGGAAGTTTTGATTCATATATTGGGCGATCGCCAAATCAGAAAACGCTTCCCCTTCCATCACCGTACACCAGTGGCAGCTAGAATAACCAATAGATAAAAAAATCGGTTTATCTTCCAATTTTGCTGTTTCTAAAGCCTGATCACACCAAGGCCACCAGTCAATGGGATTTTCCGCGTGTTTCCTGAGATAAAGGCTTTTGGTGTTAGCTAAACGATTAGTCATATCAGTAATTAGTTATTAGTCATTAGTCATTGGTTATTAGTTATTAGTTATTGTTTTCCGTTGACTTGTCAACCACATCCCATTGTCAGTATTTAGGTTTTGCTGAAAAAGTCTGTTCGTTGAGGTAGGGAATAGGGAATAGGGAATAGGGAATAGTTTCCGGCACGCTACGCGAACTGCAAACCCTATTTAGCTGATCGCTGAAAGTTGACTATTAATAACCATTACTTATCTGACTTTAAACAAACGAATAGTTGAACCCAGTACAGGAACAGGCATTTCTGTCATTGGTGATACAGTTTTGCGAGTAATTTGATTAGCACCGTTTAGTATAGTAATCAGTTGCAGTAAAAAAGTGATTAAAGCAGCTTGTATAAGTTTTTCCCGCATAGTAATTATCTCTTTTAATCAATAGGATTTACGGTTACATTGATGGATATGAATACAACAGTTACTCCCGATTTACTGAATTGATAAAAAATATCCGGAATCTTAACCAGATATAATTTTAAAAAAGTAAGAAAAGTTACTAATGCCTGAAAAATTGTGAATTTACATACAAGTTGTTACAGGTCAAAGAGTGACAAATATTCACTAAAAATCTGGGGAATAAAAAATTTTTATCCCTGGGTGCTGATGAGCGCTGTAAACTTGTAATTACCAAAATCAGACCAGTTATAGCGACATATTTAACGGAAAGCTAACCTTGGGCTGATTCATGACTACTTAGACATTCATCGCCTAAAAAAAGTGCCTGAAAAAATTGATTTGGGAAAATTAAAAACTTTCAATTTCAGATTATCGCTGAACCTGAATCACAAAACTGCCGACTGAGAACCATTGCACAAATTTTGATCAAGGATGCTTCCCAATCCATAACGTCCTGTGTGAATCAGTAGCGGCTACAATGCTCACAGAAATATACTAGAAATATTGCTATAGCTGTAGCCAGGATAGTTAGGACATGATTAATCCTTGAGACTCAGATATAACAAGGCTTTACCTCCTGCTTCCTGCTATCAGTGTGGTGATATTCAACTGGATAGACACTGGTGAGGTGAATTACCAACTCAGCTAACTTGTTGAAACAGATGATCCCGAAAGCAATTTTTGGCATCTTCACCGCACAAATGTTAACAAAAACTTGCCCAAGTTATTTAGACTGCTTGTGCCATCTCAAAAACCTGAAAAAATAGACTTAAATAGTGACTATATTTGTCCTTGTCGTCGCAAGGGGCGGTTAGTTCCCATAACCTTGACAGAAGCATTTGGTTGCGATCGCTGTCAACAGATTTTCGTCGTCGAAGATAATGGTTATGCCCTCGAACAGTTATCTACCACCTATCCTTATAAACAGGCTTGGCGGTGGACAGGGAATACTTGGATCAAGATCCAGCCCCGGTTAGCGGAAAGTTATTTACCAATAGCTTTGGGGATCATTTTTGTGCTAGTGATTATATGGCTACCATTAGCCTTACGCTTGGCCAATGGTTCGAGTATAATTGCATGGGCATTAGTAGCGATACTGTTAGCAATTTTGCCAGCAATTATGGTCTGGTTAACCTACAGACGTTAACTAAATTAGCCTTAATTCCTGGATGGTACAAGCCTGGAACTTCCTGGGAATCAATGCAAAATAATCATACCCCCAGATTTTTCTGTGGGGTGACAAATATAACACCTAAATCCAAAATCGGATGACTGTTGAAGCTTTTGATGATTGTCCTGAACCAATGAAAAGCTCTAAACGTGCTTATCAGGCTTCCCTCAAGTTAGGAACTACGAAAGGGGCTGATAGGAGTCGTGCTGTATTGGCAATGGCGGACGCGCTGAATAACGCTCTTGATGATATTTTAGAGGCCAATACACTGGATCTAGAAGCGAGTCGAGAAATGGCAGTACCAGAATTAATTTTAGATTGGTTAAAGCTGACTCCTTCTAGGTTAGAAAATACTGTGGAAATTCTCCAGCGCTTGGGGGAATTATCAGATCCGCTACGTCGAGTCAGGAATACAGATTATCAACAAGAAGATTCCCAAAGTTATATTCAGTTAATGCCATTGGGAGTAATTGGGTTTATTTATGAGGCTTTCCCGGAATTAGGGGCGATCGCCGCAGGTTTTTGTTTGAAAACTGGTAATAGTGTGATTCTCAAAGGTAGTACCGAAGCTAGTCACTCCAATGCCATTATTGCGGAAGTTTTACAAACTGCCATTAATCAAGTAGGTTTACCAGATGGATGTGTAGAATTAGTGACTACGGAACAGGGTACTTCATTAAGAGATTTAGTCACCCAAGATCAATATTTAAGTTTAGTTATACCTTATGGACGTTCCAGTTTAATACAGCAGGTAGTGAGAAAAGCAACTTGTCCAGTGTTAAAGTCAGCAATGGGTAATTGTTATTTGTATTGGTCGCTAAATGGTAGTTTAGAAATGGTACGTTGGATGATTTTAGATAGTCATGAAAGCGAACCAGATCCAGTTAATGCCATTGAAAAAGTCTTAATTCACCGTCAAGCATTACCATCTTCTTTGTCTGTGTTGTGGAATAGCTTACTGGAAAAAGGTTTTGAACTCAGAGGAGATGCAGAATTAGTAGAAGCATTTCCCCAACTGCAACTAGCTAAAGATGGAGAATGGGAAACACCTTACTTAAATAAAACCATAGCTTTTAAATTGGTAGATAGTTTAGACAGTGCGATCGCCTGGATTAATCACTATAGTAGCAGTCATGCTGATTGTATAGTTACAGACTCCTATCAAGAAAGTCGTCAATTTGCTTTAGGTGTAAATAGCGCATCTACTTATATTAATGCTTCTCCCCGATTTGCTCGTAATTCTTCACGGGGGGATACTGTATTTTTGGGAATGTCTAATCAAAAAGGACACCGTAGAGGGTTTATTAGTTTGGAAACTTTAACAACGGTAAAACATATTATTCAGGGGAATGGTAGGTTTTAGAAGTTATCAGTGAGAAACATAACTGTTGATCATTTAAAATAGTCATTAAAGAGATTCAGTTATTTCTTACATTAGGCACAAATTAACAGAGAGTTGAAATTATATGTCTAATCGCCTTAAACTTTTTCGGGAAAGAATGGCAGCTTTTGAAGGTGCAGCAGATCCATCAGCGGCGATTGAAAGCGGTTATTATGTCCATGCTCCAGGAAAATTACTTGTAGATGAAATATCCGCAAGAATAGCTTTGCGTCCTTCTTCTTCACATCTGCTTTTAGGAGGTATTGGATCTGGAAAAACCACTCAATTGTTAGTAGCTTGTAAACAAATTAATGAAATAGAAGATATTCATGCCATATATGTAGATGTTAGTCAATATACAGATATTTCTAAAATAGATTCCGGTGTTTTAACTGCTATTGCTGGGTTAGAACTTGCTAATCTGATGAAAGATAGTGAAGATGGAAATGTTAAGCAATATATTATAGAAATTCGCAATCTAGCTTATGGCTACACAAGAACTCAAACCAAGATAATATCTAAACCTCCTAAAAATCCTAATTTTGAATATATCCAAGTAAAACATGATCCTATCATTAAAAATCCTTTAAAAGAATCTGGAGTAAATTTAGAGTTATTTAATACAATATCTAAATTAGCTAAAATATCAACTGAAAAGTATGGAAATATCGTTTTTTTAATTGATGGTTTAGATAGATTATATGATGCTAAAACTTTGATAAAACTTTTACATACTGATGCAAAATCCATATCATCTGCTGGAGTTGGTATAGTATTAGTTGGTCCATTAACAGCAAATTATAAAGATTATCGTGATATTGTAAATGAACAATTAGACTATTTCTATTATCAGCCATTTTTTGATATTGAAAATGATCCAGAATCTTATGATTTTTTTGAAAAAATTATTCAAACTAGGTCATCTGAGGATTTTATAGAAGAATCAGCAATTAAATCACTCATTTACTATTCTGGTGGTATTTTAAGAGATTTTATCAGTCTAACACAAGCATCAATTGAAGAAACATATTTATCAGGAGAAGATAAAGTACAAGAACAACAAGTTTTAAAAGCCGTTGATTCAAAAGGAAGAAATCAATTAATTGGTATATCAGATAATGAACTAACAATTATGCGGCAGGTAGTGAAAACACAAAGTTTCATTCCTAGAACTTATGAAGATTTACAATTATTGGTAAGAAGAGTCATCCTTGAATATAGATATCCAAAATTACGTCATGCTGTCCATCCAGCTATTCAACTGTGATGGTTGCTGGTTTGATTTTGCAATTTTAGTGAATGAAAATTTTAAAGAACCTGAAATTATTGGGTTTAATTTTGAAATCAGATTTATGGATAGTAACCCAACAAAATTTTTACGATTTGATTTAAACTTACCAGAACATAATAATGAAGATAAAGGGAAACGATTTCATATCCATCCAGGTAACGATGACTTCATGATTCATGCTTCACCAATGTCACCATTGGAGATTTTACATTTATTTTTATATGACTTAAAAATACCTGAACGTCCTCGCAGTTAATAGCACAATAAATTCGCTAACTTGAATTTTACAACTAAGTGAAATTTATAAGCCAGTGTAAACTATATTGAATTTTATCAAACCTATGCTATTTTTAGTATAGTTGCTTTAGTGCTATATATGACTAACCGTAATAATACTGAAATAAATAAACAAGCACAAAAAAAATCCGTTTGGCCTGCGTGGTTTCCCTATCCGAGTTCTTGGTTAAAAGCCATTGTTTTAGCTTTATTTCTCAGAGTAATTGCATTTGTATTTACTCACACGGGAGAATTTGGCTTTAAAATTGCGAACTTCACCAATAGTCCAGATTTACTTATAATATTTGCAATTTTAGCAATCATCTCTCCTATTTTTGTGATTACTTTTACTCATCACATAGTTCATGTCATTATCAGTCAATTTTTTCCTAGTATACAAACCCCAGAAATCAGAAAAACTAAAGGATTCATACCTGGAATAGTCAGTATTTGGGAAGGTTTATATGGTTGGCTAGTTGTTTACTTATCAACACTAATATCATCCTTATTATTAATAATTTTTCTGCCCATACCAAACATCAACTTTTATCAGCCATTAGAATTTTATATAGAACATCAAGAGACTTTACAAGTAATCATAGGAACAACCTGGATTATCAATGCAGCTTTACTTTACCAAATTGATTTTTTATTTAAACAAAGACTTCTATCCGTATCATTTCCAAGTTATAAACCAGAACCAAATATACAAATACCAATACAAATACCATCATCATTAAATCCAACAACTACCACAAAAGACGACAAAAACACTGTATATGTAGAAATGGATAATTTGCGCGGTAGCATGGGACTAACACAAATGAAAAGTAGGAAAAATTCACCTACAAATTCTCAATCTTCTCATAAAAATACACAACAAGATAACTTTGAAGAAGCTGTTAAACTAGCCAAAAATGCAGCACAAATAACGCGAACAGCAAAAACCAAATCTGAGTGGTATCAAGTAGGTAAAGAATGGCAAAAAACCATAGAAATGCTGAAGAATGTTCCACCTTCCCATCCTAAATATGCAGCAGCACAAGAAAAAATTATTGATTATCAAAAATATATTAACTACGCTCAAAAAATTATTAATAGTAAACACATCAACAACTAATACAAGTTAATTATTTACGTTATTAAAATTATCAAATATAAAAAATATCTACATCCTGTAAAACATTAAATCCTGAAAATCCTGATTCAGACAATATCAAAAAAAAAGCCCGCACTCAGCGGACTTAATAAATATCAATCACTTAAAAATTACTTCGCAATTTCTTGTTCATAAGTGTGATAAACCTTACCACCCTCATCAGGAATAAAACGACAAACCTTAGCGGAATGTAACAACGCCTTCCAGATAGGAACATCAGACTTGCGGTAATATTCACCCATCACAGGTTTAATAGCCTCAGTAGCCTTCAACAAATTATAATGAGGCATACTCAAAAAGATATGATGGGCAACATGAGTACCGATATCATGGTGAATATGGTTAACAATTCCATAATCTCTATCAATGGTAGAAATTGCACCCTTTAAAAAAGTCCAATTATCGCCACGATACCAGGGTAAATCTTGTTCAGTGTGATGTAAATAAGTTACTAAATCCAACCAAATTACAAATATTACGTAAGGAACAGCGTAGTATTTCAGTAACCACATCCAACCCCATTGATAGGTGAGGAAACCTAACAAACCTACCATACAAATCCATAGGGTAGTGCTAGTAATAATATCCCACTTTTCAGAAGGTTTAAAAAGTGAACTGTTGGGGTTAAAATGTGAACCACCTTTACCGGGAGTACGTTGGAATAAATAGATGGGATAAGCGAGTGGTAAAAACAGATAGTAGCGGACTAATTTTTGTAGGAAAGGTAATTCTCGATATTGAGATTCACTCAAAGGATACCAGCTTTCATCATTTTCCACACTGCCAGTATTTTTGTGATGAGTTCTGTGGCTAATTCTCCAACCGTGATAAGGTACGAGAATAGGAGTGTGGGAAAGATGACCAACCAAATCATTTAACCATTTGTGCTTAGAAAAAGATTGGTGTCCGCAGTCATGACCTACTACAAACAAAGCCCAAAACATTGTACCTTGCAGTACCCAGAAAACTGGCCAAAAATACCAAGAATCTAGATAATGTGCCAGTGCATATAAACCAGCAATAATGGCAACGTCACGGAAAAAATAATAGAGTGATTTAGCGACACTTGGCTCAAAACATTCAGCCGGAATAGCGTTTCTTAAATCTTGGAGAGTAAACGGAAGTTTATCTTCACCCTGAGCAGCATTAGCCGCAGAATTTTGGTTGAATTGAACTGATTCTAATTGCACTGGATTTGTTGAAATTGAAAAAGAATAAAAACGGGGTGGGTAATGCCCACCAACTCCAGAAAACATGGAAAGATGTTAACAAAAATGATTTAAAAAATGAACCGAATTTATTTTATTAAATCAAGCAATTAAATCATTTTGTCAAATTTGTAAATATTGAATTCTAAGCTAGAGACTTGGATTTCTCAGCATAGTATTCATCAAAAGTTTTATAACCAATGTCAGTTTTATAAAGTTGACATTCGTTAGTAATTTTTTTCATTAAATCCCAAGAGAACTTGTATTCTTCATGGAGATATTCACCCCAATTTTTCTTAATGCTATCGTAAGCCATCCGCAAATTATAGGAAGGAATAGCGGTAGAAATATGGTGGGGAACGTGGACATTAATATCGTGACAAAGAACTTCTACCCAACGTGGATAATCACAGTGAATAGTTCCAAATAATTGCGCCATTGCTTCGTTCCATTTGTCGGCAGTTTTAAAAGGAACATCTGCGGTTGTGTGGTGAACAATGGTAAAGGTACTCATCCAGAAATGGTAAACCATCCAAGGAATAAACCAGAATTTAATAAAGCCCCAAACACCAGTTGTAATAATTAAAGTGGGGAAAACAATAGCAGCAAAAGCTATGACTACACCAACGGATAATTTCACACTAGCACGGTCTTTTTCTTGGAACTTGCGAGCATCAAAATGGACAACAGCCCAATGTCCAATAGAACCTACCCACCACAAACGCTTGCGAATAAACAACTCATAAGCGGATTGTCTGGTTTGATCCCAATCTTCAAAAACTTCTGGTCTGATGGGATGCCAGGCGTTATCTTCATCAAGTTTATTTGTATGTTTGTGATGATGATTGTGTTTAATTCTCCAACTATGAAAAGGGTAAATTAAAAACATCATGAAAAAATGACCAACCACATCATTTACCCGGCGACTATTGGAAAATGAACGATGGGCGCAGTCGTGGCCAATAACAAAAAATCCTGTTAAAGCAGTTCCTGTAAAAATCCATGCCAAAGGTAACAGAAACCAGGGAGAAACGGCCAAAAAATAATAGCCTAACGCTGCCATAGATAAACTGAGAATTGCAGTAGTCCACGCTTTGCGGCTATTTTTCTGGAAGCATTCCTTGGGTATGCTTTTGATAATATGTTTTAGTTTGATTTCGTCTTTGCTAAGGTTTGTGTAGACGAAAGTTTCCTGGTCTTTGATCAGTGATGTAGTCATGAATACCTGAAAAAAAGCAAACTAGGCGGCTAACTCATAATCAAAATGAGTTTACAGCTAAGTTTTGTAACATTAATTTCTGTGATTATAGCAACGTGAGAGTAACTTAGGGTAGGTGGAAATTAAAAATTGAAAATTAAAAATTAAAAATTAAAAATCAAAAATTCATAATCTCAATTTTGAATTTCCGTGTATACACGCAAAAAGTCAATAGTTTCATGGCTAAAAATCAGCTATAAAACTATTGACTTTAAACATAAATTATGCTTTATGCTTTTTTTTCTGCCAGCTTAATATTTGTAGCTAAACCGAAAAATTGGAGTAATTGAATAGTCATCCAAGTCATATCAATTTCCCACCATTCCAAACCATGACGGGCGGAGTATTGAAAAGCGTGATGATTATTGTGCCAACCTTCACCAAATACCAACAGAGCAACCCACCAGCAGTTAGTAGAATTGTCGCCGGAATCTGGATATGTGCGGTAGCCAAATTTATGAGTAGCACTGTTAACCAACCAAGTACAGTGATAGACCCAAACGATGCGGACAAAAATACCCCATACCACAAAAGACCAGCCGCCTAAGAAAAACAGTAACAATCCCAGAGCAATTTGTAAGAAAATAAAATTTTTCTGTAAAAACTGATAAACTGGGTCATCAAAAATATCTTTTGTAAACCGAGGAACTTGATCGTGGGCGGGGGCAAAATGAATCATCCAACCCATGTGACTCCACCAGAAACCTTTATTGGAATCATGGGGGTCATTTTCCGTATCTGAGTGTAAGTGGTGGATACGATGTGTACCTACCCACTCAATTGGGCCACCTTCACAGGATAATGTCCCGAAAAAAACTAGGACATACTCTAACCATTTTGGGGTTTGAAAACTACGGTGAGTAACAAGACGGTGATATCCCAGGGTAATACCTAAACCACCAGTCACCCAGTATAGGAATAATGCAACACCAAGGGCTTTCCAGCTAAAGTTGCTGGGAATTAAAGCAAACAAAGCACCGATGTGCAAGCCGATGAAAAATAGGGTATTTACCCAGTTAATTTGAGGTTTAGTTGAGGAAGCAATTGTCATGCAGTAACCTTGATAGGAATTGTCCAGCCTAATCTGCGTGATTTGAGAATCCGCATATTTAGATTATTTTTTTAAATGAGGAAACAATGAACAGCATAGATCAGCTGCGAGAAGCAGAACAGGCACTATTAGAAATTTTTTATGTTATTGACTCTCAGGTCAAGCAAAATTTAGAAAGAGTTCTGAATGCTTTTCGCCATCATCGTGTGGGGGCGCACCACTTCGCAGGTGTCAGCGGTTATGGCCATGATGACTTAGGGAGAGAAACCTTAGACCGGGTTTTTGCCCAAGCGATGGGAGCAGAAGCCGCCATAGTGCGGGTGCAGATTGTTTCAGGAACTCATGCGATCGCCTGTGCGCTATACGGTGTACTCCGTCCTGGGGATGAAATGTTAGCAGTTGTCGGTTCTCCCTACGATACTCTGGAAGAGGTCATTGGCTTACGTGGTAAAAACCAAGGCTCTCTTATTGATTTTGGCATAAAATACCGCCAACTAGAACTAACAGAACAAGGAAAAATAGATTGGGTGGCGTTAAGCACCGCAATTAAAGAAGATACACGCCTAGTTTTAATCCAGCGTTCCTGCGGATATTCATGGCGGCCTAGCCTTTCCATTGCTGATATTGAAAAAATTGTCAAAATTGTCAAACAACAAAACCCCAACACCGTCTGCTTTGTAGACAACTGCTACGGAGAATTTATTGAAACCCAAGAACCCACCCACGTAGGTGCAGACTTGATGGCCGGGTCATTAATTAAAAATCCTGGTGGTACTGTAGTCACCGCTGGCGGGTATATAGCCGGAAAAGCGGACTTAGTAGAAGCAGCAGCTTGTAGACTCACCGCCCCTGGTATTGGTAGCGAAGGGGGAGCAACTTTTGATCAAAACCGCTTGTTATTCCAAGGATTATTTTTAGCACCCCAAATGGTAGGGGAAGCGATGAAAGGAACATACCTCACAGGATACGTATTTGATAAATTGGGTTATCCTGTCAACCCCGCACCCTTAGCACCAAGGGGAGATGTGATCCAAGCTATTAAACTGGGTTCAGCGGAAAAATTAATTGCTTTTTGTAAAGCGATTCAACAATATTCGCCCATAGGCTCTTATTTAGATCCCGTACCTGATGCCATGCCAGGATATGAAAGTAAGGTTGTGATGGCTGGGGGTACGTTTATTGAGGGTAGCACTTTGGAATTATCAGCCGATGGACCATTAAGAGATCCTTATATTGTTTATTGTCAAGGTGGTACTCATTGGAGTCATGTATCATTAGCATTACAGGCTGCTATTGAAGCTGTGGGAGAAGCATAAATACTGATATGTGATTTTTTTGGGAAGAGAGTAACGTCGTTGTCATTACATGATGATACAATTACTTCATCTACTTCATCAGCAATGACACCCCAAAAAATCAACCATGACCAATAAAACCACAAATAAAACTCCACGTAGTACCCTAAATTTACGCATTAAGCCGGAAGAACGTGATTTGATAGATATGGCGGCCAAAATATCAGGTAAAAATAGAACTGATTTTATTTTGGCTGCTGCGCGGAATGCTGCGGAAGAAACTTTGCTGGAAAGGACAGTTTTTACAGTAACTCCAGAAGCTTATGCAGAGTTTATTGCCTTATTAGATGCACCACCCCAACCCAATGAACGTTTACGCAAAACCATGCAGACAACGCCACCTTGGGAACAGGAATGAATTTAACAGCACCTCAACCTTTATCTAACCATCATTACTGTGATGATTTTTGTTGTGGAATTGCTTCTCTTGATAATTGGTTAAAACGTCGAGCTTATACTAATCAAATCAGTGGAGCAAGTAGAACTTTTGTTATTTGCGATGATCAGAAAGTGGTTGGATATTATGCTCTTGCTTCTGGAGCAATTAGTGTACAATTGGCTTTAGGTAAATTTCGGCGAAATATGCCTGATCCTATTCCGGTGGTAATTTTGCCTCGGTTAGCAATAGATAGTTCATATCAAAGTCAAGGTTTGGGACGTGCTTTATTTCGTGATGCCGGATTAAGGATTATTCAAGCTGCTGATACAATTGGTATTAGAGGGGTTATTGTTCACGCTATTTCTGAGGAAGCTAAGGCTTTTTATTTGGCTTTAGGCTTTAATTTGTCTCCAGTTGAACCAATGACATTAATGATTACTTTAAATGATTTACGTGATTCTATTGTTTAAAAAATCCCGTGATATCGTAATTAAACCAACCTAAATTTCTCCATTAATTACGTAGGGGCAAACCCCCTGTGGTTGCCCCAAAAATAAACCCCCTGTGGTTGCCCCAAAAATAAACCCCCTGTGGTTGCCCCAAAAATAAACCCCCTGTGGTTGCCCCAAAAATGGTGTAGGGTAGGCACGGGGGCGCTACCCCTACATCAAATCCATATCTTTTATTCCGGTAGTAGGTAAGGGTAGGCACGGGGGCGCTACCCCTACATCAAATCC
>RDXV01000284.1 GCA_004292695.1 Nostocales cyanobacterium | reverse complement strand
TGTTACGCACCTAAAGTTTATAATCCTAAAATAGTTAAGTCTTGTGGGGTGGGCATCTTGCCCGCCATAATTATACAAATTAAATGCACAACAGCTTATTGACTCTGGTTTGTATCTTATAATAATTACAGAAGTCTATTAATTTGAATTTGAAGGTTGCCCTTATGTCTTACCCTAAACTGACTGGTGAAGAAATTACCAAACGTGGTAAAGAACTCTATGAGCAAATTATCCGTCCTCAAATAGAGACAGCAGAAAATATTGGTAAAATTATTTCCATTAATGTAGAAACAGGAGAATATGAAATTGGTAATGATTTAATCATCACAAGTCGCAAATTGCAAAATAAACAAGAAGATGCACCAATTTGGGCAGGAAGAATTGGCTATAACGCAGTTTATGCTGTTGGTGGTACATTAATCAGGACAAATGAATGATAAATGGAACTGTAGTTGGGCTGCAAGCTAGAATTAATGTAATTTTTAATTTATCAGAAGGATTAAATATAGAAATTGGATGTGTCGTTGATACAGGATTTGAAGGTTTCTTAACTTTACCAGCAGATGCAATTACAAAAATGGGGCTACCTTACCTCGCTCGTATAGACGCAAATCTAGCTGATAATTCTAATGTTCCAGTCAATGTTTTTTTGGCCAATATTCTTTGGAACGGTAAACAGAGAGAAGTTCCTGTACTGGCAATGGGTCGTCGTCCTTTAATTGGGACTGCCCTACTACAAGAGCATCATCTTAGTATAGATTTCTATGATGGCGGTACTGTGATAGTTGATGACATTCTGTAATTGTATTTCTTACCATATTTCACCCCACCGAATCTTGAGCTTCACAATGTAACCTTGTGGCAATTCTAAACATTTCCTGACCAGTATGCAAATAACGATCATCATAATTTAAAGGAAAATAACCCAACTCCTCCAAACCATCACCCACTTGATTTAAAGTATAATAAAGATGAGCCGCTACTCTCGCTAAACTGGGAGGATTTGGTAAAGAACGAAAGGTATTTTGTGCTTTTTTAAAATCATTTCGACATTGATCTAAATATTCTTGAAATTGATCTATTAACTCATCATCAAACGGATCAGCAGCTAATTCTTCAATTTGTAATTCCAGAGAATTAAGAATACGACAAAGTAAACGATTCACAGGTTGATAAACCAAACGCAACCATTCCTCTACCTTTTCATCTGCATCCTTAGCTGATTTTTTTTTCGTCTTATATTGTTTTTGTGCAGATGCGGTTCTTTGCTGATAACGAATATTTGAAGTGCGAGAATAACTTCTCATTTCCTCATCATATTGCTGCCGTCTTTGGACATCACTTAAAACTTCATAAGCAGCATTAATTTTGATAATCTCCTCATGATTAGCTGTATCCTGATTACTGTCAGGATGAAATAGTTTTGCTAACCGCCGATATGCTTGTTTAATTTCCGCTTGACTAGCATTATTACTAACTTTCAGGGTTTCGTAATGATTAGATGCTTCCATAGTTCAGTTATCAGTTATCAGTTATCAGTTACCAGTTATCAGTTATCAATAAATTTTATTATTAATCTGTTCACTGTTCACTGTCCACCGTCCACTGACTCCTGTACGGGCGAACGGCCGTTCGCCCCTCCTGACTCCTAAATTCTTAATTTACTGTTTTGGTTTACAAATCTTGAAATAAGGGTGTACTCAAGTATCTTTCGCCAAAACTGGGTAAAATTACAACTATCAAGCGTCCTTCATTTTCTGGACGTTTAGCTACTTGAATAGCAGCACATACGGCCGCACCACTAGATATTCCTGATAATAAACCCTCTTCCCTCGCTAATCTGCGACCAAAGGCGATCGCCTCATCATCAGTCACAGTAACTACTTCATCAATCAATTTTACATTCAACACCTGGGGAACAAAACCCGCCCCAATACCCTGAATTTTATGGGGTCCTGGTTTACCACCAGATAATACCGGACTGTTAGCAGGTTCAACGGCGATCGCCTGAAAACTGGGTTTTTTCTCCTTGAGAACCTCCGCAACACCAGTAATAGTACCGCCAGTACCCACACCTGCCACAATCATATCTACCTGGCCATCCGTATCTTCCCAAATTTCCAAAGCTGTAGTTTCTCTGTGTATTTTGGCATTAGCCGGATTGCGAAACTGTTGCAACATATACGCATGAGGTGTAGTTTCCACAATTTCCTGCGCCCTACGAATTGCCCCACTCATCCCTTCAATACCCGGTGTTAATTCTAACTCCGCTCCATAAGCCCGTAACATCGCCCGACGTTCCGCACTCATAGTTTCCGGCATCGTCAAAATTAATTTATACCCCTTTGCCGCAGCAGTCATAGCCAAAGCAATACCCGTATTTCCAGAGGTTGGTTCAACTAACACCGTCTTACTGGGAGTAATTAAACCCGCTGCTTCCGCGTCATTAATCATACTTACCCCAATCCGGTCTTTTACGGATGAGGAAGGGTTCATACTCTCTAATTTAACTACAACTTTTGCTACACACCCCTCCTCTTGAGGAATACGATTTAATTCCACCAAGGGAGTCCGACCAATTAACTGTGTAATATTTTTAGCAATCCGCATCATAAATTCTTATTTCCTTAAATGTAGTACATGATATCTAGCTGTTTCCGTAAATCTCGCTTCTCGCAAAGATCCTGAAGGGAATATTTTTGTAAAACAGAATTCGCCGCCTGACGAGCTTCTTGCCAAATTTCCTCCACCATAGAACTATCTATACTCTTGGGGTTACTGTCCTCCTCCGCAGCTTTGATATCAAACCCTTCCAAACATTCTAAAATGTCAAGAACACTAATTTTCCAAGGTTCTCGCGCTAAAAAATAGCCCCCCTTAGAACCTCGTTGACTTTTGACAATACCCCCCCGTCTCAAAGTAGCCAATAACTGCTCCAAGTAACGATCAGGGATATTTTGTTGATTGGCAATTTGCCGAATTTGCATCGGTTCGCCGTTTTCATAATGAGTTGCCATTTCTAACAACGCCAAAATTGCGTATTCAGACTTACAAGATAGTTCCACAAGCAGTTCAGAATAAAGGATTCAAGATGTCAGGATCAAAGAAAAATGATCAATTATCAAAATTGTTCATATTTCTAGTATACTCCGGTTCTCCAGTGGGGTTTGTACATTTATTTAGGACTTGCTGAGAAAGTCTTTTCGTGAGGGTAGGCAAGAGGCAATAGGCAATAGGCAAGAGTTTGAGTCATCTGTCATCCCTAAATTTTTGGA
>RDXV01000115.1 GCA_004292695.1 Nostocales cyanobacterium | reverse complement strand
AATTTACAAGCTAATAAACCGAATATGTTAACAGAAATTCAAAAAAGTTTGAGTGCTATTGAATGTCCAACTTTAATTTTATGGGGAGATCAAGATAGTTGGTTTCCTGCTAGTCATGGTAAAAAGTTACATCAACATTTACCTAATTCCCAATTTAAACTAATAGAAAATTGTTATCATGACGCATCAACTGGAGCTAATGCAGTAGTGAATAGGGAAATTTTGCAGTTTTTAAAGAATACAAATTTTTATTAATTTAATTAATTAATTAATTAATTAATTAATACTATTCTGTGAATAATTTTTGTAGGTTGGCTTGAACAAAGTGAAACTCAACTAATACCTGTAAATGTTGGGTTATACCTTCGACACACTACATGAAAGTTCCTCAACCCAACCTAAGTATTTTTGTCTTTTAGGCTTAACCAAATAGTATTAACCTCTTGCCTTATCCTATCAAAAAATAAGAGTGAGAGAAGACATACCAAGCGTCTTTTACCTCTCACTCTACATTTGCTGCTGGGGCGTGCAGGAAATGTTTTTATAGACGCTAACCGTTACTTAGGGGGCTAATTTATCAGTCGGCGAAAGCGGCTATATGTAGAGCTATTCCTAATTGCAGCAAATGTTAAACCCGATGATTATTTAATTATTTTTTGTAAAAACATAGAACTAAAAACCTATGTTTAAAGAATGATAAAAAGATATTTTGTCATTTGTTTTTTGATTCCTGATTATTAATTTGTGAATAATCTGGTTAAGAATCATTTATTTACTTGGTAGACCCTGATAACAACACCATTGAAGTCGTTTATCTTTGAATAAGATAACTGGGTATTTTCATGATTGGTTGCCAAGTTGGCACTTTTTATGATTGAGAAATTACGTAAAATATATCTAAGCTAGTCTGAATCAGGGTTGTAGAAAATTGATAACTATTGATAAATGAAAAATATTTCAGATGATAAAATTTAATTGTGGAAATTATTAAGATATCGTGTGTTCAGCTACAGTTCTATTTACAGAAATCAGGCAAAAATAGATATCAATAACTTATATGCAGTCTTATCTGTCTTGTCTGTAAATTATGCCGTCGTTACATGAAACCTCGAATTATTGTTTGTGGACTGGGAAGAACTGGATATAAAATCTTTCGTTTGCTGAGACAACAGGGGGCTTTGGTGGTTGGTGTCCATCATAAACCTATACCTGGTGAAGCTGGGGGAGATGTCATTGTTGGTGAATTATGCGCTGCTTCTACCTTAAAAGCTGCGGGTATTGAAGAAGCACATACTCTAGTAATTTCCGGTTCTGATGATGGTGTCAATTTGTCAATTATGATGCAAGCAAGGGTTTTAAATCCCCAACTTCGCATTATTAACAGATTTTATAATACAAATTTAGGTGAAAGACTAGATCAGACACTCATAGACCATTTAAGTATGAGTGTTGTGGGTTTGGCCGCGCCCATTTTTGCCTTTGCAGCTTTAGGAAATCAAGCAATAGGACAAATTAGATTATTTGATCAAACTTGGCCAATTCAAGAAGAATATATTAATGAAAATCATCCTTGGCGGGGGAAAAAAATTAGCGATTTGTGGGAAGACAAAACCAGAATGCTAATTTATTATCTACCCGTAGTAGGAAAAATGAATTTAGTATCAGCGGTGTTGTCAGGACAAAAATTAGAATTAGGCGATCGCCTGATTATTGTCACCCAACCTCGGATAAATAATTCCCGCAAATCATTAGTCAGAAAACTATTTAAAATCTTTACAAGTATTAGGCATTTTCAAAAACACGCCAGTTCAGTTATTGCTATGGCAATAGCATTAATAGTAATTATTTTACTTGCCACATTTACCTATGTTTCTACTAGATTAAATATCTCTTTTGTGGATGCTTTATATTTCGCTGTGGG
Organism: Nostocales cyanobacterium; assembly: GCA_004292695.1. Lineage (GTDB taxonomy): Bacteria > Cyanobacteriota > Cyanobacteriia > Cyanobacteriales > Nostocaceae > Okeanomitos. The sequence continues at coordinate 15,868 of RDXV01000115.1, read as the reverse complement.
CATGATTACTGGTGCAGGTGGTAATGATAAAGTTGTAGAAGAAGCACCTAATAGTATTAAACTCTTTACTATTTTTATGATGTTATTAGGGGCAGTTGTTTTTGGTTTGTGGTATGCAATGTTAACAGATTTTGTATTAGGAACTCGCCTCAAACAATTTTGGGACGCTGCTAGAATTCCCCAACGAAATCATTATATTGTCTGTGGTTTAAGTGGTATTGGCATTAGAATTATTCAACAACTTAACGCCAGTGGACATGAAGTAGTAGTAATTGAAACAGATCATAATAATAGATTTGTTAATAGTGCTAGAGGTATGAAAATTCCTGTAATTTTAGCTGATGCCAGTTTTCGCGCTACTTTAAAAGTTAGTAATATTAATACCGCTGCCGCAGTTTTAGTTGTCACCCATAACGATGCTATTAATTTAGAAATTGCCCTCAAAGCTAAAAGTTTAGCCCCAAAAATTCCTATAATTGTTAACTATGATGATCCTGATTTTGCAGGAATGGCGCAACAAGTTTTTGATTTTGAAGCCGTATTAAGTCCAGCAGAATTAGCAGCCCCAGCTTTTGCGGCCGCTGCTTTAGGAGGAAGAATAATTGGTAATGGAATTATTGGTGATAATTTATGGGTGGCATTTGCCACTTTAATTACTCCTAATCATCCATTTTGTGGTCAATGGGTGAAGGATGTAGCTAGATATGCCGATTTTGTTCCCTTATATGTAGAAACAAATCATCAAACTTTACATGGTTGGGATTTATTAGAAACTAACCTCAGTGCAGGGGATATTTTATATTTAACAATTCCTGCAAATAGGTTATATCAATTGTGGCGTGAAGAAGAAGAAATTGTAATTTAAAAAGAAGGCAAAAGGCAAGAGGCAAGAGGCAAAAGATAATATCTACCAATTACCAATTACCAATTACCTATTACCTATTACCTATTACAAATTAACTACGCCATAGTAGTTGAGAATGATATAAACCATGAGTGCCAAAATTAGTAAATGACCAACAAACCAAACAGAAGAAGAAAGTAATAAATAAACTGGGTTGTAAGGTTGTTGTTGCCATTTCCACAAATAAGTTAGAGGTTCTTTGTGTTGGAAATATCCTAAGTCTTCTAACCGTTGTAATTGGTATTGATCATAGCGAGAAAATTGGCTAAATGGTAATTCGCCGATGCTATGTTGAGGAAGAATTCGCCGACGTTGAAAAGGAACAACATGATCACCAAAATTAGTTTCATATTCTTCACTATTTAATAGTGCATCTACGAAACCTTGGATACCTTTAGTTCCAATAACAACAGACCAAGCCATTGTTTCTTGTTGGTTGTAAACTTTCCGTCCGAGAACTCTTTGTATACACATTTCCACGAAACGATAATTATTGTTCGTGTTGTAATTGCGTAAACGGAATGTTTCCGATAATAGTAATCCGCGAATAAAATCTCTCACAGTAATACTTCTGTGTTTTAATTGAGATTCTAGAGTCAATTGACGGTTACTAACTAAAAGTTGTTGTTCATTAAAAATTTGCCGATAAGCAGCCCAAATCAAATCATTCATGTCTGCACTAGAAGGAGTTCCTTCTGTGGTGTAAATTTTGGGGTGTTCATCTCCAGGAATTTCAAAGTTTTTAACTCGTTGGTTTTGGCTGGAGGGAGAATATTTGAGTAGAGGAAGAGTCATAATTTTCTCGTTTGATGTAGCGAAGGTAAAGAAAAGATGTGAGGATTCACGCTATAGACATCTTCAGACATTAGGATTTACCTAATAAGATGAAGGGTTGAGATTCTGTTGATAAGATGTCTAATAACTTCTAAACTAGCCGTTAGCTTCACCTAATATTAAACCATTCACTTGTAGATAAAGTATGCTAACTACTAATTTTGTAATCTAAATTATTGCTTAAATTCAAAAAAATAGGCTTACTAATCACTAATTTATGATCAATGAAAGTAGCTTAAAAAACTTAATTTAAAATAATGATTGATGCTTTGATTACAATAAATATAATAATATTGATTAGAATAATTTTCTGTATCTAAATTAGCGATGATTGGAAATTGGGAATTGGTTATTAGTAATAATTTATTCTCCTGACTCCTGATTCCTGACTCCTGACTCCTGACTCCTGACTCCTGATAACTAATAACTGATTTAAGAAATGCCAGTATCTCGCAGACGTTTTTCTAACTCTGCTAGACGTTGTAATGCTGCTTCTTTAGCAAGTCTTTCTTGCTGCACTAACTCAGAACCCCACAGTAATAAATTACCATCTTGATCCCACCAGCGTAACCAGTAACCTTGACGGTTTTCACGCTTTCCTTGCCAAACACCTATAAATAATTCCATTTCTGTTAACCAATAACGGTTATTTTCATCAGAAGAACGTAATTTATAACTTCTATTATCTTGTAAGGTATGTACTTCTAATTCTCCTGTTTCTGGTTGAAAAATGATGTAGTTAGGAACTTGTAAAACCTGTTCATAAAAAAACCATTTTCCTGGGGGATAGGTACGTTTACTTGAATATTCATTTCCTTCTGTGTCGGAAAGAAATTCCATGACCACTGTAGGAATTTGTCCCTGTTTATAGGGGGTGTAACTACGTTGAATTTGCTCTCTAGGTACGGTAATTTGTGGGATGTAAGCCCAGTCAGGGGCTTTGATGACAAATTTGTCATTTAGTGTGGCACAAATGCCGTAATTGGTTGTAGCTAGGGCTGTTTCTGGTAGTTTTCCAGCAAGTTCTAAACTTTCGGTTAATGCGGCGGCTAAACTAGGTTGGTTGACGTTATCCACTGGTTCATCGTCTAATACGAAATCTTCGGGTAGGAGTTCCCAGGTGATTTTTGTGGTGGAAACACTGATTACCATAGGAAACAATAATAATGGATTAAGTTTTAGTATAGCTTGTGGTTGAGATGAGAATTTTCTGGTGCAATATTTGATCATTACAAAACTCAGATTGACTACAAACGAGATGAGTTAATTTCGGTTGTTGAACCTCAAAGTGATGTGGGAAAGCAGTTGAGTCTGTTTTGAGTAAGGAATTATACTGATGATGAGAGCGATCGTCTATAATCCAGTGTTCCTAAGAGTAGAAGATTATTAGGATTAAAATATGCTCATCATCCAAGTCGTAAAAACTGGATATGTTATATTTGTATCAGTCTTACATGATACCATAACATACAGCAGATAGCAGGTGAATGAAGTACAAAATTCAATCACAAAGCCATATATCAAGAGACTTTCAACCCTATTCCCTGCTATGACGTGTAAACGAATTATCAAACCGAGTAGAGTACAAAAATATGCCAGACAACTACATACCCCAAACTTGGGGTTATTTACTAACAGGAACAGTAAGTAAAAAACTAATTCGTACATTAGAAGGACAAGAAGCATTAAATAATTACAGTGAAATTTCGCAAATACATGAACGTGCAAAAGATTTAATTTTTACTCTTTTAGGAGTAGAATCTTGCCTTTTTTATGTCCGTCGTTTTAATATTGATCAACATGATAATAGGCTAGAAATTTGGACTTTAACACTAGCGACTGATCAAAATGATTTTGATTTTACATCTAGATTAAATCAATTTCCTAAATTTTTACAATCAGATACACCCAAGACGTTACAATTAAAATCAACTGCTTATCGAAATAATAGCGGTTGTTTAGGTATATATGAAATTCTTTTATTAGATAGTGAACTAGGAAAAGAAGATGCCTTTTCTCGTCCTTTTAATATTCACTTAGTTCCAGATATAAATCAAGAAATTGGTATTCCTAGAGAAGCATTTGAAATAATAACTAGTCAACCATTGCGATTATGTAGAGATTATATACCAACAGAAACTCAAAGAAAACGATGGGGAGAGTTCTTGAATGTTGAAAGAAGACTAGCGGAAAGTAAACAGTTTTGTGTAAGATTTTCCAGTCATAACCTGCTTAATATTGGTAATGATAATCGCATAACTTTTACAATAGATGAAAATTTTGCTCGTGGTATTAATTCAAATCATCTTAGTAATAGTTTAACATCTGAAGAATTATGGGAACGCATTCAACAAGCTCAAGGTCAAAATATCGAACTGATAATAAATACTAATAAATTGCATCTAAAAAATAGTGGAAGAAATTTGGGAAAAATAGAAAGAATTAGACAAGATCAAAAAGATATTCGTGTTGAAATTCAATCTGATCTACTGAGAATACTTCAAGAAGAAGTTACAACAATTGAAGAAGACGAATTAACTTTACCACCAGAGGCATATTTATTATATAAAAATGTTGGTAGTCTTGCTCAAATAGAATGGAAAACAGCAGCATTAACAGAACTAGAAAAAGGTCAAACTCACAACATTAATTTAGGAAAGTTTTTCTTTGATGCTACTCAAGCAAGAGTAATACAAAAAGAAATAGTATTAAATCATGATAATTTCTTATTAAAGAATGCAAATGACGGACAAAAAGCAGCAGTAGAAGCCGTTTTAGGTGCAGAAGATTTAGTTCTCCTCCAAGGTCCTCCAGGTACAGGAAAAACAACAGTTATTACAGAATTATGCTATCAAATAGCTTCAAAAGGAGGTAAAGTTTTAATAGTATCTCAAGCCAACTTAGCTGTAGATAATGCTTTAGAAAGATTACCCCATCATCCTTTATTACGTCCTTTGCGGATAGGAAGTTCTGCAAATGGTAATGAAGAACAACCTTTTTCCTCACAGAATGTAGTTCATAGATGGCGAGAAAATACAGCTAGAGATTGTGAAAATAAACTGCTACCAAAAATAAAAATTTTTGAAGGTCTTAGTCCATTATTAAACCATCAATACCGATTTGATGCTTATATTGAAATTGAAACAACCTATCCTGATAAAAAAGAACAATTAAATCAATATCTGGGAAATTTAGAGTTACTTTATCAAAGTAAACAAGCTAGTTATGAAGAAATTGAAGCTAAACAGCAAGAAGTTGAAAAACTATTATCAGGATTAAATGATTTGCTTGAATCTAATGCTATTTTACAAATTAATCAAGAACATAAACTTCAAGGATTACGCAGTGAGTTAGATGATATTAATTTAGCGAAAGAACAATTACAGCAATGGTATGTTAATTCTAATTCTCAAATATATAAAATATTAAAACAATGTCTTCAACAACGTCAAGATTTAACTGAAGATTTAACTGAAGATTTAATTATATTACCTTCACATCTACTATCTATCTTAAATGAGCATCAATCAAATTGGACTGAATGTATTAGTGATAACAAACGAGAAATCAACACGCTAATTGATTCATTACGGACATCGGATCGAGTTTGTGAAGTTGCTAATCAAATCAATTGGTTAATATCCCAAAATCAAGCGATCCTATCCCAAATATCTATTAATAACAATCATGTTAATAAATTAGTTGAACAACTGACAAATAGGATTAATAATCAAGATAGTTTATCTGCTATTGATGGACTGTATAGATTAATGTCAAGAGATATTAGAATTATTAATTCTTCGGAAAATATTCAAGAACGATTAAAAGCTGCTTTACGTTTGGCGGCAATTCAATGTCAATCTGAATTAATTATACAACAGAGTCAACCTCCTTTGCAGGAAACAATTTTACAAAAGATTACTGTTAAAATTGTAGATAATATTGTAAAAACAGTTAAAATATTATTAAGGCGTTTACAAGCAATAACGGAACAACAAATTAATGAAACTTTGAATAATCAAGACAATTTAGAAAATACATTAAAACATTTTTATGTTATTCCTTCTACTCAAAAATATTTGGATTCTTACTTGTTGCAAATAAAGGATACTGCTAATCAACTAAGTGAAGATATAGAAAATTTACGCCAACAAATTGATATAAAGAAACAAGAAAGCCAGAATTTAGAAATAACTTTAAAGACGGAAAGAACTTGGTGGTGTAATATTTGGGATAAAATTCCAGAAGATTTAAAATTAAATTTAAAATTAAATATAAATTCTACAGATTTATTTAATCTGGATTTCCTTAACACAATTCCTAACTACTTTGATAATTGGCAAGAAAAATTAATTGAAACAGAAACATGGCTAAACCGATATCAAACAAATATGGAAAATTGGATTCAACGTTTACGAGATCCATCAGCAGATGATCTAGCAAGTTTTACAAAAAGTTATTTAGATAATGTTAACATTGTTGGTATTACTTGTGTAAAAGCTGGTAGAAGAGACTTTGCAGAAAATTTTAGCTCCTTTGATGTTGTGATTATTGATGAGGTAAGTAAATCTACACCACCAGAATTATTAATTCCTGCACTTAAAGGTAAGAAGGTGGTAATGATTGGAGATTATCGTCAGTTACCACCCATTCTTGATGAAGAAAGTTTAGATGAACTAGCTGAAGAAATACAAATTCATAGAGAGCAGCTTACATTTTTAGAAGAATCATGGTTTCATATTCAATTTGAAGCAGCTAAAAATCATGGAAGTAATATCACTAAAAAACTAACTACTCAATATCGAATGCACCCTCAAATTATGGAAGCGATTAACCAATTTTATGATGAGGGTGACGGTGGCTTAACTTGTGGACTTTCTAATCCTGATAGCGAACGCGCACATCATTTTAATACTCAAAGTATTAGAGAAAATAATCATATTATTTGGGTAAAAATGCCTCTAAAAAAGGAGTATATAGAGCAGCGACAGGGAACTTCTCGTTATAATCAAAAAGAAATTGAATGTATTAAAAAGCTATGTCAACAAATGGATGATGATTGGGCTGAGAAAGTAGCCGCAGGTAAACCTAAAAAAGAAATAGGAATCATTACTTTTTATGGCGCACAATTAGGAAAAATTAGGGAAATGCTGTCTCGAAATACTTTTCCTAACCTCAATATTATTACGGGAACAGTTGACAGATTTCAAGGTATGGAAAAACCAGTAATTATTGTTAGTATGGTGAGGAATAATTCTAATAATAATTTTGGTTTTGCTCAAACACCAGAACGGGTTAATGTGGCTTTTTCTCGTGCTAAAGAATTACTGGTAATTTTGGGATGTCACGATTTATTTACAAGATTGGATATCTACAAAGAAGTTTCTAATGTTGTAGAACGTTATCAAGGTTTTTTAGATGAAAATTTAAGGAGATAAAAACAATGACTATCAATCCTCAGTTAAATGATGAAGTAAAAAGTATAGCAGAACAATATTCCGGTGAAGTTTTAGCTGCTGATTATTTTCGTTATAATGTTCAGCAAACCAAGTTAGAGCTAACCATCAGTCAACCTCGCAAACCTGATATTTTTGAAGAGTTTGTACTTCAATCTGCTATTAATATGAATAATCCCTCAACAGATGTTGAGGAAATAGCTAATATGCTCTGTATAGATCCCAATTTGATTAAGAAAACTACTGAAAAACTTGCAAATTATGGATCTTTAGCTATTGATTCAGATGCTAAACTTCATATTGATTCTTCTGCTCAAGAATTATTTACAAAATCTTGTCTGATTTTAGAACCAATTTCTACTAAAGATGCTTATTATATTGATGATCCTTTTGTAGAAAGTAAAATCACAAATAAAACTATAGCTAACGCACCTCAAAGTTTATTATCTTTAAACGATTATCAGGATAATTTATTAGATATAAATTGCAAATACCAAGAAATAGAATCTCTGACATTATCAGAAATTCAAAACATTATTGATTATAGTGATTTAAGGATTAGTGAGAATCAACTAATAACAAACGTTAAAGAAATTGATCATAGAATAGAAGGAAGAAAAAAGGCAACTATTTTTGTAATTCAAAATAATGAGTTGGAGTTATTAGTTTTAGAACCAGAGATAAATTCTTTATCCGATGTTTTAAATAAACTGAACCAAGAAGAAAAGTTAGATTGGGAAGACCTTTTTTCCCAAAAACAAGCAGTTAATTTATATTCTTCAGCCTTGATTCTTCCTGATGCTCCTGAATCTCAAGAAATTAAAAACTTTGTTCAAGAAAGAGGAATTGAATATTTAGTTCATTTTACATCTGTTGAAAATTTATATGGTATTTGTCGGGAAGGAGGTATTCTTTCGGTTACAAAATTAAGAGAACTAAATTGCCTATACAACCAAATTGATCCTCAAAGATTGGACGGAAAATTAAATCACATTTGTTGTAGTATTAATTATTATAATTTTTTATATCATTATCATGTAAGTTCTAAGAGTTTATGTTGGGTTTTACTTCATATCTCACCTGAGTATATTTGGAAAGAGAATACACTTTTTTGTAAATTTAATGCAGCTACAAATTGCGGGGCGCATATAGGAAGAGGAGTAAATAGGTTAAAGAGTTTATTTGATGATCAAGTGAACAATAGTAATAGGATAGGAAAACCAGATCAACAACCTACCTGTGTTCAAGCAGAAGTAATGATTTGTGAAAGTATTTCTTTGGAAGATGTAATAAGAATCATTGTCAAAAACAGTAAAGATGTACAAAAAGTTCGTGATGCAGGGTGGGAAAGTGAAATTGAAATTCGTCCTGACTTATTTCAGCCTAGGTTTGATTGGATTTAAAATCTTACTGGAAAAAACACAAATCTTGACTCCATGCCATCTCAGTTATCATCTGTTAGGATTTACAGCGAGATAAAATTTCAAAACTCACAAACCTGACGCGAGAAATAAATCAGTCAAACTACTAAGGGAAATTAAATTCCTAGAGATGTCTAATCAACAATTTGTCCGCAATTGAGAATTTAATAAATCGTTGCAGTCAAAATTGCGATTTTTTTGTTAAAAAGTGGCTCTTCTACAATTCAATAGCCAAACTCTGTTAAAATAGAGTGCTGCGGCAATTGCTCTGAGTCTTGGTGCTATGCCCTTCAAACCCACATTCCGCCTAAGACTGACGCTGTAATGAGCGACAGGCCGATGTTATTTACGGAGTTCTATGTCTTTTTCTAATCTCGGCTTGTCCAATGAAATTATCCGCGCAGTTACAGAGTTAGGTTACACCAAACCCACACCCATCCAAACACAGGCAATTCCAGCGGTATTATCCGGTGGTGATTTATTAGCGGGCGCTCAAACCGGTACAGGAAAAACCGCAAGTTTCGCCTTACCAATGCTGCATAGGTTGTCAGCAAATAACAATATTAAAAGTAGTTCTACTGGCTGGGTAGCAATTCGGGCTTTGATTCTCACCCCCACAAGGGAATTAGCCGCCCAGATACAGGAAAATATCCATGATTATAGTAAGTATCTCAAGTTAAAATCAACAGTGGTGTTTGGAGGGGTAAATATCAATCCCCAAAAACGACATTTGAAAAGCGGTGTAGATATTCTGGTTGCTACTCCCGGCCGACTGTTAGACCATTTAGAACAGGGAACGGTGAACCTATCGCGGGTGGAGGTTTTGGTGTTGGATGAAGCGGATCGAATGCTGGATATGGGCTTTATTCGTGATATCCGGCGGATTCTGGCAATTCTACCGAAACAACGGCAAAATTTATTATTTTTTGCTACCTTCTCCGATAAAATCAAGGAATTAGCCGCAGGGTTGCTCAATAGTCCGACGATGATTGAGGTAGCACGCCGTAATGTTACTGCTGCAACGATCGCACAAAAAGCTTACAAGGTAGACCGTGATAAAAAACGTCAATTACTGTCACACTTAATTAAACAAGATGATTGGTATCAAGTTCTGGTATTTACTCGGACTAAATACGGTGCTGACCGTCTGGTGAGGCAGTTAAACGAAGACCGTATTCAAGCATTGGCTATTCATGGGAATAAAAGCCAGGGGGCGCGTACCCACGCTTTAGCAAAGTTTAAAGATGGTAAGTTACAGGTGCTGGTGGCTACGGATATTGCAGCTAGGGGTCTGGATATCAGCGAATTACCCTATGTTGTGAATTATGATTTACCCAATGTACCAGAAGATTATGTACATCGGATTGGGCGCACAGGTCGCGCCGGTGCAACAGGTGAAGCGGTTTCTCTGGTGTGTGTTGATGAACATAATTTGTTGGCAGATATCGAAAAATTGATTCAGCAAAAGTTGTCTTTGCAAACCGTTGCTGGTTTTGGCGTTAACCCTGATATTCAGCCTGAACCAATTCAAAATGGACGCAGACAAAAGCCTCAACCTGGAGGTGATCAGGAGACTGTTGCTAAACGGAAAAAAGCACCACGGAGATCAGGTAAACGCAAGGTTACACCACCAACCCCTGGTGGTAAGTCTGGGGTGAGTTCTTCTGCATCACGCAAGTTTAAAAAACGCGATCGCAAAAGCTAAACATAATTATCGCAAAACATCCAAACCTAAAGCAACTGCCCCCCACAATGGCGCATCATCACCCAAAACCGCCCGCACAACTTCAAAATTTACCTCTGGTAAAGCGGTTTCCTGGGCAACTTTCCGCACAATTGCCCAAAAATTATCCCCCGCTTTAGTCACTCCACCCCCTAAAACAAATCTTTGGGGGTTCATGAGGTTAGCAACGTTACCGATACCTACACCTAACGCCCAAGCTGCTTTATTTAATACCGCTCTGGCTAATTCATCTCCGTGAGAAGCGGCTACACTGACAAGTTGCCCGGTAATCTTGTTTAAATCGTTACCTACCAATTGCCTCAGTATGTCACCTTTTGTACCTCCTGGAGAGTTGACAGGGTGTTTTTCTAATAGTTCCTTAGCATTTTGGGCAATGTATGGACCTGATGCAAAACGTTCTACACATCCCCTTTTTCCACATAAACACACTGGACCTGCGGGATCTACTACAATATGGCCAATTTCTCCGGCCATACCCCCTGCACCTTGCCAAGTTTTACCGTTCAGTATCCAACCCCCACCTACACCTGTACTAATAGTGATGTAAAATAAGCTGTCATATCCTTGTCCTGCACCAAACTGATGTTCTCCAATAGCTGCTACATTAGCATCATTATCTACATTAACTGGCGCATTATATTCTTCTTCTAAGAGTAATTTGAGGGGAATGTTTTCCCAACCGGGTACATGATGGGAAAGTCTGACTATTCCTGTGTCTGCATCTACGGGACCGCCAAAACTCACACCTATAGCATCAGGTTTGCGCCTATCTAATACAGAATCAATGAGTGAGCGCATGATTTCAATGTCTTTTAAAGCATCCCCATTCACAGGTGACAACTGACTTTCATGACGCAACCATTCCCGATCACCAGCTTCTACAGTTGCAGCAGCTAATTTTGTACCACCAAAATCAAGAGCTAAAATTAATGACATAATTTGTAATTCGTAATATTTTCTTCGGAAACGCTACGCGAACGTAATTCGTAATTCGTAATTCGTAATTGGTACTCAGAACACTATGAAATTTTTAACCAATTACTGATCACTATTATTCATTATCTCATTAATAAAATTTTCCAGTCGTGTATAGTGTGACCCTTTCCAATAAATTTGGGAACAGTTTTGACAACGACGAAATTCATTAACCTGTGATTCTACACTAGCCGGTAATTGATCAATTACTGATTTTTTATCTACAGATACTAATAAACCATTACAACGTAAACATCGAGAAAAAGGTGAAGTTAAACTATGTAAATTAAATCTTGTCATTACCTCCAAAATTTGTTTTTGTGGCTTAGTATTTCTCACATAATAACCATGTGTAACTATACTTCGCATCAATAAACCCTTATCACGGGTTAACAAAATTCTCTCCTGTTCTGAAGATATTTGAGCTAATTTTGGATCACCATAATCATTGTTAAAATACAAGGTATCAAAACCCAATAACCTTAAAGAATTAGCCAATTTACCTAAATGAATATCTAAAACAAATCGGATCACATTTGGTAATTTTGGGGTCAGGGAATAATTTGATTTTGTTATACTATTATTAATATAATTAATAGGATAAACATTAATTTTATCCCCATCTTCAATAATATAGGAAAAATCAATATATTTTCCATTGACATCTATAAGATCAACTTCTGTATGGGGAATACCTAAAGACTCTATAGTATCCTTAATAGAATTTCTCTCTTCAAAACCATAAGCAAAATTTACCTGTTTTTTCTGTTCAGGTAAAAAATAGTTTAATTCCCCATGAAAATAGAAGTAAGCAATAGCCATATTTACACCTGTTTATATTCAGAAATACAGCGCTTCCCGTTGTTATGAGGTACAGAGTTTTTTAGTTTTAGGGAACAGGGAACAGGGAACAGTAAATAAATCAGGGTGTACTTCATAACTTCGGAAACTGCTGTAACTAGCAATAAAATGTAAAACTCTCTCTCATAGCATTTTAACTATTGACTCGATTGAAAAGCCTAATGATAATTTTGCTCAATAATCAGTATACTGATTTTGCAACATAACATAATTAAATCTTAACTAAATGATAATATTTATCAATAGCTTGCAATTTTATTAAAATTCTGTTACCCTTGATACAGAAACTTGAAAATAAGTCACATCAAGACTTTCAATCTCAAACCACCGGGTAAAATCGAAAAAGTAAACCACAATACAGGGAAGACTTTGATTTTTTATCTTCTGACAACCTCTAACAGATGGGAGCGGAGTAATCAAAATTCATGTTGAATAGAGGTTGATGGTTTATATATTTTCGGTTATATTTGAAAAATATTCTCAATTAATCAAGAATCAGTTAGTGAAGGAACATCAAACCATCTGTTCAAACTATACCTAAAGATATAGAGACAAAAGCAGATAAAAAAGGTAGTTCTAATTGAGATTTCTGCAAGACTACAAAAATTTCCCCTGTAGTTAGTCGGATAAAATCTAGTAAAATTAATTACCAGACAATTCCGAATCAATTCAAAAATCAAGATTAGAAGTTAGTTTATAGATGATTAATAGATGATTAACCATCAATGCTGAGTTTTGTAAACAGAGGATTTATTAACCGGAAATAATCTCAAAAAGTAGAAACTTATAAAAGCAGCAGATGTATTTAGTTACTAAATTAGTGAATATCAAAATCAGTAACTAAACACACATTTTTACATTTTCATAACCTTTGTCCATCAACACAAAAATTGAGAAAAACGACATGAATAATTTTTTTTGTTCAGACTATTCCCGACAAGTAGGAGAAGAAATTATTGGTAGTGCTACCAACTACCAAACTTATATATTAGTAGAATGTCCAACACCTTGGATGACAGAAGCATTTAATTCTAAATGGGTCCCTGAAAACTTACGAGATTTAGCCATCAAAACACACAGTAGTAAAAAATCAATCAGGTTTTTATTAATAGCTAATGATGAATCCCATAGAAAAAAAGAAACAACAGTATTGATTTATCATAAACCAGAAGGTTTAATTACAGGATATCAAAAACATGAATTTAAAATACCTAAAATTGAACAAGTTGCAGAAGTTGTCCAAAAATGGTTAACAGGAAAAAATACTGATTATCAAATAGAAAATAATATTACTAGAGATATATTAATTTGTACACATGGAAGTCATGATCAATGTTGTGCAAAATACGGAAATCCCTTTTATTTTCATGCTAAAAATGCAATTTCTGAATTAGAATTAAATCATACCAGAATTTGGAGATCCAGCCATTTTGGTGGACATCGTTTTGCACCCACAGCAATAGACTTACCCCAAGCAAGATATTATGGGAAATTAGATCAAGATTCCTTTAAAGCAATTTTAACTAGAACTGGAGAAATTCAACTTTTAGAAAACGTTTATCGTGGTTGGGGAATTTTACCTAATGCACTGCAAGTTTTAGAAAGAGAAATAATATTTAGTCAAGGATGGAAATGGTTTGATAATAAAGTCGCAGGTAAGATTTTACAGCAAAGTTTAGATAATAATACAATCTTAGCAGAATTAAGTTATGAAACTCCTAACGGTGCTTTCTACACATATCAATCAAAACTGGTAAAAGATGAAGTGAAAACCAGAGTTATCAAAGGTTCTTGTCATGCAACCCAAGAATGTGTAGTTGTCAAATATGCAGTAGCTAGTTTAGATTTAGTGGAAAGAAAAATTCCTATTCATGCAAATAGTTATAGTTATTAATAATTAATTTCTGTAGGTTGGGTTAAGCGACAGCGCAACCCAAAAAATGCTTTTCAATGTTTTAAAAGTTGGGTTTCGTTCGTCAACACAACCTACAATTAAAAATTAAGGAGAACCTTCAGTGGAAACAATTCTTACTACCTGGTTTCGAGAGTTGAAAATTAGGTAAGTTGATGTTATGTAAACAGGTTCATCCATACCATTATCAAAGGGATTACTATGTAAAACAATTCCATTTTTTATTTTTTCTGTTTTTTCAAACTTTTGATTATTGTTAAGAGATTGTTTTGCTATGTCGAAAGCTTGTTGTGAACTGATACCAGAATTAAATTTAATATCTGTATAAAAACCCTCAGTACCTTGAATTTTTAAAGAAATCACACCATCTTTAAACTTATAGGTTTTACCTACATAACATCCAGTTCTACCCGTCAATCCTTGACAAATGTTACCCCATTTTGGTAATTGTTTAATTAGTTGTTGAGTAATTTTTGCATTTCGATATTTATTATCTGTCGGTAGTTGACGACAATTTTCTGTACATTTGAGAAAATCAAAATCAATGGTTGCTGGTTGTGCGTTAACTTTTGGAGTGTGAATAGATGTGGATAACGCTAGAGTAGCGGTTAATAAAAAGCTGAGATGTGGAATTGGTTTAATTTTCATCATCTTTGTTGTAACCATGTTGTTAATTTAACACAACCTATTACATTTTGATTTTCTCCTTATTTTCTAGCGGAAAAGGTTGATCATTAAAATTAATCGTCTCTCCTGACATGGGTAAAAATTCATCATTAAGATTTTCACAAAATATAATTTCTACAACATCCGAATTATCATTTTCAGAAATTATAGCTTGATAAATAAAACCATCTTCTGATTTTTTAAAAGCATCATATAAATCAATATTACCAGAACGAATATTTTTTAATCTGCTTTTTGACATAGGAGAATAAAGCCAAGTTTTATGATCTGGTGTTTCATCTATCCAAACAGCTAAAAAAATCTGTCCTGAAGCATTTTGACAACTAAATAAACAGGGAAAATCATAATATTCATAGATTTCAATAATTTCTAGGTTTACTAGCGGTGGATATTGTGGTAGTAAATTCATAGGTAGGTGTCATAAAAATTCATTAAAGTAAGTTCCTAAATTCCTCTCTATCTAATTGACAATCACGGAGTATTTGTGTCATTAATCCAGTTCCTATTGTTTCACCAGAATGTACTGGAACAACGGTTCTTCTTCCATCACTGTGTATAAGAATATGATGACTTCCTCGCACTCTTGCTACTTCAAAACCTGCTTTATTAAGTGCTGCTATTACTTCCTTTCCTGTTAAACTTGGTAATTTACTCATACTTCAATTGCAACTCTTTGTACACCTACAAATTCCAGAGGTTCTATTTTATGTTCATCAACTTCTAAACACAGTTCTATTGCTTCTTTAATACGTTCCATTAGTTCATCTAAAGATTTTGCTTGGGTGTGACAACCAGGAATACTAGGCACAGATGCGACAAAATAACCATCAGCATCTCGTTCAATAATTACATTAAATTCTTTATTCATTGGTGTATGGGAATTGTGTTGATATATTTTATTTTAGAGTATTTTGGGTTAGTTTACTTTTATAAAATTCCTTAACAATAATTCGTGCAGATGCAATATTATTATGATATATAGCAATCCTATTTGAGTTGTGAATAAATGGTATAATTATACTACTATGGTGAATACAGCTTACAAAGATGAAAAATTTTTTACTAGAACAACAA
>RDXV01000114.1 GCA_004292695.1 Nostocales cyanobacterium | reverse complement strand
CAGTTGACAGTTGACAGTTGACAGTTGACAGTAAAGAGTTCATCTATTCCCTATTCCCTATTCCCTATTCCCTATTCCCTTCTTCAACTGATAACTGAATTTATTCCTACAACCTGCACAGAGGGAAAAATTTGAGCAATACTGGTACAAGTAAAGAAACTTAACAGAACATTACAAAAATGACAATTCGACCAAGCGATACAGCTTTATTAGATTGGAATGGTGATACCTTAGCAGTTGGCTTATTTGAAAATTCGGTAGAGTTAACAGGTGATTTAGCCACAATAAATGAGAAATGCGCCGGAATTATCCAAGAAATCATTGCTGAAGAGGAATTTACAGGTAAAGTTTATAGCACCGTTGTTATTCGCTTAGGTGCTGGTCATTCTGTCAAAAAGCTAGTTCTGATTGGTTTAGGAAAATCAGAAGGTTTGAAACTCGACACCTTACGTCGTGCAGCAGCTACAGTAGCGCGGACTGCGAAAAAGCAAAAAACTAAAACTTTGGCTATTAGCTTACCCGTTTATAATAACGACTTAGCCGCTACAGCCCAAGCTATTGCTGAGGGTACAGAACTGGCGCTTTACCAAGATACCCGCTTTAAGTCAGAACCAGAAGATAAAAGTCCCCAGATTGAAACTATAGATTTATTGGGTTTAGCAGGGCAAGAAGCAGCTATTACCCGTGCATCACAAATCGTTTCCGGGGTAATTTTGGCTAGACAGTTGGTAGCAGCCCCCGCTAACGCCGTGACACCAATTACAATGGCAGAAACTGCCCAAGCTATCGCTACAGAACATGATTTAGAACTGCAAATTCTGGAAAAAGAAGATTGTGAAAAGTTGGGTATGGGCGCTTACTTGGGGGTTGCCCAGGCTTCGGAGTTGCCACCTAAGTTTATTCACCTCACCTATAAACCAGCTACTACACCCAGGCGGAAACTTGCCATTGTTGGTAAAGGCTTAACTTTTGACTCCGGTGGTTTAAATATCAAAGGCGCTGGTAGTGGTATTGAAACCATGAAAATTGATATGGGTGGTGCTGCGGCTACTTTAGGTGCTGCTAAGGCTATCGGCCAATTAAAACCCGATGTAGAAGTTCATTTTATTTCTGCCGTCACCGAAAATATGATTAGTGGCCGCGCCATGCACCCCGGAGATATTTTGACTGCATCCAATGGTAAAACCATTGAAGTTAATAACACCGACGCTGAAGGACGTTTAACCCTAGCTGATGCTTTGGTTTATGCAGAGAAATTAGAAGTTGATGCGATGGTTGATTTAGCCACTCTTACAGGTGCTTGTGTGGTGGCTTTGGGTGATGATATTGCTGGTTTATTCACATCTAATGATGATGTCGCTTCTCAACTGCAAAGTGCTTCTGAAGTCGCTGGTGAGAAAATTTGGCGGATGCCGATGGAAGACAAGTATTTTGAAGGGATGAAGTCAAGTATTGCCGATATGAAAAATACTGGACCCCGTTATGGTGGTTCTATTACTGCGGCTTTATTTTTGAAACAGTTTGTTAAAGATACTCCTTGGGCGCACTTGGATATTGCTGGTCCAGTTTGGGCAGATAAAGAAAGTGGCTGTAATGGCGCTGGTGCAACTGGTTACGGTGTGCGAACTTTGGTTAATTGGGTGTTGGGTTAGTTTTTTTTGATCCCCCTAAATCCCCCTTAAAAAGGGGGACTTTGATCAATTTATTGCTTCGTTTTCCCATTAGGATTTAATGAATTTAGGGGAATCTAGTTTTTTATCATTAGTTATCAAAAATAAACAATTGCATCACAATTTAAGAGGTAAAATATAGGCACGATCATGTAAAAATTCCGTAATTAATTAGTATAAGTCTGTTGTTTATTCTCAGGAGTTAAATTGATGGATATACTCATTGAATCTACAAAAGATTTTGAAAAAGATTTAGAACAGTTCACAGATACGGAAAAGTTTAAAATTATTAAGGAGATGAATCAAAATTTTGAACTGTTATCTTCTGAACATAATTCTTTTTATGAACATAGCGAACAACTAAGAAATATTAAACTTAATGATGATTATGATTCTACTATTTATTGTTTAAAAATTAGTAATGATAAAAGAGTGATTTTAACTATTGATGATGATCCGATTTTTGCCTGTATTTTGATTACTTTGTTTAGATTGGTTAATCAAGAAAATGCACAACAATCTTATAATGCAGTTGCAGAAATGATTTATCAAGATTTTACGGTTGCGGAAAAACAACCTTTAGAAATTCACTGTTGTTAATGGCACAAATTAAACCTCTTTTGGATGAATATGGTGTCATTCATGAAGCTATGAAAATTCTTCCAGAATATCTGAAAATTGATTTTCTGGAAGCTTTAGCTGAGTTAGAAGATAATGAATGTCACCGCACTAGAAATTTTCCTAAAACCAGATTACATAAGGTTGCTGGTATTAAACAAGCTATTTATCGTGCAGATATTAATAAAATTTCCGGGTGGAGAATTCATTTACAATATATAGATGGTAAAATTCATTTAAAAGATGTTATTAATGGTCAACATCATGATAATGTGATGCAGGTTATTAAGTTGAAAAAAGATAGATATGATTAGAAAAGAAGTCAGGAGTCAGGAGTCAGGAGTCAGGAGTCAGGATATTTTAAATCATAAAATCTGATTTTAAAAATCTCTATCCTAAGATACTATTAACGGTAATTTTAATTTCTGGAAATGCAATAATATCTAAATTTTCCCCACGTTGAAAGGTTGTGATTTCCCTATATCCGTTTTCTGTAAGTTGACGATAAACAATGATTTTTTGTTCGATGATATCCACTAACCACACTTCTAAAATACCATTAGCTGCATAAAGGGGAATTTTGATATCTCGATCATATTCAAAACTACTATCTGCAACTTCTATTAATAAATATACATCCGATGGTTGGGGGTGTGCAGATTCATAAAAATCTTCACGGGGTTTTAGTAATGCTATGTCTGGTTGGGGTTCGGAAAAATTATCTAAAGTTATGGGATTTTGAGAATCAACTATTGCTAATGAAAACAACAATTGAGACAATGTACTAATTAATCTTCTGACACAACTTGCGTGTTTTCTTCCTATAGGTGACATTTCAATTATTTCTCCGTTGATTAATTCTACTCTATCATCTTCTGTTAATATTCCTGCTGCATTCATTTGATGATATTGTGCAACTGTGAAACGTCTGGTTAATAGTTTTGTAGACATAATTCACTCTCTTTGTTGATGCTATGAGTTAATTATAGCAATTATTGGAATAGAATAGATCCCCGACTTCTTGAAGAAGTGAGGATCTGGGTTTACAAATAATCAAAAAATACTTCTGGTACTAATCTTAATTCTCCTGATCTAAACTTTTCAATTTCTACCCACAAAGCGCGATGTTTTCTTTCTGGTGTTTCGGAAAATGTTAAACTTTCAATTTGGTAAAATTTGGGATCTGCAAAGTCACATTGATATAGTTGAATGATTTCATGTCCTTGTTTACCGTTGAAGATAAATAGGTTTTCAATACAACTTAAATAACTAATGTTGGTTAATTCTGCTTGAATTTCTTCTTGAAATTCTCTCTCTAATGCAATGCGACTTGTTTCACCAAATTCTACTCCTCCACCTAATGCGCGGTAAAATGTTGATTGTTTTTTTGGATCATATCCTTCAGAGACAAAGATTCTATTACCGTCTCTAATTAATGCTAAAACTATGACGCGAATTTCACCTGGGTTGTTCATTTTTACGGTTATTTATTGTTAGTTATTCGTTAATTATCGTAAATAGAATAAGCGCGAGTTTCGTCATCTTCTATTGGCCAATCTTCGTTTTCACCACCTAAATATAATGCTTCTATGGTGACGTATTCTTCACTTAATTGGGTGAGTGCGTTGATGAGAATATCTAATGCTAGTGAATCACTTGTTCCTAAGTCAAACCAACATCTTCCCCATTCTCCTTCATATTCAAATTCTCCCATGTTGTGCATTAAAGCTAACATACTTTTATCATAACCTTGGTCATCATAATTCATGTAGCTTAAATCTAATCCTGTGTCTTGTACTTGCAGGTTTTCCGCGTTGAAACCTCCTAGTTTTCCTAAATAAAACCAGGAGTTAAATACTTCTTCTACATATTGTTTTTCTTGTTGGGAAGGAATGGTGCTGAATTTGATCCAGAACCACACGTCAAAGGGGTTAAATTCTCGAAATTGAATGTACATTTTTTCAGTTACCAGTTATCAGTTATCAGTTATCAGTTATCAGTTATCAGTTATCAGTTATCAGTTATCAGTTACCAGTTATCAGTTATCAGTTATTAGTTATCAAATGACTAATGACTAATGACTAATGACTAATGACCAATGACTAATGACTAATGACTAATGACTAAATTATCTTATATTATTTAGTCGGCTTTTTGCTAGGTTGTGTTCGTATTCTATTTGTGTGACTAAATTTTTGGGAAGTTGGGATTTTTTGGTTAGTGCTTTTTCAAAGTTGGCGATCGCCTCTTTAATCAATTTCTGGCTTTTTTCCTGTTTACCTTTTTCATGGAGTATTTGCGCTTTCAGGTAATAAATTTCTGGGTTTTCTCCAGTTGATTTTACCGCCCGATTCGCATAATCTAATGCTGGGGAGTATTGTTTTAAATCCCTATACGCTAACGCAATACCTCTTTCTACTAAATATTTCGGTGCTGCATTTCTTTCTAACTTCTCAATTGCTTGTTCTGGATTTACTAACGGTAAGTTTACCGCTAACATTAAATTCATATATCCTCTAATTAAATTTAACTCTGGATCATTAGGATCAATCGCTTCTGCTTTATCTAAATATTCATACACTTTTGCTAATTTAATAAACGCTTGAGATGCACCTTTTACACTTCCCTCCTGTAGCAAAATTACCGCACCTTCTAAAAAATGACCAACCCCAGTATATAAATTTCCACGCAGTGCATTCCGTGAAATTAATTTTTGTCCCGCTATTAAAGTTTTTCTACTATACTGATTTAAACTGGCTAAATCTTGCTTATTATAAGCCAAGGATGCTTTTAAAGCATAAGCTAAAGGTTCGTCAGGTTCATATACAATAGATTTTTCTAGATATTTTTCCGCTTCTGGGTAGTTTCCCTGTTGGAAAATAGCGTTAAATGCTGCTTCCGTGCGATCGCCAATTTTATGGGGTTGACTGCGACGGAAAGGATCACCCGCAAACAATGGATCAATCCACAGATTTAAGGCTATAGTGGTAGCAAATGTCAAATTTACTACTGTCAAACATCTATTAAAGATTTTTAATTGAGACATAGTAATTATTAGGGTGATTACGGTTTAATCTGTCTGATGTTTTACATAAAATGCAAAAATTAAATCCTTGTAAAATTCCTATTTTGTCCCCCAAAAATAACTATAGTTAATTATTCAATTATAGTTATTAATTGTAGCGATTTTTGCTTTTAAATCTAGAACAATCAAAAAAGTGTCAATCATAATTTACAGAAAAAGCAAATTTTAAGTAATGGAATTTTTAAGTATATTCCATTTTATCTAGTGTCGTCCATTGGTTATTGTTGAGTGATATTCACAAATGCTTCATCTTAGAAATTTAACGTATCATCCTACAGCTTGTCCTACCGCAATTCTTAAATCTATCAACTTAGAATTAGCACCTCAGCAACTAGGTTTAATTATAGGTCCCAGTGGTTCTGGTAAAAGCACATTATTAGAAATTTTATCAGGACTAGCTGAACCTACATCTGGTGCAGCATTGTGGAGAGAACAACCACTCAGTTCCGAACAACTACAACAATTAGCAGGAATAGTTTTTCAATTTCCAGAAAGGCACTTTTGCGGTGCTACAATTTTAGAAGAATTGCGTTTAGGTCATCCAGAATTAGGAACACAAAGAGTACATAAAGCATTACAAGAAGTGGGGTTAGATCATTTATCATTTTCCACATCACCTAACGCTTTAAGTGGTGGACAACAACGACGTTTAGCTTTAGCAGTTCAATTAATTAGACAACCAAATGTTTTATTATTAGATGAACCTACCGCTGGTTTGGATTGGTCAATGCGTCGTCAATTAGTCAATTTATTAGGGAAATTAAAAAAAGATTGGACTTTATTAGTTGTTACCCATGACGCGGGGGATATGTTACCAATAGCTGATAGTTGTTGGACATTAAATCATGGTATTTTAGAATCAGTTGATCCAAAAATATTAGAAAAGAAAATTAAGGAGTCAGTAGTCAGCTAAGAAGTCAGGAAGGGTGAACGGCCGTTCGTCCGTACAGGAATCAGAATCAAGAATTTATTGAGTAAATATGAGTTTAGAATCTATATCTAGTTTACCAGAAATGGTAGACATTTGGCAACAAACCTTAAATTGGCAACCAACAAATGAACAACAAAACCAATTACAAAAACTCTATGAATTGGTGATTGAAGCTAACCGTAATATTAATTTAACTAGGATTACTGAACCCGCAGAATTTTGGGAAAAGCATCTTTGGGATTCATTGGTAGGAGTTGCACCAAAACAGCATTTTCTGGATCTTTTAAATCATGGTGCATCGGTAATTGATATTGGTACTGGTGCTGGTTTTCCTGGTTTACCAATTTCTATAATTTTTCCTAAATCTCAAGTTACCTTATTAGATTCTACCCGTAAAAAAATCAATTTTATTGATAGCACAATTAGTAATCTTTATCTTACAAATGCTCAAACAATTGTCGGGAGAGTAGAAGAAATTGGACAAGAAAGTAAACACCGAGAACGTTATGATTTAGCGGTAATTCGTGCAGTGGGTAGTGTATCCGCTTGTGCTGAATATACATTACCTTTAGTTAAAAAAGGTGGTTTAGCTGTTATTTATCGCGGAAGTTTTACAAAAGAAGAACAGCAAAATTTAGAAAATGCTGTAAATATTTTAGGGGGAAAAATAGAATTAATTGATAATTTTACAACACCTTTAAGTAACAGCATTCGTCATTGTTTATATCTTAGGAAAGTAAAACATACACCCGTCAGTTTTCCACGTCCTGTGGGTATACCTACACAAAAACCCTTATAGGAAGATAGGAAGTATTCAAATCCCCGACTTATGATAGGAATGAAGTTTTTATGGATAAATTTTAAAAATAAGTCGGGGATCTTAACCCCTACAAATTACACTATTTTACTTGCATCTGCAAAACGTTGATTAATTTCATCCCAATTAATTAAATTCCACCACGCTGCTAAATATTCAGGACGACGATTTTGATATTTCAAATAATAAGCGTGTTCCCAAACATCATTACCAAAGATAGGATATTTACCTTCCATTAGAGGACTATCTTGATTTGCTGTAGTTGTAATTTCTAACTTACCATCTTTATTTCTAACTAACCAAACCCAACCACTACCAAAACGACCTCCACCAGCTTGATTAAACTGTTTTTTAAATTCTGTAAAACTGCCAAAATTCTCTTTAATTGCTGTTGCTATTTCTCCAGTTGGTTCACCACCACCATTAGGTTTCATGATTTTCCAAAACATTGAATGGTTAACATGACCACCACCATTATTGATAATTGTAGTTCTCACATCTGCGGGGACATTATCAATATTTTGTAGTAGTTCTTCAACGGTTTTCTTTTTCAGTTCTGGATATTTTTCCAATGCTTTATTCAAATTATTTACATAAGCTGCATGGTGTTTATCATGATGAAACTGCATTGTTTTAGCATCAATGTGGGGTTCTAATGCATCGTAAGGGTAGGGTAAAGGTGGTAGTTCAATAGTTGATGTTGTTGTGGGAGATGTTTCAGCAGATGCACACCCATCTAATAAAAAAGTACCTGCACTAGCACCTAATAAAACCAAGAAATGACGACGATTTAAACTCATAATTCTTCTGAAGTTAAATTTTGGTAGATTTACACGATTTTTACTGTTTTAGATCATAACGGCAAAAACTGATTTAGGAATCGTAGATTTTCAGGGTAAATTTTAATTTTTATGGAAATAACCGCAAAGTACACAAAGTACACAAAGGAATACAGTAATTTTATTATTTAATAATAAAGTGCTTCTGTAACTATGATCTGACAGAATTTTAATCATAATAATCATCAATTTAGTTGGAATCATCACATCGGATCAGTTATGATATTCTCTAAATGTATGTGCTTATTCATACATAATTTACCAAAGTTATTAACAATAGTAATTCATTGAACTATCTATGAATACCCAAAAAACCCCAGTATACTTTTATTTGCCTGACGTTTATTGGCAAGCCAGCAATCAACTATCATCAATGTTAGATAATTATCTAAATGGATTCATAAAATTAGGTGATTTGTGGGAATGGCACGTTGACACCCATCCAGGCTTAAAATCTGATGGTTTATTTGCCTGGATTATTTTACCATATCTATGTTTAAAGTCTCGAAAATTTGAATGTGAGTTAGTAGATAAAATACCAAAACAAGGAATTGTTATTCTTCCTAGAAAATTTGTTGAAGATGACTTAAAACCAAGTCCTCAATGTTTATTTGTGATGATTAAATATGATGCCAAAATCCATAGTTATTCACAGATTCATGTAGTACAGAATCCTCAAGATGAGTTAATTTTGCAAAATTCTTCATTATGGAAAAATCACTATATTTCCCATTATTTACAACCAGGTTTACTACCTCGTAATAGCCAAAATGGTGATAGATTTCAAAATTTAGCATTTTTTGGTTTAGAAGAAAATCTTGCACCTGAATTAAAAACCAATGAATGGATTGATCAACTTAAATCTCTGGGTTATAACTGGTCTATTATTAACCGGAAAAAATGGTATGATTACTCTGATGTTGATGCGGTAATTGCTGTCAGAAGTTTTGATTCTCGTTCCTATGATGTCAAACCAGCATCTAAACTTTACAATTCTTGGCAAGCGGGAGTACCAGCTATTTTAGGTGCAGAATCTAGTTTTCGTGCTGAAAGAAATTCAGAACTTGATTATATAGAAGTCACGTCACCTGAGCAAATTATAACAGCATTGGAAAGTTTACGGACAAATCCAGATTTACGTCAGAAAATGATCGAGAATGGTAAACAACGTTCTCAACAAAAGCTACCGGATATAGTCACTCAGCAGTGGATTAATTTTTTGGAAAATAAAGCATTTTCTGAATATGAGAAATGGTTGAGTTTACCTAAGTATGGGCAACAATTGTATTTTATCAGTCGTGATAATAGCGAGAATTTGAAAGAAGTTAATGCTAAAATTCGTCGTATTAAAGGAACGGTAAAAAATACTTTAAAACAGTATTTAGGAAATATCCTAAATGTGTAAGTTTCTTTGTAATAACGTAGATCCCAGACTTCTTGAAGAAGTCGGGAATCTGAATGAATACCTGTTAGTTAATATAAATTAACCCAAATTATCCAAAATGTTTGATAATTGCCTCAGCAAATTCAGAACATTTCAAAGGTTCAACAGGTGGTGTCATCAACCGCGCTAAGTCATAAGTTACTTCACCATTAGCAATGGCATCACCTAGACCTTTTTTAATCAAATCTGCGGCTTCTTGCCATCCCATATATTCTAGCATCATCACACCAGAAAGAATCACAGAACCAGGATTAATTTTATCTAAACCTGCGTGTTTTGGTGCTGTTCCATGAGTAGCTTCAAAAACAGCGCAAGAATCGCCAATATTTGCCCCTGGACCCATACCTAAACCACCAACAATAGCCGCAGCAGCATCAGATAAATAATCACCGTTGAGGTTCATTGTAGCCAGAATAGAATACTCGTCTGGACGGGTTTGAATTTGTTGGAAAATACTGTCAGCGATGCGATCATTTACCATCACTTTTTCTTTCCATTTCCCATTTCCATGAGTTGCCCAAATTGAATTAAGAACTGTTTCCACTTCTTTCACAATTTGGGCTTTTTTCTCAGCAGTTAAACCATCAAAACCAGGATCAATTAATCTGGCGTTTTCTTCAGCGGAAATATTGGGGTTTTTCTCCTTATTTCCTAATATCCAAGATTCCCTTTCTGTGACTGTTTCGTTACGAAATTCGGTAGTTGCTAACTCATAACCCCAATCCCTAAAAGCACCTTCGGTATACTTCATAATGTTACCTTTATGCACCAGGGTTACTTGTTGCTTGTCTTTGGGTAACATTAAAGCGTGCTTGATAGCACGTCTCACTAAACGTTTTGAACCACTGACACTAATAGGTTTAATTCCTATACCTGCATCTAGGGGAATTTGCTTTTTACCATGTTCTGGGGTAGCGGGAATTAGTTCATTATTGAGGATGGAAATGAGGCGATCGCCAATTTCACTACCTTGTTTCCATTCAATCCCCAAATAAATATCTTCCGTATTTTCCCGGTAAACAATCACATCCAATTTTTCTGGATTCTTATGAGGTGAAGGAGTTCCAGCATAGTAACGACAAGGACGCACACAGGCATATAAGTCAAAAATTTGACGTAAAGCCACATTTAAAGACCGAATCCCACCACCCACAGGAGTAGTCAAAGGACCTTTAATGGCAACACCATATTCCTTAATTGCCGTTAGAGTATCCTGGGGTAAATACTGATAAGTTCCGTATAAATCACAGGCTTCATCACCTGCATAAACCTTAAACCAGCTAATCTTTCTTTTACCCTTGTATGCTTTAGCTACTGCCGCATCAATGACCTTTTCCGTAGCTGGCCAAATATCTACACCTGTGCCATCACCACGAATGAAGGGAATAATGGGATTATCAGGAACAATAGGTTCACCATTCTTGAAAGTAATTTTTTCGCCAGTTGTAGGGGGTGTAATCTTTTCGTACATAATTCACACATTCCAAATAGAAAATTAAGGAGTCAGGAGTTCTAGGAGTCAGGAGTTCTAGGAGTCAGGAGTTCTAGGAGTCAGGAGTCAGGAGAAAGAATGAATTTTTCTCCCCACCTCCCCATCCCCCCATCTCCCCATCTCCCCACCTCCCACTCTGAGGCGCAGAATATCCCCTGCTTTACCTGCTATGATTGGTAGATCAGGCGTGGATTTTAGGCAAATCGCCGCTGTTTTGTGCAGACAAAAATAGTAAACTACATTTCGCTACTGGAGCTTAATTTTGTAGAATGCCCAATAGCTGATTCCTTTATTTACTGAAACGCGAACACGAGTAATGGCATGACAGACCCAATGATTGTATCAGGCACTGCTAATGACATAGACTCCCTGCGCCAAAAATTAATCGCTGGGTCTCCAAAAGTCCAACAACAGATCATCCCACAGTTAGCTAACTTGGGGAATGAAGGTTTAGAAGTGTTGCAGGAATTTTTATTGCAACGTCGAGGAACTCCAGCAGACTGGATAGATGGCAATGCTTACCAAGTGATCTATGACTCTGATGCACCTCAAGCCAAGGAATTTCTAGAAACTAACTTTCCTGAAGGAATTGTACCTCTAAAATCAGAGCGTGGGATCAGTTACAATTCTTTGCAACAATCTCTGATCCAGCGTGAGTTCCAAACTGCGGACTTGTTGACCATTCAAAAAATGTGCGAGATGGCAGGACCACAAGCAGTAAAAAGGAAATGGTTGTATTTTACAGAAGTGGAAAATTTTCCCATTCAAGATTTACAAACAATTAATAATCTTTGGGTGGTTCACTCAGAAGGTAAATTTGGATTTTCCGTACAGCGGGAAATGTGGATCGGACTGGGTAGGAACTGGGAAACCCTCTGGCCGAAAATCGGCTGGAAAGACGGCAATAAGTGGACTCGCTACCCCAATGAGTTTACCTGGGATTTAAGCGCCCCCAAAGGTCATTTACCTCTATCTAATCAATTACGTGGTGTCAGGGTCATGGCTTCTCTATTATCCCATCCCGCTTGGGGTAAGTGATGGGGAGGCAGGGGAGGCAGGGGAGGCAGGGGAAGCAGGGGAAGCAGGGGAAGCAGGGGAAGCAAAGAGTTTTACCAATGACCAATGACCAATGACCAATGACCAATGACCAATGACTAATGACTAATGACCAATGACTAATCACCAAAAATGGATGAATTACGCCTTAGAACTGGCTAGGGCGGCTGGTGATGCTGGTGAAATTCCTGTGGGTGCGGTTATTGTTGACTCCGCAGATAATTTAATTGCTGAAGGGGAAAACAGAAAAGAACGAGATCAAGATCCTACCGCCCATGCGGAAGTAATCGCAATTCGAGCAGCAACACAAAGGTTACAAACTTGGCGTTTACATGAATGTAGCCTCTATGTCACTCTCGAACCATGTCCCATGTGTGCCGGTGCTATAGTTCATGCCCGTTTATCTACACTGGTCTATGGAGTGGACGATACTAAAACTGGTGCTGTTCGTACTGTTATTAACATCCCCGATAGCCCAGCCTCCAATCATCGTTTACAAGTGGTGGGAGGTATTCTAGAATCAGCTTGTCGTCAACAATTACAAGATTGGTTTGCAGCTAAGAGACATCAGCGTATTGACAGACAGAGGTAAAACTGTCTGAATCAGAAAACACAAAATTTTCAGGAAAATCTACGGTGGTATTAATCAAGTTTGCGTTACATTTTATCCGTTGACTATTTACTACCGCCATGATCGAAATTTACACAAGTTCCCGCAAATCTCAGTCTCAATTCTCTCATACCTCTGTTGAAAGCCCTGTAAATACTCCTATACACACTCAGGTAGCTTCTAATACATCTAAAGTTTCCTCTTGGCTAAGTCCTGTAGTCTATTATCTGGGACGGAAAATAGTCTTACCTGGGTTTTTTGGGGAAATTAATATTACAGGCCAAGACAACATTCCCCAAACTGGACCCATTCTACTTGCACCCACCCATCGCTCTCGCTGGGACTCTTTGTTATTGCCTTATGCGGCTGGACGTTATGTTACTGGTCGTGATATGCGATTTATGGTGACAAGCAGTGAGTGTAAAGGCTTACAAGGTTGGTTTGTACGCCAGATGGGTGGTTTTCCGGTGAATACTCAAAGACCGGCGATCGCCACTTTACGACACACAGTAGAATTAATGGTACAGGGAGAAATGTTAGTTATTTATCCCGAAGGGGGAATTTACCGAGATGGTAAAGTTCATCCACTTAAATCCGGTGTAGCTCGTTTAGCTTTAATGGCTGAATCTCTGCATCCAGGTTTAAACATTAAAATTATTCCTGTTGGTATTAATTATAGTCAACCTTATCCTAACTGGGGAACAGACGTAAATCTTCACATTGGTGAAGCAATTAAAGTTAAAGATTATATTCATGGTTCATTAAAAAAAGAAGCTCAAAATCTCACAGCAAACTTAACCAAACAATTACAAGAATTAAGTCAAGAAAATTCAGTCATTAATTGTGTGTACTAATCCAATAACTACTCTCATTTATCCCCTGTACATATTTATTCATAGCTAAGATTGTATCTATGTTCCCAGTGTTTACTTCCCCATCTTCCGTATTTTTAAACAAGGCTGTAAATGCACCTGCACCTAGTCTTTGATGAGGAAACATTCGATAACAATAAAGATCAGTTAAATGTGATTGATAGTTAGATAAATGTTCAATTTTCACGGCTTTAAATTGTGAAAACTTTTCTAAAAACCACTCACAAACCTGTTCATTTTCTTCTGGTGAATAGGTGCAAGTCATATACAGTAAATATCCTTGAGGGGCGACAACCTGAGCAGAATTAGCCATAATTCTTTTTTGCCGATTAGCACTTTTATTAATGGAAGTGTGATGAAAACATCCAGGAGCTTTACCACCTTTAGCTAATAAAGATTGTCCAGTACAAGGGGCATCAACTATAACTAAATCACTAGATTTAGTAAAAGATTCAGCAAAAATACTAGGATCACGATTTACCACACAACTAGGTTGAATTTGACAACGTTTGAGATTAGAAATTAACATTCCTAAGCGTTTACCAATCACCTCATTACTAATTAATAAATTCGGTTTTAAAGCCTTCCATGCAAAAATACTTTTACCACCTGGTGCAGCGCACATATCAAAAATCATAGATATTGGTTGTTGAATTGTTAACAATGGAGAAGCTGCAAATACAGAAGAAAAATCCAAACAATAAAAGTATCCTTCTTGATGCAGGGAATGTTGGCCAGGTTTTTCATTGAGATGTAATCTATCTATAAATTCAGGTTGCCAAGGTGTAGGTGTTTCCAACAAAAAAGGTGAAACATCTGGTTTTTCTTGACACCACAAAATACAAGGAAAAAAAGGCTGAGGAGCGAATAAAGCATTAATAAACTGTGTTTGTTCATCCTCATTTTCAAATAGACGGCGAGCAACTTTGATCAATAAATTTGAAGGCTTTTGCATATTTCCCAAATTAGTAAACAGAAATTAGTAAAATTGGTAACTTAGCACAATATTACAACTGTTAAATACAAACAATGTAAATCCTGGCTTTGGCTGCATACTGAAGACATAATGACCATCATAGAAATTGCGTTTTTAACAGTAAACAGTAAACGGTGATAACTGACAACTGATAACTGATAACTGATAACTGACAACTGATAACTGATAAAGGTCATGATCTTAGATAATTTTGCCCGAAAATTACGCCAAGAAGCAACAATGTGGCGAGATGAAGGACTCATTAGTTCTTCTCAATTTCAACAAATAGCAGACCGTTATCAATTTAATAAAATAGAAGCGGCTGCTAAAGAAAGTTCTGGTTTAATAGCCATTGCTGTAGGTGGTTTGTTGTTAATTTTAGGTATTATTATTTTTGTAGCAGCAAACTGGCAAACATGGTCAAGAGAAATTAAATTTATCTTGTTAATGAGTTTGTTTTTATCTACAGCCATTACTGGTTTTTTAACATGGAGAGAACCCAGCCTGGCAGCGGCACAGGGAAAGAAACCACAAAAGGGTAAACGACTGTTAGGTGAGGCTTTATTAATTCTCAGTGCCTTAATTTTAGGGGCGACTTTGATGTTGATGGGGCAAATATTCAACATTAGTGGTTCAGCACCACAGTTATTTTTAGCTTGGGGTTTTGGTGTTTTGGTGATGGCCTATAGCCTTTCTCTAAATTCTTTAGGAATTTTGGCTATTGTTTTATTACAAATTGGCTACTGGTTAGGTTTGAGAGAATTTTGGTCTGCTGGTAGTGAATTAAATTGGGCGCGGTTAGCTGTACGTCATACACCCTTAATTTCTTGGTTATTGTTTGTACCTTTGGCTTATATTTGTCGTTCACGGATTATTTTTGTGTTAGCGGCGATCGCCTTTACTTTATCTCTGCAATACAATCTTAATCCTTTACCATTATTAACTTTTTCTGATGTCATTCCCTGGGTAGCTTCTTTTTCTTTGGCTTTACCTCCGGCGCTATTTTGGAGTTATGATGATTTGCTTTTTCCCATCGTCAACTATCGCTTATTTCAACCCATAGCCAGAAATTTAGCTTTAGGATGTTTCGCTGTTGTCTTTTATTTATTATCCTTCCGTTGGCAATGGCAATCTTTTAGTTATGGTTATGGTAATTCACCTACCAATTTCTCCAATGTTTTTCAATCTGTTCCTATAATTGATTTAGGAATCATTAGCGGTTTAGCAGTTCTGCAATGGTTATTTCTGTTTCGTCATCGGCAAAATCCTACAAGGAGAGAAGTATTTTTTACCCTGACTGTAATCGGTATTTTTCTAGGTTTCATTTTCATTGTTCCTTTTTGGCATCAAACCATTGGGCGAATTACTGAACTGGGAATTTTTGTTTTTAATGTTCTGTTAATTACTTTATCTTGGGGATTAATTCAAGATGGATTAAAGTTAAGTAACAGAATCTCATTTTGGGCGGGGATGTTATTATTCATCCTGCAAGTGATTAGTCGAGTGTTAGAATACGACACAGATATTTTATTTAGATCCTTGGTATTTGTGTTGTGTGGTTCGGGTTTAATTTCTGCTGGTTTGTGGTTTGAAAAACGTTTACAGGAACGTTCCACAGCCAAAAAATAGATAAACTCTGTAGACGGGAATTAACAAATATACTAAATCTCTGCGTAAATAATATTTACATTACCAGGTATTGGGATCAGATAAATTGCCCAATTACCTAATCACCAATTACCAATTATTTATCATGAATAATAATTCATCTGAGCAAAATAAAACTTTAACTCCAGAAAAAGAATTTTCTGAAAAGTTAACTTTTCGTGATTACTTAATTGCCACTGAACAAAAAGCAAATCAACCTTTACCTATTTGGCGGTTAGTTGCACCTTTAATGGTACAAATTGGTTTGATTTTAGCTGTTCCCAGTCAAGCAATGTATACAGAAATGACTGGTAAAAGTGTGATTTTGCAAACTATACCAGCATATTCTAATAATGTTTTGCAAGGTTCTTCTGTCACCTTTGATTATAATATTTCCCGGACAGATACCTTGAGAAAATTACCCGGATGGACAGATTGGGTAGAACAAAATTCTCTCAGAAATGGTAGAATTAATCAGGGTAGTACCTTGTATTTAGTATTGCAAGAACAAAGATCATTTAATCGTGGTGTTCCTCTTGCTTGGCGACCTGTAAGAGTAAGTAGTGATCTGCCAATGTATTTACCTAATAACCAGGTAGCTCTAAAGGGTAATTATCAAAATGGAATCATTAATTATGGTCTGGAAAATTATTATATTTCCCAAGAACAAAGACAACAAATTAATGATGATTTATCCAGACTACAGCAAAATCGTAATGAAGAAAGAACACCAATTACTGTTAAGGTAAAAGTAGATCCTCAAGGTAATGCTGTACCTACGAGTATGTGGATAAGAGATCGCAATTATCGCTTTTAAACTAGATCCCCCCAACCCCCCTTGAAAAGGGGGGCTAAGAATGGCTGTATTTTCACAATCTAAGTTTCTGGAAAAACCTAGTAATTGTTTGTTACTGATATTGTACTAACCAAACTCCAGAAATTTTGCGGGTAAAAACCAACTATGGAAATTAAACAATTAAAACAAACAATTATCAAACCTCTATTTATAGTCATCTCTGGAATTGCTATTTTTCAAACAATTGGCTGCACAAAATTAAATTCTCAGCATCATCAAAATCAAGTAAACGCCCAAACACCACCCAAACCAGCACACCAAGAAATTGTGCAGGTGGGAGAAATACGCCCTTTACCTGGTAGTTTAGATAAAATTCCTGTTTTTAATAGCAACAGTCCAGAATGGATCAAAAATGAAGGTATTTTACTTTCTACTTTTACACCTAATAATAAAAAAGTTCCTGCTGCACATTTAAACTTTCCCATTCAAGGCAGATTTGATTTATTTGCTCATCATTACACCCATACTCCCAAGGATTTACAAACCTTATATTTAGGGGTAATTTTACATAACCCTAGTAAAAAACCCATTACTATTAATGTTTTACAATGTGCTAGTTATTTAATGACAGAAGCTCCTTTTGTCACCTTAAAACCATATATAGAAAACAACGATGGTCAAGCATTTTCTGGACCAGGTGCGAGAGCAGTAGCGGATGTTTTAAGAGGAGTACGTCAAAAGGAATTTCCGGCAAGAATAGTCATTCCTGCTGGGGGAAGTCGAATGTTATTAAACCATCCTATTCCAGTCAGAAATTTAGAAAAACCTGTAAATGGGAGATCGAGTTTTTTTAGATTAAATAGTAATGGTAAAATTTATGCAGCTAGTTTAGCGATGTTTGCGAAAAAAAATACTGATGGTAGCGATCGCGCACCCACATTAACAGAATGGCAAGATTTATTAAATAACGGTAACTTTGCAGGACCCAGAGATAAAACC
>RDXV01000016.1 GCA_004292695.1 Nostocales cyanobacterium | reverse complement strand
TCTCCTGACTCCTTGAACTCCTTGATCTCCTGACTCCTTGAACTCCTTGATCTCCTGACTCCTTGAACTCCTTGATCTCCTGACTCCTTGATCTCCTTGATCTCCTGACTCCTTGATCTCCTTCACTGTCAAAACCTACCCAATTCAAAACCATAATTAACACTCAAAAACCAACCAGAAAAATCAATATCAGGAGTAGTAGAACCACCTAAATTATAACCACCTTGTAGATAAACATTACTCGTATCAGAAGTACGATAATTGAGATGTGCATAAATTCTGTGAAACTGATCTTCCCTTTCTATTTCCGTAAAATCAGAGAAATTAAACTGGTAATTTAATCCTACACTCAAAGGTTCTGTAACAGAATAACCCAAGGATAACCACACATAATTAATAATTCTACTTCTTCTCTCTGGGCGAGAAAAATTAGCGCTTAATTCATAAAAACTATCTAACGTTAACTTATCAGTTAAATTATCTCTTCTTCCTAAAGATAACCTAATCGAATCTTCATCTAAAAAACGTTCACCCGCAGAGAAAAAATCACCATTCCTAGCATAAAACAACCTTTGATTACTAAAATTTAATTCAGCATACATTTGTGGCGAAATTTGTTGATAAATTCCCGCATTAAACCTTAGCTGATTATAATTAAACTGTGATTGATCAATATAACGAATTAATGAACAATCAATTGAGCCATTAATATATGTACTAGGAGTAATGGGAAAATATGCTGATGCTAATGTTAAACCAGTATAAAATAAACCATCTGTAATTTTACTTTCATTACTAGAAAAAATATTATCAGTATGGAAATAACCCGCATAACCCCTTAAATACCCAATAGGTTGAAACTGTTCTTTGGGTTTCTCTGTTGCGGGAATTGGTAGTTCTTCCTCTGGCCTTGGCCTCACCCTTAACCTTATTTCCTGTTCTTCGTTGGGATCTAAAGGTAGTTTTTCATCTTCTGATACCTGCTGAGTCAGTTCTTGCTGATCCTGGGAACTCTTTGTGATACTATCTATATTCTGTTGATCATCTAGTAGATATACTGCTGATTGAGAAAATAATGGTTTAATTTCCTCAGCTTCAATTTTAAAATCCGCAGAATTAGTGAGTAGCTTAGTATTATTAATTACTTTTATTTTTTCACTCTCAGTTTTCTGCACAAGAGGTTCTAACTGCTTATATAGTTCTAGGTATAGAAATTCTGGCTGTACAGACTGTAAAGTATTAGTATTTTTTACTTCTTGAGTAACTGATTTATTAGATACAGTTTCTGGTGTAGAAGATTCACGTAAGTAATTGTTTTTTAACTCAGTATTTTGAATCTCTGATTGAGCTAAAGTTAAATAAATCAGACTTAAACCAGTATCTTCTTGAGAAATTTTTTCATCTGGTGTACTAGCTAAAGAAGGTTCAACTTGCGAGTAACACCATTGGCCAGTGCTGGAAAGCAGGAAAATTAGAGTCAGCCAAAAATCTTTCCCTGTTTTTGACTGTGTGTTTGATGAGGGTAGTAGCATTGAGAAAAAGTTAGATATTGGGGATAAAAAATTTGGGAATTAATCTAATTTTATACAAAGTTCATACTAACTTCTACGCTCATCACGGATAATTTCTAAAAAAATCAGTATGTCTGACTATATATTAAATCTGTAGGTGAGCCTACCATAATTATAGGTAGGTAAAAAACAGAATGTATTACAAAAAACTTAACTTAATTATTACAAAATATTGACAGTTGCATTCAAGGAAGTAAATAGCCATGTTGAATAAATTTTTACAACCTTTTGCCTTGAGCTTATGCGTAGTTACAATATTACCAATTGCCACTAAAGCTAATGCCGTTACCCCACTAAGCAAGGCAGAAATACAGGAAATACGTAACATCGTTCAATACATTCCTAAAAATAACGCTCAAGTTATACCAGCTCGTAAATCACAAACTATTACACCTGGAGACGGTATATCTACTGGGCGTTCTTCCCTGGCAGACTTACGCTTTAATGATGGTTCTGTTGCTAGGGTAGGAGAGCAAGCAGTTTTTCAATTTTTGCCCCAAACCCGTAATTTTACGCTTTCCAACGGAACAGTTTTATTGCTTATTCCCCCTGGTAGAGGGCAAACAAACATCAAAACACCCAATGCAGCGGCCGCAATTCGTGGATCAGCATTATTTGTTCAACATAACCCTGAATCAAATACTACAGTTATAGGTGCGCTTACTAACAGTGGTATCCAAGTTAGCAATGAAGATGATTCCCAACAACTAACTCTGAAAGCAGGGCAGTTAATGGTAGTTGTTGAAGGTAAATTTCAAGGATTGTATGATTTTGACCTGAGAACTTTTTATCAAGAAAGTAGCTTGGTTAAGGGTTTCAACTTGAACAAGCAAAGTCCTATACCTACATCAGATCCATCCCTTGCAAGTGTACAAGCGGAAACTGTGGAGGCTGTGCAACAACAAGTACCGATTATTGGTGACAGGATCATAGAAAATCCATCTTTCTTAACTTCCAATTCAAAAGCTTCTGCTAACTCTTCTAACAATAACTCCAACTCCAGCAGTGAAGGTAGAAATAACTCCAATTCCAGAAGTAACGCTAATTCCACCAACAACGCCAAAGACAACTCTAACAATAGTAATAGGGATTTTGGACGTTCTCAGAGAGCCATCAATGTTCGTGAAGCTGGTAACATTGGCCGACCTGTAGATGTTTTAATTAGGACTGGGGACGTAATCCGCGAAAATCAAAGACAGCGTGGTAATCCCGGTCAAAGTCAAGGTAATCCAGGAAACCAAGGAAATCAAGGTAATCCAGGAAACCAGGGTAATCCAGGTAATCAAGGTCAAGGTAATCCTAATCCCGGTCAAGGTAATCAAGGTCAAGGTAATCCTAACCCCGGTCAAGGTAATCAAGGTCAATGTAATCCTAACCCCGGTCAAGGTAATCAAGGTCAAGGTAATCCTAACCCCGGTCAAGGTAATCAAGGTCAAGGTAATCCTAACCCCGGTCAAGGTAATCAAGGTCAAGGTAATCCTAATCCCGGTCAAGGTAATCAAGGTCAAGGTCAAGGTAATACCCTTTAACCTAGAAAAAACTTTGAAAGTGATCGCAAGTTAAGCGTAGAATAAATTTCTGTTAGTCTCTGGGCTAAAAACCCGGAGATTTTCAGATATATACTTAAACAACTTCTGTTATTTTGAATTCATTTATTTATCTTCATGGCTTCGCATCTAGTCCCAAATCATACAAAGCGGAAAATATCAGTTATCGCTTTGAACAGATGCAAATTAACTTGAAAGTCCCTGACTTAAATGCAGGTGATTTTTCCCATTTGACAATTACCCGTCAGATTAATCAAGTTGTTGGTGAATTTCCTGATTCTTCTACCCCTATAACTTTGATTGGTTCTAGTTTAGGGGGTTTGACATCTGCTTATTTAGGAGAAAAGTATTTACAAGTAGAACGTTTAATATTACTCGCACCTGCTTTTGGGTTTTTATCTCACTGGTTGTCACAGTTAGGAACAGATAAAATACAACAATGGCAACAAGAAAAATATTTATCTATATATCACTACGGTGAAAAGAAAGAACTACCGTTAAGTTATAATTTTATAACTGATGCTCGTCAATATCAAGAACATTTATTGCAGCGTCCTATACCTACTTTAATTCTGCACGGTAAAGAAGATGAAGTAATTCCTATTCAATCTAGTAGAGATTTCGCGCGATCGCGTCCTTGGGTAAAATTAATAGAATTAGATAGCGATCATGCCTTAAACAATGTTATTGATGACATTTGGCAAGCTATTTACTCCTTCTTATCAATTAGTTATTAGTTATTAGTTATTAGTTATTAGTTATTAGTTATTGGTCGTTACACCTACTACCTATTCAAAAATAATGCTTTCCTTTATTCGCTCTGATTTAGCTCAACTTACAGCTTACAAACCTCATCCTGGTAGTGATACAGCCGAACCAGTAAACATTAAATATGACAGACTAGATACTAACGAAAGTCCCTATGATTTACCAATAGATATCAAAGAAAAATTAGCTAATAATTTCCAAGAAATCATAGAAAGTAATCGTTATCCTGATGGTGGACATCAGCAACTCAAAGAAGCAATTGCTGAGTATGTCAATGAATCAGCCAACCTAGTTAATTCTCCCATTACTGATATTAATATCTCTGTGGGTAATGGTTCAGACGAATTAATTCGTTCTTTATTAATTGCCACTTGCTTGAAGGGAGAAGGTTCAATTTTAGTGGCTAATCCCACCTTTTCTATGTATGGGATTTTGGCACAAACTTTAGGTATTCCTGTGGTGAGTGTAGGTAGAAATGAAAGTAACTTTGAAATAGATTTAAAAGCCGCGCAAACAGCAATTAATAATACTCAAAATCCCCCAATTAGAGTAGTTTTTGTTGTACATCCCAATTCCCCCACAGCAAACTGTTTAACAACAGCAGAAATAGAGTGGTTAAAAAGTCTCCCAGGGGAAATTTTGGTAGTAATTGATGAGGCGTATTTTGAATTTAGTCAAACAACGTTAGTAGGAGAATTATCACAGCATCCTAACTGGATAGTGTTAAGGACTTTTTCCAAAGCTTTTAGATTAGCAGCCATGCGAGTAGGTTATTGTATTGCCCATCCCGACGCGATCGCCATCTTAGAAAAAGTGCGTCTTCCTTACAACTTACCCAGTTTTTCCTTGACATCAGCCATCGTTGCTTTAGAAAATCGTCATGTTTTGCTAAGTTCTATCTCGGAAACTATCAGAGAAAGGCAAAAAATGATTACTGAATTATCCAGCAATTCAGAATTAGAAATTACAAACAGCGACACTAACTTTATTTACCTACGACTCAAGTCAAATACAGAAGAATCAGCACAGACAAAACTAAAAAATCTCAACCAAACGCTGAGACATCAAGGAACTTTAATTAGACTACTACCACAAGCACTAAGAATCACAGTGGGTACACCCGAAGAAAATGCCCGTACTTTGGAAAGAATACAAAACGCCATTCAACAAGCATAACCAATGATTATTCATCATTCATCATCAAAGTAATCCTCCAAATCACCACCTAAGCGTCTTACCATTGCCACCGTTTGGGGTAACACACCCACCAACATAGCAAATGCGTCATCTGGCAAAGCAGCGATTACTTCTGCGGGAAAATACTGTTCAAACTGTTCCAGAATTTTTTGGACTCTTTGAACAGGAACAGAATTTTCAGTAATTTGTTTAATTAGACGAACCCACTGTCTTCTGATCAGGTAGGCTTTTTGACAATCCTCATGGGAGTCAGGATCTAATAAAGACAAATTACCAAGAGGAATGACAGATTTGCAATCCCGATCATAATCACCGCCCACAATTGCCCCAGGCCCTGCAAATTCGGCATGGTATTGTTTGAATAACAATAAACCATTTCGCCTGCGGCTATTGACTATTAGACATTTTCCGCTATGTAAGGATGCTAGAATATCTGTCCTATGCGATTGTTGAGATCCATCTCGCATGGTAGGTTTGTTCAGGGAACTTGTTTCAGGGCAATAAGTTGATACTATAGCAGTTTGATAGCATCGGCGTTGTTCGCTATCCATATTGTTTTATACTTTGAGTACAGTTAGAATTATGCACTGGAAAAAATAGACTGACCAGCCGCGAAAATTCAAGGAGATAATTTTGGCCGACGTTTTCAATGTTCCAGAATTGCTTGAGAGCCTTACATCAAACTCAATAGGTGACTATCAAAATATTGTTACGAAAAGTATTGTTACAAAATTAATAATAGTATTCTATGGTATCAGAACCACTTTGTCTGCCAATTTTAAGTATATTATTTAAATTTTTTGTAAAGTTTTCAGGAACGAGTCTCACAGTC
Organism: Nostocales cyanobacterium; assembly: GCA_004292695.1. Taxonomy (GTDB): domain Bacteria; phylum Cyanobacteriota; class Cyanobacteriia; order Cyanobacteriales; family Nostocaceae; genus Okeanomitos. The sequence continues at coordinate 77,151 of RDXV01000016.1, read as the reverse complement.
ACAGGAAAATACCACCAAATCAGAAAGTTTGGCAATAGGCGGATATCATTGACAAGCTAATCTTATCTATCTTCTGTTACATGAGGGTATTTACTAATATGTTTATGTAAGAATATTTGTCTTGAGTTCAGGAAAATAAATCTATCCCAACTTGATTCTACTCTTTCTTCCTGATAACCCATCTTGAAATACAGCTGTCTAGCTTGATCGTTATTTTCTAAAACATGAAGATATAAGTCTTCAAACCCCCAGTCCCGACATACTTGTTCACATCTTGTCAATAAACTAGATGCTAAACCTTGTCTACGGTATTGAGGGTGAACAGCTAAGTTAGATAAATAGGGGAAACTCTGACGAACATTTACCCAACTATCACTCAAACGTACACTGATTTCTATAGTTCCCAGGATTTGATGATTACCAGAATCACTGACATCACAAGCTACTAAGCAAACATGATGGGATGTCATGGAAGAGAAACGATATCTCATGTCTTCATAAATACCCAAACGAAGTAAAGGGAAAACCCATCCCCACAAACCTGTTTGAGAATGAAAACTTTCCGCAATTATTTGCGCGATCCCAGGCAAATCAGCAGATGTAGCCGCCCGTATTTGAAATTGGCAAGAATCGGGAATGCTGACATTTTTGCTTAATGGTGGATGATGTGGACGAAAAAACCAGGATTTCAAAGCTACTCTAATAGGTGTAAAATCTCAATAATATTGTAATATGCGGATACATCTAGATGTAAATTTTATTATACTTTTACAATAAAATGTCAGGTAGCAACACAGATGGGCTTGAATAAGTGATTAAACAGTTCCATACTGGGCAATCTTTTAGTTATGATCATGGAATTGGCGATGTATACTGGTTTGATAGTATACTTTGTCTATAAAAGCTAAAATTTTGTGTAATATTCATGACTATAGCATAACTACTATTCAGAAAATTGACCTACAAATGTTAGTATTACGGCTGTAATGGGAAAAACAAGATATAACAACTCGTTATTTCTCATCCACAACCAAAAACCTGATGTAGCAATAACAGCATATCCAAGGGGGTGAGAAAATTTTCATATTGTGAATAGAAAAGAGCATCATCAATCGTCACCATAGCAATTCAATTCAACAGTTACAGGAAAACGTTAAATAGTTTTTGCAGTAATTATTAATTGCTTTTCATTACCTTGATTCCACACCTTACATTCATAGCCGTCATGTGGCCCAGCAGTTTATTGGTCGAAATGTTAGAAACCTGCATGATTCAGAAATGTTATTACCTGAGCAGACTATTCCTTATCAGACTGCCGTTGCAGCAGGGAAGCGGTGCATGACATCACAAACAAACAGTAAACCAAAAATCTTGGTTGTTGATGATGAACCGGACAACCTAGACCTACTCTATCGTAGTTTCTATCGTGAATATCAAGTGCTGCGGGCGAACTCAGGTCCTGCGGCTTTAGAGCTATTGGCACAAGAGGGAGATATTGCTGTCATTATCTCCGATCAACGAATGCCAATGATGAGTGGTACAGAATTTTTGAGTCTGACAGCCACTCAATACCCAGATATTATTCGGATTATTCTCACTGGCTACACCGATGTTGAAGATTTGGTGGAGGCAATTAACTCTGGGAAGGTGTTTAAATATGTCACCAAACCTTGGGAAGCCGAAGAACTCAAAGCAGTTGTCCGCCAAGCTTTGGATACCCATAATGTCCTCAAAGCCAGAACCCGCGAATTAACAAGGACTTTACGCAGAGAGTCCCTACTCAATACTGTCACTAACACAATTCGTAGTGCCTTGGACTATAGGCAAATTCTGCAAACCATTGTAGATACAGTGGGGCATATGTTGGAAGTGGATGTTTGTTTATTACGCCCCTTTCAAGATAATGAATTAGCAAATGAAGGTTTTATATATCAAAAATCACAGGCAGAAATAATTCAGATATCAGAAAATTTATCCCTTAATCAATATCCACAAGCGGTCGTTCATGAAGACAGAAAATCTATTACTCCACTCACTCTTTTAGCCCATACAGTTTGGGAAACCAGTGAAGTCCAAGTTATTCAAGACGTGACTGAGAGTGATTTTATTCAAAATCATACAGAAAGGGCTACAGCATTTAAAAATGCTAATATTTTATCTAGCTTGGTTGTACCGCTAATTTGTCAACAAGAAGTTAGGGCTGTATTGGCTCTGCATCAGTGTGTTCAATCACGAATTTGGGAAGATGAAGAAGTACAACTTGTGTCAATTGTTGCTGATCAAGCGGCTTTGGCATTATCACAGGCTTATGCTTATCAAGAGGTAGAAGCCTTAGCAAAGCGTGAGGCATTAATTAATACTATTACCAGTGAAATTCGCTCCAGTCTTAATCCCCAAGATATATTTGCAGCCATCACCCAAAAACTCGGAGAAGCACTACAAGTAGATGGTTGTGTATTGTCTTTATGGACAGAAGATGATGAATATGTAAGATGTGTGGGTTTATACGATAGTTCTAAAAATATCAGTAATTTTCAGGAACTTAATTTCCAGCGAAGTCGGCAATCTGTCACTCAAAACCTATCCAAATCCCAATCACCTATTCAGAAAAACCCCATTCTCCAAGAAATTTTAAGAACACAAGAACCCGTAGTAATTACTGATATTACCCATTCGCCCACAGATGTACAAGCCTTTGATTTACCGCTAAAAATGCGACCGCGATCACTCATGGTTGTACCTCTCCTCAGCGACGGTAAATGTATTGGTAGTATCACCCTGAGAGAAGGTGACAAAATTCGTAAGTGGTTGCCTTCAGAAATTGAACTGGCCAAATCCGTAGCTGCTCAAGCGGCGATCGCCGTTCAACAATCTAGGTTATATCAAACCACCCGTGAACAAGCAGAACAACTACTACTGTTAGATAGGCAAAAAACGGAATTTTTCCAAAACATTTCCCATGAATTTAGAACCCCCATCACCTTAATTCAAGGTCCGTTAGAATCTGCCGTCAACGTTGGTGAAGGGTTATCTCATGAGCAATGTGTCATCGCTCTGCGTAACTCCCGCCGACTACTGCGTTTAGTCAATCAACTACTCGACTTACAGCGCCTAGATGCTAAGAGAATGCAGCCGAGTTTTCACCCTTGCAATCTCGTAGAATTTGTGACTCAAATCGTCGAGTCGTTCCGTATGTATGGCGAAAAAAAAGGACTCAAAATAGTAACAGATTTATTTGATTGTCCCACAGTTTACTTAGACATGGAAAAATTTGACAAGGTACTATATAACCTATTGTCAAACGCCATGAAATTTACTCCCGACGGGGGTAGAATCACCGTCAGACTATATAACGACGGTGACGCTTGCATTTTACAAGTTGAAGATACAGGGATCGGTATACTTCCCGAACAAATACCTCACCTATTTGAAAGATTCCGACAAGCAGAAGGATCGGAAAATCGTAGTTATGAAGGTAGTGGTTTGGGTTTATCCCTCGTTAAAGAATTAGTAGAACTTCACGGTGGAGAAGTAACTGTTCAATCTGTCTATCGTCAAGGAACTCAATTTAGTGTTCGGTTGTTAACAGGTTCACAACATCTACCACCAGAGCAAGTCACAGATATACCCGTAGAATTAAATCTCAACCGAGCAAATGTAGAACTAGCAGACTTAGAACAACTAGAATCCGCAGATTTAGAGCCAGAATTCGTAATTACAGAACCATTACAGCGCCCTCCCACTATAGATTCCTTTGGAGAAGCTCGAACTTCCTTACCCAGCGAACAGCTAATCTTAGTGGTGGATGATAACCCAGATATGCGTTCCTATGTCGCGGAAATTCTCCGTCAAAGTACCTATCAAGTAGCCACCGCCAGAAACGGTTATGAAGGATATAACCTAGCAAGGGAAATTTTCCCCAGTCTGATTATCACTGATCTGATGATGCCCATACTCACAGGATTAGAAATGATTCAGATGATCCGCAGTGATGAAATGATGCGAGGTACACCAATAATTCTGTTAACCGCAAAAGCTGATGAAGAAACCCGTATTGAAGGTACAGAATATGGTGCTGATGCTTATTTAGCAAAACCATTTAATGATCGAGAACTACTCGCAGAAGTGAGAAACCTGTTAGCACTCAAAGAAAATGAAAAACGAGTATTAGAATTAAATACCTACTTAACGGAATCAGTCCTCAAACGCTTTTTACCCTCAGCATTGGTTAAAAAAGCCGCTGCTGGTTCTTTATCCTTGGATTTACGCCCAGAACCTCGCCTAGTTACAGTTTTATTTAGTGATATTGTTGGTTTTACTCAACTTTCCAACACCTTGAGATCCCGGAAAGTGGCAGAAATTCTCAATGAATACCTAGAAAGCATGAGCAAGGTAGTATTCGCTAACGGTGGTACTGTAGATAAATTTATGGGTGATGCTATTTTAGCTTTATACGGAGCGCCAGAAGAACTCACCCCTAATGAACAAGTACGCCGTGCTATTAACACTGCTAGAGGAATGCAACGCGCCTTAATTAACTTGAATCGGCGATGGTCAGAACAAGGAATATTTGAAACTGATGGACGCAAAGGTGTACAATTCCGCTGTGGTATCCATCAAGGTACAGCAGTGGTGGGAATGTTTGGTAGTTCAGAATGTGCAGATTATACAGCTATTGGTCCGAGTGTGAATATTGCTGCTCGGTTACAAGCTGCTGCTATTCCTGGTACTATTTTAGTATCTGCTGCGGTGGCTGATTATTTGCAAGAAGAGGAAATTACTAAAGGTAGTCCTTTAGAACTCAAAGGTATAGATGAAACGGTTTTGACTTTTATTGTCACCCCTGAGTTAGACGGTTCTGTTCATAAGTAGGTTAGGATGGGAAGTTGCCGATACCTTCGACTGGATAATTGATGATGGATAGTGTAAATTCCAATGTTAATTTACAGGAACAAACAAATAAATATCAACATATAGATCCGCCTTGGTTATGGGTTTCTGTGTCTATATGTTCAGCTTCTATTCATGTATTGGCGGTTTTTTGGTTATTTTCATCTTGGAATCAATTTAAACCTTGGAGTTCTGAATATAATCAAAATCCTATAAATATTGAGTTTATAGAACTTGATCCGAATCAAGAGGTTAATTCTGTCTCTCAACCTCAACCTAAATCTGAATCTAATACTCAATCATCTCCTGTAAAAACTGCTAATCAAACTACAAAACCTACTCCAGATTCTTTACCAGAAACTACACAAACTGTTGAAGAAGAAGTTACTAATAATTTACCTATAAATCCTGATGTTGAGGTTTCACCACCACTTGAGAATAACATTGAAGATAACATTGAAAATAACATTGAGAATAACATTGAAAATGATCAAAATGTAGCTCAAAATATTCCTGTGAAACCTTCACCGCAAGCAACTCCAAAGTCTCAATTTCCGCCAGAAAAAAACACGCAAATTAACATTCCTTCTGTACCTATACCTACACCAGAAACAACTATTCCTGTAAATGATTTACCTTGGAATCGTCGTCAAGAGATTGAGTTAGGAAAAGGTACTCCACTACCTGAAACTCCTATTTCAGATTCACCAGTTTCTACACCGGAAATTACACCGGAAAGTACACCGGAAAGCACACCAGAAAGTACACCGGAAAGCACACCGGAAAGCACACCAGAAAGTACACCAGAAAGTACACCGGAAGTTTCTCCTGCTGCACAGGGAATAGGAATTAGAGTTAACATTAATCCTATGTTGAGAGATGAAGTAGAAAAATTACGACAAGATAATAAAATCAGAGTAGATAGTTTACCTGATGTTTTAGCAGAGTATCAAGGTAGCTCTACTAAAGAGTTAGAACTAGATGCTATTCTGGGTGAATATGGACTAAAACCAGCAAATTTACTGGTGAGTTTAATAATTGATCAAAACGGTAATTTTCAACAAGCTGTAATTATTAATATTGATCCTGTTTCACTTCGTGCTGATAAAAATATTTATGAACAAGCATTAAATCAGGTTTTTCGTCAAGAAAGGTTTACAGCGGCCTACAATGAAGACGGTTCAAAACCTGGTTTAAGTAATTTGTATATGAAAATTAAAGTTGATATTATTAAGTAGTATTTGCAGAGGAAGTCTTTTTGTGGTAACTGGTAATTGGTAATTGGTGAAAATTGCTGTGAAAATATTTGTGTGTTTTTGTTGAAGAAATATTTTAAGTTTTATATGGTTTTAATAAGAATTTTATCAAAATCCCAGATACTCTTTATACAAATGACTAGAATATGCTATTTATATGCTATTTCTAAGTTTCTGGTTTAATAAAAATCATCATAATTTATTCTCAATGCCCTATGAATTTCTCTTTAGTAGTCTTAATGGCAATTAAGGTCTATATTTTTACTTTCTTAGCTGCGTATTTGTATTTAAGCATCTATGCTGCTTATGATACTTGTATTTGTACTACAAATTGAAGTGCGGAATGTGGGATGGTACACAAGCTATCGAAATTACTAAACAACAAAAACCAGATTTAATTTTTCTAGATTTAGTAATGCCACCACCAGATGGTAAAGCTGTTCTCAAAACTCTCAAAATGGAGTGATCAAATTTGCTAACCCAGCTTCGGCGCAGATGTTTGATAAGACACTAAGTAGGTAGGCGTTGAAAATTGTCGTCATGGCAAGGCAAGAGGCAAAAGGCAAAAGGGAGGAGACTTTCAGCGATTTTACATTTTGTTACATACCTTGGTTTTTTCGAGCCGACTTACTTATCTAGTTTAGTGGGTTCGGAGATTGGTAGACCTATTGTGGAAAAAAGAATTACCCAAATTGATATTCTCAAGCGCAATGGTGAGGTGGGAAAGGCAGAAATTACCGTCGCTGAAACTGAGTGGGATGATGAACCAGCTTCTATTATCTGTTTGCGTGATGTTAGTGATCGCTGTTAGATTTAGTATAAGAGAAAGGGTACTCTTGGAAACTACAAGGGTGAAACCATTGCTGTGGTTATATTTCCGAGATCAATAACGATAAATAATGTCTTGGTTATTCTGGCTACAGCGAGAAGACAAATAAAAGTTTTATTCTGGTCTTGTTTTTTGTTTTTTTGTGTGTTATACTAACAATTGTGATTAGAAAGTTAATATACATTGGCTTAACGCAAGCGGGTGTAGTTTAGTGGTAAAACCATAGCCTTCCAAGCTATTGATGCGGGTTCGATTCCCGCCACCCGCTCTTGTTTTATAGAATATAGTCAAGTTTGGTTGATATGTCAATCGAGATATAATTTTTATTATAGCGGTCATCAGTCCACAAGTCATAAGTTTTAGCAGCTTATTCTTGAATATATGCAAGAAGCTGATCAAGTTGTTTGCAAAATGTCTTTTTTACACTTGATTTCATGGTTGGAGAGGAAAAACTTGATCGAGAGGTGTAACTTCACCAGTTGCTATTTCTTGACGTAGCATCTCAGCTAGACTATCCCATTAATTATCTGTTGTAGTTGCAAAACGAATTTTTCAACCTTGTTCGTCTTTTAGTTCACCCAGAAGATGGGTAGCAATAGCATTTTTTTTCTTCTGCTGGTAATTTTTCAATTTCTGCGATTCCTACGGAGCGCTTCGCTATCGCACGCTGTAGTAATTCTGTCATGGTTGAAGAATTTGCATGGCTTTTCACTATGTTAGATCATCTCACTACTAACAAAAATTGACAATTATTGACAGGTGTGCAATTCTAAAGAAAAGACCATGTAATTAATTCAAAGGTGAATCTATGAATGTTCATCTAGGTCAGACATTTGATCAGTTTGTTGCTGAACTCGTTGATAGTGGACTATATCAGTCACAAAGCGAGGTCATTCGTGAAGGTTTGCGGTTATTAAAAGAACGGGAAGATTTACGGAAGTTGAGAATGGAAGAATTGCGGAAGGAAATACAAATAGGAATAGACCAACTTGATAGAGGTGAAGGTGTAGCTTTTGATGCTGAAAAAATCAAAGCTGAAGGGAGAAAAAGACAAGCTGCAAAACGCATTAGTTAGCAGTATTTAAGATATGGCAAATATTTTTCAATCCCCAGAATGAGAAGTTGATACTTTTATCAGAATCACCGCAAATGGGGAAACTTTGTGATGAATTAGCACCATCACTGAGAAGTTTTCCTGTTGGTAAATATCTTTTGTTTTACCGTTCCGTGGTTGATGGAATTGAACTTGTAAGGGTAATTCATGGTGCAAGAGATATTCAAAATTTGTTTGAATAAATTATTTATATTTTTTGTCAGTTATGCGATGGCTAGGGTAAGCTCCGCTAACGCACCTAATAAAAACCATTTAACTATAACTCTTCAATTGTCACTAAACCACCTTCTGTAAATTGGATAGATAATTCATAACCATCAAGTAAAGCAGTGCCTAATAATGGCAGTTTTCCTGTAGCTAAAACATTAACTTCTCTTTCCTCACCATTCCAAATAATAATAGTTTGATGTACTGGTAAAAGTACACGACTATTATCTGCTAAAGTTGCATACATATCATAAACAAAAGGCAAACCTAAAAGATTAACTGCTCTTGGAGGTAAAGAAAGAAACTCTGTAAAACCTGTATCAATCACAAATTCAATAGTAAAATCTGGTTGATCTGGCAATCGAAATATGACATTGACAGTTGCACGTCCATTTTTAATAATACCAGTTATCACCGATAATCACGCTCCATTTCTCCACTAAAGGATGCAGCGACTTTGTAACCAATGCGAATCCCAAAAAGTCGAGCAAAGCGATTTTTACTACGTAAATAACGCGCTGACTCTATCCCTGTTTTATCAACTGCATATTCACCAGTTTCTATATCAATAATCACCATTTTACCGATGTTTTCTTCAGTTTCCACTTGTGAACGAATGCTATTTTCATATAATTCTTTGGCACGTTTGGCAACTTCTTCGCTGCTGAGTAGAATGGCTTGCATTTTATGTCATCCTTTGTTTGTGATTACGTTTATTATACTTCATAATAAGTTGTTATTGTTAAAGATTGTCTGTTAATACGAAAATCTGGTATATTTATGTATAATTGAAATACAATCAACTCAAATAGCTGGTAAAATGTAAATATGCCAAAAATGCAAGTTGAACTGCAATTATCTTCAGAAGATTTGCTTAAAGTGGTTGAGCAGTTGAATCAAGCTGATTTAAAACAGTTTATTTCTCAAGTCATCGCTTTACAAGCACAACGTAATGCTCCGAGTTTGCAGCAACAGGAGTCAGATTTATTATTGAAAATCAATCAAAGCATTCCTTTAAATATTCAGAAATCTTACAACAATTTAATAGATAAAAGAGATGCAGAAAATCTCACAGATGATGAATATAGAGAGTTACTGTACTTAACTGGAATAATAGAAAAACAGCAAGCACAACGGATAGAATATTTGATAGAGTTAGCAAAATTAAGGTGTATTTCCCTAAATACCTTGATGGAAAATTTAGGTATTCAGACGCAAGTTTATGTCTGAAAAAAGAGTAACATCTCAACAGAAAAAAGCTGTAGCTGAACGCGCAAAGGGATGTTGTGAATATTGTCGAAGTCAAGCACGTTTTGCTATTCAACCCTTCTCAATTGAACATATTCTTCCGAAAAGTCAAGGAGGAAAAACAAGTTTAGATAATTTGGCTTTGTCTTGTCAGGGTTGTAATAATCATAAATATAATAAGACTGAAGGAATAGATCCAGTAGGTGGTAATATTGTATATCTTTACCATCCACGTCAACAAAAATGGAATGAACATTTTAGTTGGAATGAAGAAGTATTATAATCTCTGAAGTAATTCATCATATTCAGCATGAGTACCTATCCAGAACCAGTAGATATGATTTTCTTCCAGTAACCCAAGAACACGATAATTAATTCCCACACGAGCAGAGTATATTGGTTGACGCTGACTTACTCGTTTAAACTGAAGACTGTTATGATATGGGTCATCACGCCACAAGTCATAAGCTTTAGCAGCTTGTTCTTGAATAGATGTAGGAAGCTGATCAAGTTGTTTGCGAAATGTTTTTGTTACACTTGATTTCATGGTTGGTGAGGAAAAACTTGATCGAGAGGTGTAACTTCACCAGATGCTATTTCTTGACGTACCATCTCAGCTAGACTATCCCATTGATTATCTGTCGTAGCTGCAAAACGAATTTTCCAACCTTGTTCGTCTTTGAGTTCATCCAGAAGACGGGTAGCAATGGCATTTTGTTCTTCTGCTGGTAATTTTTCAATTTCTGCGATCGCACGCTGTAGTAATTCTGTCATGGTTAAAGTATTTGAATGGCTTTTTACTATTTATGATATCAAGTCTTTAAGTTAATTATGCGATACCTACGGTAAGCTACGCTAACGTACTCATTCCACCATTATCTAAATAAGAGCGATTTAATTATTTCTTCACTATGTAAAATGTGTGATTATCTTTTATTTGATGATCTAAACTGACAGCAATCTTTGTTTTTTCTGTAACTATAAGTTCAGGATATTCTATATTATTTAATTGAATTGTTAAAATAGGTTTTTTATAAAATCTACCTTCTTTAGTTTGGATAATTAGCGTATCTCCAACTTTTATAGTATAGTTTTCAAGTTCAAACGCCAATACTTTATTACCAAAAATTTTAATTACATTTTCTATTTTTTGAAAGCTATATATTGATTCTTGTTTGATAATTTGTTCAAATAATGTATGAAAAATAGCTTGACAATATTTCTCTAAAAACTGAATATAAGCTTCTAATTCAGATATTTCAAGTAGGTTATATTCTTCTGTTAATTTTTCTGAACCATGAGCAATTTCATTTCTTCTGTCCACCAAATCATTAATTTTTTTGTACAAAATATCCTTGTCTATTCTCGAAATTCTTTCTCGTGTTAAACCAATTTCATTGTTAAGTTCTTCGTTTTTTAATAATTCTTTATTCAAATCCAAATTTAGCTTGTTGAATAACTCGACAATTTTATTATGTTTTAAATTACCTGACAAAAGAACAAAAGCATCTGTATTAATTTGATAGTTGCTAGGATTAACTATACAATTATTGAGTTTATTTAATACTTCTTCTTTTTTAAGATGTTGATATTTAGCACTTTCTCTAGTTGTAATAGTATTTATCAATTTTAAAGAAAGTTCAAAATGATTTTCTCTAATTTTTTCATCTATTTGTGTGTATTCAGGTACTGCACTTGATAAAAAATCAAGATACTCTTTAATCCATATTTCTACATATTTTTCTAGTAGTCCATATAATGAAATAATAGACGCTTTATATTCAAATATACGTCTATCTGTTTTAAAACTACTATCATGAGCATGAAAAGTATTGAGTAAATTTTTTATTTGCTCAGTATCATTATCTTGAACATGATAAGCAACTATATCATTTACATATTGAATATGTTTTAAATATTCTCGAATTTGATTGAGTTCTTTTTTAAATCTTTCTAATGATTCGATATTCATAATTTCTACCCAAGTTTATTTAATATACTTTTGTAGAAAATTATCAAAATATCTAATTCGTGCCTCTAAACCTTTTCTGGTGGTATACCTACCTTCAAAAAGAAAACGATCATTTTCTTCTGCTACATATAACATTTTTTCATCAGAATACATTTCTTCTTTGATTGCTTCTTTATGTTTTAATAATTCATTTTTAAAGGGAAGTTTTGTAGCAAATACTTGCATCATTGGATCGTACACTATTTTTAAAGGAGTGTTTTTATCACGATCTTCTTTTGGTGGAACAAAAGCTTTATTTCCTAAGATTTGATAAATTATATCAATAGTCTCGTTAAATATATTTTCTAGGTTTTTCATTGTTTGCTCAGAATAGCTATTTGCTTGTTTTAAATATTCATCTAGGAATTTATCAACTCCCGTAGATTTTAATTTATCAAAATGACGATAAGCAAAAAAGCGCAAAACTAATTCCACATCTTCCATTTTTTTATAAGATTCATTTTTGAGTAATTCTTGTTCTCCTTCACTTTCTAGGGGAAAATACCACATTTTACGGAAGGATTCATTTTTTGAAAGTTTGATACATAATTGATTAAATTTTCCATTTTGTAAAGCATTTCTTGTTTCTTGAGGAGTTAACTTTTCTCCACCACTATTGAGTCTTTCAAAAACTATTCTTTTCAGTTCTTCCGCTTCTTCTTCACTTTTAGCGGTTTCTTGTAATAAAACAATAGATGATAAATAGCGTCTATCTATACCTTTTCTCACTTGCTCTGGTAAGTTGGCATAGTTTCTACCATCTAGTTCTCTCCAATACTGTAATCCTTCTAGTTGAAACTTACCATTATAAAAATCATAAATGGTAGTTAATCTTTGTTGTCCATCCATTACTTCATAAATAGAATAGTCTATTTCATATAAAAATATAGGTGGGATGGGTACATTCATAATAAATGATTCTATCAACCTAGATTTACGAATGTTATCCCATCTTTTTCTACGTTGATATTCAGGATCAAGAATATATTTTTTGCTATCGAGCATTGTTGGTATACTATCTAACGGATAACGAGCTTGTTCCGTAACAATTCTAATTTCACCCTTTTTATATTTTTCATTAATTTCTCTATCTGAAACTGATTCATGACTTGTATCTATATTCTCTGGAAAAGTAAAAGTTTCACCTAAAATTAAATCACTATTCACAATCATAGTAGTTATTCCTTGTGTTATTAATAATCCAGTGCCAGGTTAATTATCATTAATCATTACGAGTATATCATATTCTCCCACAAACACCCGTTTCATTAATTCTAAAAGTCACCAACCAACCTTGAGGATATTTTTCCCGTGCTTTTTTTTCAGCAATACTGTCATCAACATCAATAAAATAATCACCACTATTTGGTTCAATTACAATAAACCAATTGTAATGATCATTAATTAATTCAGGACGAACTCGATTAAAAACAACCCGCGCTTTTTCTCCCCGCGCATTTCTTTCAGCTTCCCTTCTTGCTAATTCTTCCGGTGGTATTGTAAACTCTGGAAAAATTCTCCCTGGTTGACGACGACGCACAGATTTTGTATTACTCATAATTCACCTTACCGCATTTTTATCAATTGCCAATTATTCTTGATTTTTCAAGATTTCATTTTTAATTATAATGTGTTTTACCTTCTCTTCCCAATTGTCATCATTCGGGTTAATAGTAATCATCCTTCCTTCAGACTTGGAACGATCTATATAAGCGTGAAAAGCTGCAATATCTTCTCTGTGAGTGAGAACATAACGACGTAATTCTTTCAGATTCATACATTGAAAATTAGGCTGATTCATACCACCTGCTTTTATCCTTCCTCAAGCCACTGTTCATAACCACAAATAATCAATTTTTCTTTTAAATTATCAATTGCTTCAGGTATAGGTATATCAATTGATTGCACTCGATAGATGTCATTGAGTACAACACTATAATCTTTACCACTATAGTAAGCTACAACTTCAGCTAAATTTCTATCTGACATTTCTTCACTAAGTAATGCTAAAAGCGGTAAATAATTTTGTGGTTCTATCCCATTGGGGAAAGCATTTTGAATTAATTTATATGTACTTTGTAGATGTGGTGAAATAGTGATTTGCATGATTAATTACCAGTTAAAGGAAAAGGTGGATGAATATATACATGAAAATCCACACCTTGAGCAGAAGCGGCTCTCACTGCTTTTGCATCTGCTGTGGTGGTGACAATACCTAGTTGATCACCTGTACCTAAAATAATAATATCGTTTATTCCTATTTTTCGTGTTGGTTGCAGATTTAAAGCTCTAAGTGATGGGTTATCAGGGATGATAGTTACTCTTTGCAAAAAGCGATTAGCTCTACTTTGTTCTGATAGTCCGCCAATTGTTTTAACTATAGTGGTAAACTCAGAAAATGCGGTTTGAGTCATTACCATTTCTTGTTCATTTACATATTGTCGCAACACATAACGGGTAGTAGAATTTTCCGCTATAAAAGCTATAGCAGTGCCAGTATCTAAATTAATCATTTAAAGATTTTTGTAATAACAATGGTAAATAGGTTATATACTTTACCATTTTTTAAGTTTTTCCCTAAATTCAGTTACGCTAACGCACTGCTTCCACTATTAATCAACAAAGAGCGATCGCACGCTGTAGTAATTCTGTCATGGTTGAAGAATTTGAATGGCTTTTTACTATTTATGATATCAAGTATTTGAGTTAATCACGCGATACCTTCGGTAAACTATGCTAACTTATATCTTGCACTGTTAAATAAGAGCGATCGCACTCATTCCACTGTTAACAAGAAGCGATCGCATTATCTTCACTGTTAACTAGGAGTTATATCACAACCTCTAATAAAAGCAACAACAAATGTTACAATACAGCTATGTTGTAAATTAAGTTTAAAAAATGAAAAAAGAAGAGGCAATTGCAAAAATTCAACATCAAATTCAATTAATTGATAATCTAAAAATACAATGTTTATGGGGCAAAGAGTTTGAGAAGTGGAAGCGAGATACACAAATTTGTATAACCAAGATATTTGGATATAATACTCAATATGTTAACGATTTTAAGGATATTTTTTTCTACAGTCCAAAAATTGCCTTTGGAAATAGTTATGACAAATCTCTTAAAGATAAATTCTTTCTGCAAGCCTTAGATAAAGCTCATGCAATTTTAGAATCAATGATACGGGAAATAGAAGAGTATTGGGAAGAACCTGACATGAATCAACTTGTTATTTCTCATTTCAACAATATTGAAATTATTTGTAATAGATTTGATTCTGTTGCTAGACAACTGCAAATCAGACACAGTAAAAGGCAAACAATAAAAATTAATGATGAGTATGATGTTCAGGATTTGTTCCATGCTTTACTAACTTTATATTTTGATGATATCAGAGATGAAGAATGTACTCCAAGTTGTGCTGGTTGTGCTTCAAGAGTTGACTTTCTGTTAAAGACTGAACAAACTGTTATTGAGATTAAAAAGACAAGTGAAAAGCTTACTGATAAAGAAATTGGAGAGCAATTAATTGTAGACATTACTCGTTATAAATCACATCCTGATTGTAAAACTCTCATTTGTTTTGTTTATGATCCAGAAAGAAGAATTAAAAATCCTCGTGGAATTGAAAACGATTTAAGCAAGACTACAGATGGTTTAGCAGTGAAAGTATTTATTAGACCATTATAATCATTACTTGATGATTAACTAATGTCATTGTTCATCCCAAAGCTATCTGTTTGCTTCTACACCCGCCCAGAAATGAATTTCAGGGCTAATAACCAAAGTAAACTAAAGTTTACTAAAAAATTTTCCGGTTATTTAGTCATATTTAGATGACTTTAGCTATTAGCAAGGAAATTCATTTCCTTGCGGGACTGAGGTTTGAAGTTGCTATTCACAATTCTTGATTTTGCTGGTAATACTGTAACGTTAAGTCAAATTGTGCAGCTAACAACCTTTTCATTTCTCGATTGCTAACTTCATCAATTGACGACTATTGATAAGCTGTTGTTTGAACATCAAAATTTTAGTGATAATTAAGTATTGGAACACGAGAATTAGTAAAGCTTCTTCTAATACTAGCCTCTATATCGTAAATTACCTTTTGTATTCCATTTTCTTCATCACTGAGAATATCTTTTGTCATTTCTGTAAAATATTTTTCAATACTTTCCTTTAATATGGGACGATATACTGCTTCAGTGTTATGGATATCTATTGCATCCCATACTATAATAACTACGGTTACTGCTGGTCCTAGTAACTCACCTCCAGCTATAGCACTTGCTTTGCTTAAAAAACTTGCACCAGCTTTTAAAATTACTTTAGTTCCTACCTGTGCTGTTACCTTTTCAATTGCTACAACAGCTACTTTAGTTAGCAATGTAGTTGCTCCCAGACCTCCTATTGTAAAAGCTTTAAGCTTGAGTGGAAATTGTCTGCCGTTTGTGTTTGTTACTACTACAGTAATACTATTTAAATATTCATTCCAATTTGATTCTGGAATACTATATTTAACACGAATATTTTCTAAATTTTTCTGTAATTCACTGGTGTATATTTCTGCAATATTTCTGCATATATTCTTGAACTCAAGTTTAGCAATCTCTGGTCTTAAAACTTGATTAGTAAATTCTGTAAGAACTTCCTCTTGTATTTTCTCCTTAGCTGTTAGAGCATTTTGATTAAAAAAATGAGTTGCTGCTTGTAAAGAACCTTCCAAACCTAATTTCTGCTGAGTCCAATATCCAAAATACCAGTCTAGAAAATCATTATTATTTCCTGGATTGTCTACTCTACTCATTAAATCAGCATTCCATAAATCTAAGTTATTTTTTGCAGTTTTTATAGCAGATTCATAAGCTGCTGTAAGAGCAATATTAATATCTCTCTTAAATTTATCATCCA
Source organism: Nostocales cyanobacterium (assembly GCA_004292695.1). Classification (GTDB taxonomy): domain Bacteria; phylum Cyanobacteriota; class Cyanobacteriia; order Cyanobacteriales; family Nostocaceae; genus Okeanomitos. The sequence goes on along the minus strand of RDXV01000016.1, from coordinate 60,682 downwards.
GTAAAGTATTACTAGATGTACTAATGGGAGTTTCTAAAGTAGTCTTTGTAGACTCTGGAGTAAGAACTTCACCAAAAGCAAAGTATCTACCGAAAGATGATATAACTATTAGAATAAGCATTGCCCATAAAGTAATAGAAATAATGCGCCAAATTAAAATTAATGTTGTTTTCCACACTGGAGTTATCGGCTCATTATTCATAAAAATATATATGCCCACAAGCTGCATAAATATCTCGTGATTTACCAGACTACACTTGATACACGAAGTAATAAAAAAAGTCATAAACAACCTCACTAACATATATAGATTTTAATGTAAAATTTATCATATTGTTTTACGTAAATTGTGAGAAGTAAAAATTGTTAATGTATCTTTTATATCAGAGACGATATTCTTAATATTTATTAATAAACGCAAAAAAAAACGGCAGAGAACCTACATCCTCCACCGTTTTTTTATTATTGAAAAAATTCCAACTACAACTCAACACCAGGAGTCAACAACTCCCGACTTTCCTTAGCTGTAACTTGGACAACACCATTTTCATCCACATCAACGTAAGCAATATCACCGTCTTTGATGCGTCCAGACAGAATCTCTTCCGCCAAACTATCTTCCAACAAGCGCATAATTGCCCGACGTAATGGCCTTGCACCGTAGCTAGGACTGTAACCTTCCTGAATCAAGCGGTCTTTGAAGCGATCGCTCACTTCTAAAGAAATACCCTTCTCAGTCAAGCGGCCAAACACTTCCTTGAGCATAATCTCAGCAATTTCGGTCACTTCAGCCTTATTCAACTGACGGAAGACGATAATCTCATCTAACCGGTTCAAGAACTCAGGACGGAAGTATTGCTTCAACTCCTCATTCACCAAAGAACGAATTCGGTTGTATTGAGACTCAGTTTGATCCTCAGCAAACTCGAAACCAATACCGCTACCGCCCTTCTCAATTACCTTAGAACCAATGTTAGAAGTCAAAATTAACAAAGTGTTCTTAAAGTCTACTGTCCGTCCTTTAGCATCAGTCAAACGACCATCTTCTAAAATCTGCAACAGCATATTGAAAACATCAGGGTGCGCTTTTTCGATTTCATCAAACAGCACCACAGTGTAAGGACGACGGCGTACAGCTTCCGTTAACTGACCACCTTCGTTGTAACCAACATAACCTGGAGGAGAACCGATCAACTTACTGACCGTATGACGCTCCATGTACTCGGACATATCCAAGCGAATCATCGCTTCTTCAGAACCGAAGAAGTAAGAAGCCAAGGACTTAGCCAACTCAGTTTTACCCACCCCGGTAGGTCCAGAGAAGACAAAACTTGCTATAGGTCGGTTAGGATTCTTTAAGCCCACACGAGCGCGACGAATTGCACGAGAAACAGCCTTAACAGCGTCATCTTGACCGATCAAGCGCTGATGTAAGGTATCTTCCATGTGCAGCAACTTCTCAGATTCAGACTCAGTGAGTTTATTCACTGGGACACCAGTCCAAGAAGCCACAATATGAGCGATATCTTCCTCTGTAACTACAGGCTCTAAACCATCACCACCTGCTGCATTGGTCTTACTTTGGGCAATGGAGCGAATTTCCGCTTTAATTTCCATTTCCCGATCACGCAGTTCACCAGCCCGATCAAAGTCTTGAGAACGGACAGCATCATCTTTTTCTTTTAAGATTTGCCGTAGTTCCTTATCCAACTCCTTCGCCGCTGGAGGTAGCTGAGAATTAATCAAACGAACCCGTGAACCAGCTTCGTCAATTAAGTCAATGGCTTTATCTGGGAGGTAGCGATCGCTAATATATCGATCTGACAACTTCGCCGCCGCCACCAAAGCCTCATCAGAAATTTTTAACTTATGATGCTGCTCGTAGCGTTCGCGCAAACCATATAAAATTTCAATTGTTTCATCAACGGAAGGCTCACCCACCATCACAGGCTGGAAGCGTCTTTCCAACGCCGCATCCCGTTCAATGTGCTTACGGTACTCATCCAAAGTAGTCGCACCAATACATTGCAACTCACCCCTGGCCAAAGCCGGCTTGAGGATATTTGCCGCATCAATCGCCCCTTCAGCTGCACCAGCACCGATGAGAGTATGAACCTCGTCAATTACCAGGATGACATTACCCGCAGAGCGGATTTCATCCATGATTTTCTTTAGGCGCTCTTCAAATTCACCTCGGTATTTAGTTCCTGCAACCAGTAACCCAATATCCAAAGTGACAACACGCTTATCTTCTAAGATGTCAGGAACATCTTTATTAGCTATACGGCTGGCTAAACCTTCCGCAATGGCTGTTTTACCAACCCCAGGTTCACCAATTAGCACTGGATTGTTTTTTGTCCGGCGACCCAAAATCTGAATCACACGCTCGATTTCCTTGGCGCGTCCCACCACAGGATCGAGTTTGTTATCCACAGCCATTTGAGTCAAATTAGAGCCAAATTCATCCAAAGTTGGGGTTTTTGTACGGCCAGAGGGACCACCCGGCGTTACTTCTGCCGTTTCTCCCAACATCCGAATCACTTGAGTTCTAACCTTAGACAAATCTACACCCAGGTTCTCTAGCACCCTGGCTGCTACGCCTTCCCCTTCACGGATGAGACCCAACAGGAGATGCTCTGTGCCAATGTAGTTATGCCCTAGTTGGCGTGCTTCTTCCAAGGATAGTTCTAAAACTCGTTTTGCTCGTGGCGTGAACGGAATTTCCACAGCCACAAAACCCGAACCTCGACCTATAATTTTTTCAACTTCAATGCGAGCGTCTTTTAAATTGACACCCATTGACTTTAACACCTTGGCTGCCACTCCCGTGCCTTCCCCAATCAGACCCAGGAGGATCTGCTCAGTTCCCACAAAGTTGTGACCTAAACGGCGGGCCTCTTCTTGGGCCAGCATGATTACCTTAATGGCTTTTTCTGTGAAGCGTTCAAACATGGCATTTTTCCCATCACCTGCGTCTTGCCGGTACGCTGATTTTAGCACAGGCAAAAATTTTGGATATCTGGATTTAGAAAATAGATACCCTTTTGCCACCAGACTCCTTGATGGGTTAATTACTGAGTTTTTATTATTTTTTGTGTAGCTGGAATGGTGAGGAGAGCGAATTTACCAGCTTTTCTGGGAGTATTGATAAATTACAGACCAGTTTTCTTAATGTTTTATTTACCTACTCCCAAACAGTCTTAAATATCATAAAAAGGTATGCAATGTCAATTTATATTTCTTAATATATGCAATTCTAATTTATAAAAAATAAATAATCGAAAATATTGATAATAGAAAAATTTATCAAGATAGAGTTTTTGATGGTCGGTAGTTTGGTTGTTAATCGCTGTATGTCCCAAATCATGATAAAGTCCAAGCAGACCTGGCCAAGCGATCGCCAACCATCTTATACCAATTATCTAAAGTTTGCTCAAATTTGGGATACTGTAAATCAGATAACCATAAAATCAAAGCATCTTCATCATTATCCTTGTAATAACGAGGACGTTTACCAGCGGTTTTAAAACCAAACTTCTGATATAAAGAAATTGCACCTTTGTTAGAAACTCGCACTTCTAAAGTAGCCCTTTCCAAACCAACCTCACTAGCGGTTTTTAACAGAGAATACAACAAAGCCTGACCCAGACCTTGATTTTGATATTGAGGATGAACCGCCAAAATGGTAATATGGGCTTCCTCTAAAATTGACCAAAAACAAGCCATTCCCAGCAATTCATCAGCAAAAGGGGAAAATATACCTAAAAAATGGCTATTTGGGCTTTCTAACTCTCGTTTGTAGCCTTCCATAGTCCATAAACCGTCAAAACAAGCTTTATCAAGTTCTGTCAGACTACTTAGATGTTCTAAACTCAGGGATTGAATTTTTAAAGCGGTTAATTTCAACATTGAGGGAGCAGGGGGAGCAGGGGGAGCAGGGGGAGCAGGGGGAGCAGGGGGAGCAGGGGGAGCAGGGGGAGCAGGGGAGGAAAAGAGTTTTTACCAATGCCCAATGCCCAATGCCCCATGCCCAATGCCCCATGCCCAATGACCAATAAAGCAGTAAACTGAAAATCGGAAGCGTAAATCACGCTGAGAAATTTTAGAAACTTAACAAGGACAAATTTTATTAGATATGGTAGCGACTCACCCAGTTGAGGTTCAACTTTCTGGCAATCAATATTTATCTACAAGAAATGGTGATTTAACTATTTCTCCTAATCAAGAATTATTACCCTTAACTGCCAGAGTTAATCATCAAGATTGTTTGGAAATAGGTGGGTGTGATGTCACAACCCTAGTTCAGCAGTTTGGCTCACCTTTGTATATATTGGATGAAGCAACCTTACGGACAGCTTGCCAACAATATCGAGATACCTTTAAACAATACTATAAAGGTGAATCTCAGGTATTATACGCTTCCAAAGCCTGGAACTGTTTAGCAGTTTGTGCCATTGTTGCCTCAGAAGGTCTAGGAATAGATGTAGTATCTGGTGGTGAGCTTTATACAGCCCTACAAGCGGGTGTAGATGCCAACAAAATCTATCTACATGGGAATAATAAATCTCGTCAAGAGCTAGTTTTTGCCATCGAATCAGGATGTACTATTGTTGTTGATAACTGGTATGAGTTAAAAACCTTAGTAGAACTGACAACCACAGATTCACCAACTAGAATCATGTTGCGGTTAACTCCAGGAATTGAATGTCATACCCATGAATATATCCGCACTGGACACTTAGATAGTAAATTTGGTTTTGATCCTAATGATTTAGATCAAGTGTTTGCTTATGTAAGTGAACAGCCTAGTTTAAAATGTTTAGGTGTACACGCTCATATTGGCTCACAAATCTTTGAACGCCAACCCCATAGAGATTTGGGGGCTGTGATGGTACAGTGGTTGCGCGATGCGAAAAAATATAACTTAGAACTGACAGAATTAAATGTTGGTGGTGGACTAGGGATTAAGTATACAGAATCAGATGATCCCCCAAGCATTGAGGAATGGTCAAAGGCAATTTGTGAAGTTGTACAAGCAGCCTGTGCAGCGGAAAACTTACCTTTACCTAAACTTCTTTGTGAACCAGGGCGATCGCTAATTGCCACAGCTTGCGTTACAGCTTACACTATTGGTTCATCTAAAACCATTCCTGATATTCGTACTTATGTAACCATTGATGGGGGAATGTCCGATAATCCCCGCCCCATTACTTATCAGTCAGTTTATCGAACTGTTGTGGCTAATAAAATGTCCGCTCCTTTGACAGAAACAGTGACAGTGGCGGGTAAACATTGTGAATCAGGAGATATTCTGATTAAAAACGCTCAACTTCCCAAAACTGAACCAGGCGATGTTCTCGTAGTTATGGCAACTGGTGCATACAATTACAGTATGGCATCTAACTATAACCGTTTACCCCGACCAGCAGCCGTTTTAGTTGCTAACGGAGAAGCAAATTTAATTTTGCAACGGGAAACTTATGAAGACATAATTCGACAAGATTGCCTACCGGAAAGACTAAAGTAGTTACTTGTTCTTGGTCATTGGTCACTAGCTAATAATAGTGACTAATGACTAACGACTAATGACTAATGACTAATGACTAATGACTAATGACTATTAGAATCCAGATGTCATGAGAGATTGGTGGAAGCAATGGCTGACGACAAACTTGGGATGGTCACAGTCCTTGCTGCTTGGGACTCTGGATATTCTGTTAGTGCTGGCGTTAACTTACATGATCTTACTGATTATTAGTGAACGCCGGACATTATGGATGGTACGGGGATTTATTATTTTAATGCTGGCTTCAGCATTCAGCGGTACTTTAGGACTACCTCTACTCAATTTTGTTTTAGAAAAGCTAGTAATTGGTTGTGCTGTGGCTATGGCTGTGGCACTTCATTCTGAGTTTCGCCGTTTCTTGGAACAACTGGGAAGGGGCGAATTTAGGCAGTTATTTCAACCTAACCACTTGGCTGTTCCTAAATCTGATAGTGTTATTGATGAAATCGTTGATGCGGTTAAAGAACTATCAAAAAATCGGATTGGTGCTTTATTAATTCTAGAAACTTCAGGTCCTATTGATGAGCGTGATTTTTCTGTACCTGGAGTGAAGTTAAATGCAGAAGTTTCTAAGGAGTTGATACAGACAATTTTTCAGCCAAAAACTTTATTGCATGATGGAGCAACTTTAATTCGTGGTTCGCGGATTGTTTCATCGGGTATAATTTTACCACTTTCAGGACGTACCGCTTCTCGTCAACTGGGTACACGCCATCGGGCAGCAATGGGAATTACCGAGCGTGTCGAAAATTGTATCTGTGTCGTTGTATCAGAAGAAACGGGTTCTATTTCTCTAGCGGAACGAGGAACTTTATATCGTCCATTGACCATTAGAAAGCTGAAAGAGTCTTTAGAAGCTCGATTTTCCCCCACTGTTGATCGGGAAGCTGTCGCACCTGGTATTTTTAGTTTGATTACTCAAATTAATCGTCGCATACTTACGTTTATTTCACGTTTACTCAGATTACCATTGTCTGTTTCTCGCCAAAAAAATAAGACCGAAAAATGACTACACAACATTCTGAACTGCAATATTTACCTGCTGATTTACAACAAGAATTACTTCCCCAACACGTTGCGGTGATTATGGATGGCAATGGTAGATGGGCTAAACGTCAAGGTCTTCCCAGAATTATGGGTCATAAGCGGGGTGTTGATACTCTTAAAGATTTACTTCGCTGTTGTAAGGATTGGGGAATTAAGGCTTTAACTGCTTATGCTTTTTCTACGGAGAATTGGAAAAGACCACAGGAGGAAGTGGAGTTTTTGATGGGTTTGTTTCAGCGGGTTCTCCGTCAGGAATTGCGGGAAATGGTGGAGGAAAATGTACAAATTCAATTTGTGGGTAATTTAAAAGCTTTACCAACTGCGTTACAGGCGGAAATTTCCCGTTCTATGGAAACAACTAAAAATAATCAAAGTATTAAGTTTACAGTTGCTACTAATTATGGTGGTAGACAGGAAATTTTACAGGCTTGTCGGGCGATCGCCCAAAAGGTACAAGCCGGTGTTTTGAAACCAGAGGAAATTTCTGAAGAGTTATTTGAGAGTCATTTATATACAGCAGGTATAGCAGATCCAGATTTATTAATCCGCACCAGTGGAGAAATGCGTTTATCTAATTTCTTACTCTGGCAAATGGCCTATGGTGAAATTTATATTACTGATACTCTCTGGCCTGATTTTGATAGAAAGGAATTTCACCGCGCTTTATGTGCTTATCAACAACGAGAAAGGCGGTTTGGTAAGATTTAGGTGACAGGTGACAGTTGATAGTTGATAGTTGATAGTTGATAGTTGATAGTTGACAGTTGATAGTTGACAGTTGATAGTTGATAGTTGATAGTTGACAGTTGACAGTTGACAGGTGACAGTAAAGAGTTCATCTATTCCCTATTCCCTATTCCCTATTCCCTATTCCCTATTCCCTTCTTCAACTGATAAATGATAGCTAGGGACCAGCAAAGATTGCTGCTTGAATATCTTCTCTACTCAGAGAATATTTAAAGGAACGTTGAATATCTTGGCCATTTTCACCTGCTTTGATATATCTAACGGTAATTTGTTCAATATCTAGCCAAATTTCTGCTTGCCAACTGGCTTTTTGTAATCGCCAACAATGTAATTCATTTTCATCTTGTTGACAACCTTGTTCTTTTAACCATTGTTCAATTTGTGGCAAAGGGTGACTATATAGGGGTTTGTGGGAGGGAAGCATAAGCAATTAAAAATTAAAAATTAAGAATTAAAAAAAATTGCGGTTTGTTGGGGGGTTGTGATTTTGGGAAATGCTAACTGGATGTTGAGTAGTTGCTGGTATTTGGGGTGTTTGGGTTTGTAAGGGTTCACCACGTAAAGCAGCGATGGCGATCGCCAATACTAAACAACCAACAAAGGTTAAACCCAAGACAAATAATACAAATATTTCTCCCGATGATAAAGGGCGATCACTTGCATCCAGGTACATGGATCTTGAGTAATCATAGGGTTTATGTACTGAATGGTTTAAATCTGTTGGTGCTTGAATTACCCCAAATCGAGAATAACCAATCTTTAAATCATAACTTAAACGGCGCTCTGGATGACTTAAAGTGGCGTAGGCCTCGTTAATTTGCTGAAATTTTGCCGTAGCAACATGATCAGGTAATTCTGTGGTGTCTGGGTGATACTGTTTACTCAGTTCCCGATATGCACGACGAATATCAATCACCGACGCTGAGGGATGCAGTCCTAAGAGGGTGTAATATGTTTTAGTGTTACTGCTTTGTGGCTGTGTCCCAGTTTGACTCACGGTTTTGATTCACTTTTACTCAACTCTGTTTTTTATATTTTAAATCCTTTGAGTAGTGAAGCTAGATATTAGAGATTTTACAAATTATCAAGATCAATATTCAATTCTCCTAATTTAGCTGCTAAACGTTCAGCACGTTGTTGTTCCTGTTCAGCGTCTGCTTGAGCTTGAATACCATATTCTTCAGGTGTTAGTATTAACTGACATTCGGCGGTAAAGTAACGTAATTTACCATTATGCACTCCCAAGATAAACCTTGGATATTAATTCCCTGTAATTATGAACTAAAATTAAATGAAGATGATCCATAAAATTCGTCATCTAAAATTTCCTCAATGGTAAAAGGACATAGATCAGGATATTCAAATTCATCAGGAATACGAACTCCAAAAGATGCTAGTTTTCCTTCTTTGATAGCAATATCTTTACCATCTACATAGGAATCTGCTAAAATTTCTGGTAAATAGGATTTCAGAGAAGGCATTTTTAATAATTGTTTTTTGATCCGTTTACGATGTTCAATCACCGAATTATACCAACTATTTTTCATTGTTTCTGGGGCATTAGCTTGAATTTTTAGCTTTAATAAATGGGCTAATAAAATCATTAAATTACTCTCTAAAGCATTTTTTTCTGCTTTACCCAAATCTTTTAACTCCTCAATCAAATTTACTGTATCTAAGACTGTAAAATCATGGCTTTCTAATTGTTTAATTGTTAATTCTAGCCATAAATTAAAGTCTTTTTCATAGAGAGATACACTCATAATATGCCCTCACTAATTAGTTAATTTCTAATTAATTGCTAATTAATTTCATAGTCAGATTTGATTTTTGACTTTACGAATGATGTCCTAAAAATCATGATTCTGACTATTAATTAAATCAAATCCGCCCTTGGTTTAAAACTTTCAACTTCCCGCAATTTTTCATAAAGTTCTCTTTCTTCATCTGTAATATTTTTCGGTGTCACAATTTGAACTTCCACCAATTGATCACCCCGTTTACCATCTTCAATGGGATAACCTTTATTAGCTAATCTAAATCTTTGACCTGACCTAACTGCGGGAGGAATAGTCATTTTCACAGGCCCATCTAAAGTAGGTGCTTCCACTTGTCCACCTAAAACCGCTTCACTGGGAGTTACAGGAATTTGACAGAAAATGTTAGCACCTTCTAGTTTAAATAACGGATGGGGTTCAACGGTAATTTTTAAGTATAAATCACCCCCACCTATACCTTGATTTCGCAAGCGTATAGTTTGACCTGTCACCATAGCAGGAGGCATAGTGACTTCGAGCGATCGCCCATCCTCTAAACGTATTCTTTCATTACCACCTTGATAGGCTTTTTCCAAAGGTAAAGTTAATCTCGCCTCTATATCCCTGCGAGGTGTACGGGGTGGAGTATTAACTGTATAAGCAACTTTACTTCTAGGAGTGCTAAATGGATCGCTGTTAGTTGTTGTAGTGGGTGGTTTTTTGGTTTCTTTACGACTACTAACACCAATAACTTGATTAATAAAACTTTCAAAATCAGGAAATTCGCCGGGATCTACATTTTGGTTAGAGCGACCATTTGTCCTTGGTTCTCCCCAACCTTTGGGTTTTGGGGTTTGTTTACCACCAGTAAAACCTTTTTGTTTCCAATAACGGCTAAACTGGTCATAGTGCGATCGCCGACTAGGATCAGAAAGAATCTCGTAAGCTTCACCAACAACTTTAAATTTTTCCTCAGCCTCTTTATTACCAGGATTGAGATCAGGATGATATTGTCTAGCTAAACGACGATAAACCTTTTTAATTTCTTCGCTGGAAGCATCCTTGTTAACTCCCAAAATCTCATAATAATCGCGGAAATTCTGCAAGTTTTGCATAGTCAGTTATCAGTTAAAGAAGGGAATAGGGAATAGGGAATAGGGAATAGGGAATAGGGAATAGGGAATAGGGAATAAGATAAATATTTTCATCCTGACTCCTTGATCTCCTTGTTCTCCCCTTTTACAACCAATCATCATCATCATCCCAATTATCCTGATAACTGGGGCGACTACGGCGTGGTGGTGGACTATCATAGGTTGAACGATCACGACCATAACCACGATCACGATCACGATCATAACTACGATCATAATCTCGACTGTTGTCTCTGCTGTAGTCTCGGTTATAGTTATCTCTTTCTCGATAACCTTCTCTGTAATAATCTTTTTCTTTATCCCCTGTAAAGATGTCACGGATCGCACCAAATAAGTCCTCATCCTCATCTTCAGCGTAATATTCCCGCACTTCCCGGTTTAGTTCATATAAAGCGTCTTGTAAATCAGAGTAAGCCTGATCTATACCCCGATCATCATCTGCTTTTAAACTTTCTCTGAGTTCCCGACAGATATTATCAATGCGTTGACGACGGTTGCGGGCAAACTGCATTCCCATTTCTAAGGCTACTTCCCTCAGTTGTCTTTCTGCTTGTAAAATTAACGCTTCGGAACGGGTGCGTTTTTCTACCCTTTCTTTCCTTTGTCTGTCAACATCTGCAAATTTTTGGGCATCTTGAATCATTCTATTAATTTCTGATTCACTTAAAGTAGATGCACCTTGAATAGTAATACTCTGTTCTCGGCCTGTTGTCCGATCTAAAGCTGTTACCTGTAAAATCCCATTAGCATCTATATCAAAAGCTACTTGAATTTGGGGAATGCCTCTAGGGGCTGGGGGAATACCATATAATTTAAACCGCCCCAAGGATTTGTTATCGGCGGCCATTTCCCTTTCCCCTTGGACAACGTGAATTTCTACGCTATTTTGGTTATTTTCAGAGGTGGAAAAAATATCAGAACGTCTAACGGGGATGGTTGTATTGCGAGGAATCAATTTTTTCATCACACCACCAATGGTTTCTAAACCCAATGATAGGGGTGTCACATCTAACAAGAGTACATCTTTCATTTCTCTGGCGAGAATACCGGCTTGAATGGCTGCACCTACCGCTACTACTTCGTCAGGGTTAACATTTTCGCTGGGTTCAATACCGATTAAATCTTCTACAAGTTGTTTAACCATTGGCATTCTCGTAGAACCGCCCACTAATACAACTTCTTCAATGTCTACAGGGGATAGTCCGGCATCTTTTAAGGCTCTTTTTACGGGTATGCGAATACGGCTGATTAAATCTGTACATAAACCTTCAAACTGGGAACGGGTGAGGCGAGTTTCCAGGTGTTTGGGTCCATCCTCAGTAGCGGTGATGAAGGGGAGGTTAATATCTGTAACGCTAACGGCGGAAAGTTCGATTTTAGCTTTTTCTGCGGCTTCCATTAACCGTTGTAATGCCTGGCGATCGCGTCTTAAATCTACACCTTCAGCTTCTAAAAACTGTGCCGCTAACCAATCTACTATTTTTTGATCAAAATCATTACCACCTAACTGAGTATCTCCACTGGTGGATTTTACTTCAAAAATGCCATCACCGACTTCTAAAAGGTCCCACCACCTAAGTCAAATACTAAAATAGTAGCTACATCACCGCGTTCTAATCCGTAGGCGAGGGATGCGGCTGTAGGTTCATTTAAAATTCTCAGTACATCTAACCCGGCTATTCTCCCAGCATCACGGGTAGCTTGGCGTTGAGAATCATTAAAATAAGCAGGAACAGTAATTACCGCACCGGTGACAGGTTCACCCAAATAACGACTAGCGTCATCGGCTAATTTCTTCAGCACCATTGCGGAAATTTCTTCTGGGGCAAATTCTTTATTTAAGCGGGGACAAACAGTTTTAATATTGCCCATGTCATCCTTACGGATGGTGTAGGGTACACGTTTTGAGTCGGGGTTCAGTTCGGCATACCGACGGCCAATAAAGCGTTTAACACCAAAAAAGGTATTTTGGGGATTCAGAACCGTTTGCCTTCTGGCCATTTGCCCAACTACCCGTTCGCCTTCCTTGCTAAAGCCAACGACAGAGGGGGTAGTTCGCATACCTTCAGCATTGGCAATTACCACCGGCTTGCCACCCTCCATCACGGCGACTACTGAGTTGGTTGTACCCAAGTCTATGCCGACTACTTTGCCCATGCGTTTTTTTTCTCCTGTTGCTTATGTTACTACATATATATATTACGATTGGTCAGCATTGCTGATAAGTAACCACCGAATGATGAAAACCGCCCAATGGTATAATTATCATCATCGAGAGAAATTTTAACTTTAGCTGCCACTTGCCAAACTAGGATAGCATTTGCGGCGGCTAGTCAGTAGTTATTATTCATTAATCATCAGGAAAAATTTAAGTTTTTGCTGTCTACTTTCCTAACTACCAATTACTAATTACAATTTTGACTTTAAAACAACGATTGCTAAATCATCTTCAAGAAATAGCACGGGAACGAGATCCTTATATAGCCAGTGCTGGACATTTCTTTGTACAAGAGTACATCCGCCAACAGTTCGCACAATGGGGAAGTGTGGAAATCCACACCTTTAATGTGGGTAGCCAAAAATTTAATAACTTGATTTTAAATTTACCCGCCCAGCCCAGACAACAAAAGAGTAATTTACCAAATTTACCAAATTTACCAATAATCTTAATTGGCGCTCATTATGATGGTGTTCCTGGAACTGTAGCCGCTGATGATAATGCTACTGGTGTGGCTGTATTATTAGAATTTGCTAAAAGTTTCGCCGAAAACCCAGCTAAATACCCAGTGAGGCTTGTGGCTTTTGATATGGAGGAGTATGGTTTGTTGGGTAGTGCTGATTATGCTGCTTTGTTGCACAAACAAGGGCAACGTTTACGCTTGATGATGTCTTTAGAAATGTTGGGTTATAAAGACTCTACTCCTGGTTCACAACATTATCCCGCTTTTTTAGATAAAATTTACCCTAATCGTGGTGATTTTATTGGTTTAATTGGCAATTTACGAACTTTGGGTGATTTAATCAGTCTTAGCCGCAATATGAGTAAGGTTGGGGTTGCTAGTCAATGGTTGACTACTCCTAACCGGGGTTTGTTTGTTCCACAAACTAGGCTTAGTGATCATGCTCCTTTTTGGGATCAAGGTTATCCGGCTATGATGGTGACTGATACGGCTTTTCTGCGAAATCCTAATTATCATAAGCCGAGTGATACTATTTCTAGTCTTGATCTAGATTTTTTAACAGGGGTTTGTGAGGGTTTAGAAACTGGTATTAGATGTTTGTCTTAATCAAAGTCTGCTTTTTTGAAGGTGCAGAAAAAATTTTTCCTCTACCTGTTGCCAAAATAGAAAAATAGGTTATAATAGAAAAGTTGCTACCAAGGGCGAGTGGCGAAACTGGTAGACGCACCGCACTCAAAATGCGGCGATCTTGCGATCATAGGAGTTCGATTCTCCTCTTGCCCATTATTTCTCACTCCTATGCTCACAACATCACAGCATTTTGAGTTAATGAGAAATAATTTATTTTACTCAAAATTTACTCACAAGCTAACTATACAACAGGTAAAGTGAGTAAACAACCAATACATACATACCATAGTACCTATGTATTCCTAGTCACTGAGTAGATGATTAACAGTAACAAGTCATTAAACCAGCAACAAGTGTACATAGGTACTATTCATAGTGATTTTGGGGTAAGGACACACTGTAATTTGATAAATGAAGGGTAATTTACCTACCAAGCATACAAAGCACCCTGTAACCTGACTTGATAGGGTACATGGTTCATTCAGTAAGTCAAGGTCAAGCTATCGTACTCCGTAACCTTGACTAACTTCATTAGAACCATACCCAGATTTTTTGTAGGTTACAGGGTGAGGTTTGTTGGGGAATAGTGATTATTGGTGAGTAGCCACACTCAAGGGTACAAAACTTCTATCCTTAGTTCGTGACCAAAGCTAACTTATGGCAAGTGAACTTTAATTATGGTCCTTATCTGCTGTTCTATTCTTTCCTCACCAAATACCTTGCACAGTTCACATACTCTGAGTAAATCGTCTCGTAAGGATAGATTATTTGTATCCTTAACCCTGGCTCGTAACTTCTCAGGCTTTGGGGGATGATTTGTGTACCATTCTCTGTCACTTGAATAAATATCTTTGGCAACTTCATTAAGCGTATCCGTATCAGGAACTATCTTACCTAGATATATCTGTCTCTTGCGGTTAAAGTGTGTTCTTACCGCGTAATAGTAGCCACGACGTTTAACTACCGATAATATGCCGTAGTCAGTTGGGATATGTTGTATTGTCATGTTCAAAGTTATTAAATAAAGTTATTGAATAAAAAAGGTATGAACTCAACGAACATACCCATCTACTTATGATTTGATTTTTTTACTTTAATTTCATAATCTCATTGACAGCGCGCTTAACCCTCTCGTATACGTTACCGTGTCTATACCGACTAAATTCTAACTTTACTTTGGCTATTAAAATTAATTCATCACTATTTGGTATGTGATTTAACCCGACTCGATAGTTACCATTGATTAACTCATCTTCCCTTAGTTCCTTAGCTGTTTTGCCTAACAACTGTTTTGTAATCTCATTGTGGGCAATTGCAGCATTAAACCCATTGTATAAACAGCAATTAGTAAAGCTGATATGTGAATCTCGCAAGATAGATCGTGATTGTAAATATGTTAAAAAATTATTTTTGTCATCTTCGGTATCACTTTCATAGTCAATTAAGTCAGTGGTTAATTTACCTAAAAATATTTCATCACACCGTCGTTTTAGTGCCTCATTCAAACAAGCATAGGTTAACGCTATAGCTTGTTCATTATTCCGAGTAAGTGCCTGGTCTAGCCAAAATTCTACCGCTAATTCAATTGGTACTATTTTAATTCTAGACTCACCTCGTTTACCTTGTTTATTAGATTCAATTTTGTGACCCGTAAAATTATTACCTGGTAAGGCTTCTACCCGTTTTGAGTCTAAATATTGTGACTCGTAAAACCCTGATTCTACCGTTGACTCTTTATTTTTTAACCACCTTGTAACATACATTTTTGGGACATTAACAGCGGTCGCCACCTGAGTTTGACTGAATACATAAAAGTTAGATTGTGTTTGTGGGATATGGAACACTTCTAACTTAATTCCCGCCAACATTATTGACCCTCTAATAGCTTTATTCATTGTTTTGACTCCTATCTGAACTCATTAACTTGTCTAGATTGATGTTTTAAACACTCAATAAAATTTCGATTATTACTTGCCACAAAAGTATCATTACTTTTATCTGCATAGTAAATAACTAACTTATCTTCGTGTTGATTTAAATACCAGCACGTAACATAATCTAGATTAATTGCATAGGTAATTGTACCCGTCGTTATCCTTACAAAATTCATAATTTATTCCTCACTTGTTTGTCATGAAAATAGTTATTAAATAAAGTTATTTAATAACTTTAATCACAAACAAAGTAGGGAGATAAATATGCCTTTAAGTGTAGAGACATTAACGATTATTGGTACGGGGTTAGCGGTTATGAGTTACGCAGGTAAAATTGTGTCTGACATGAAACAAGACATTAAAATTACAACTACTTTCAATGTTGAAACTAAAGGTAAATTAGAGATGGTTAACCATAGATTGAGTAGCATAGAACGTAGTGTAAATCAAGTAGAATCTACTATGGATGACTTGTCACGATATATGATGAATAACTCAGATTTGACAGTTAGGAAACATCAATGATATGATAATTTTGTGTTTCATTTTTATGTCCTATTAATCATGGCTTGCGAGTAGTCATGATTTTTTTATTTAATAAAGTTATTTAATAAAATTATTTGTAAGGTACAACCTATAAACTACATTTACCAATATCTCTCAGGAACAAAAAATAGATTTATTCCACACTAACGAACTTAGTCAAGGGTGAGGTACGAATTCATTTTACCCTTGACTTAGTGAGTGTGTGGTATATAATCTCATTGCATCTGAGAGATATTTTAAACAGTAAAAAACCTACCCATTGTTGAGTAGGTGAGGTAATTATTTAGTTGCTTATTCGTGATTTATGGTAGTTGATAGATTACCTTGAGAACCGCCTTAACACTTGGGTCATCTAAATCAAAACCAGTTGTTTCTAATTGCTGTATAGCCATATCTAGGCTTAATGGTTGCTTACTATGGTTAGTTAATAGATCAACAGAAGTTTGGAAGTTAGAACGTTTTTTGTAGGTACTCTCATTCACCGCTACTGAATGTCCCATTGACCTAGCTCTGATTTCTTGTGGAATACCGTATTTTTCACCCTGCTGATTACCTAAATGTCTAAAGGCGTAGGCTTGTGAAACAGGACATTTCCAAGCGACCATATTCCGTCTGTAACTATTAGAAAACCCATTAACAATAGTTTGAGGTTTACTACCTATTCTTGGTTTGTACTTTGGTAATTTTGGTGTTCTTAGATTTAACCCATCTATTATTTGTTTTGTTACACACAATGGCTTACATATCCTACTGCCTGTTTTAATTGTTGTACCAAAGTAAGTTTCTTTACCTAACACAAGTAATAATTCTGTGTTATTTGGATTATTGATTGCAGGTATAGTTATACCGTCTTTTGTGTAAGGTTGAGTCAGGTTTAAAGCGGCTGCAATCTCAGATGGACGTAAACCATAAACCACACACATTGACGCTACCCATAACCAAGATGTTGTACATTCTCTGTATCTATCTGGTGCATCTTCTAATGTTTTATTATGCCATTCTAGGAACTGTTCTAAACTAATTGATTGACGTTCCTTATACTCAGTTTGTTGGCAGTCAATCTCAGATAGTAATGCTAGTAACTTATCTCTGTTAGGACAATAGCTAACTATTTTTTTAATTACCGTGTAGCTATCCTTAAAAGTTTTAGTGCCTTGTTTCCAAGTAAATAAGACGGTTTTGATATCTTCCCAAGTTGGTTGTTTATCCCAATCGGTAAACCGTTTAAAAACACACCCATAATATGAGTCAAAGTTCGCTTGATAGCTTATAGCGTCTTTATCTCGTTTCTGTGACTTAACATTCTTATGTTTACCAGAGAAGTATTTCTGTTCTATTTTTCCAAATATCTCGCGGTAGGTAATCCTATCATCGGTTACTTCATTTTTACCGAGTATTTCTTTGTTATACCAATCTGTAAATTCAGTAACACTGGTTATAGTGTCAAGTGCATAAGCAATTCTATGTGCATTTTCCTTTGCTTTAATGATACTTTCATAACTAAAACCATAATCTGGTTTATGAGGTAATCGTTTTGTTTCACCGGGATAAATGAACTGTAGATACAGATACTTGCCTTGCCTTTTAAAACTAATACCCTTTGATAATTGCTTAGATGTATTTTGGTAGAACTTTAGTAAATCTTGAAAACCGTCAAAATTACCATCACCACCGACTTCTATTTTTTTACTCACTTTTTACTCACTTTTTTTTTAGGTTAGTTATGAGTAAATTCCAAGTAACGTAATAATAAGGGTTTGAGGTTATAGAACAGGTTCGATTCTCCTCTTGCCCATTATTGACACCATATTTCATTAACATTATGTTTTTTACTGATCATGTTGGGTTTTGTTACCTTGCTTCGCAGCACTGATATGAACAACCCAATTTACATGATTTAATTTTTTGAGCTTAAACGAAAAGTATCATGTCCCCAGCTACAAAGAAAAAGGCGTAGGAAGTAAATCCTACTTGCCATATTAAAATAAATGATATTTTTCTGACCATGATTTACGCAGTATGACTAAACGCTTCTGATAGATATTCTGCTGCTGCGGAAACAACAGCAATCGCATTTTCATAGTCTAACCGAGTTGGTCCTAAAACACCTACACTTCCCACTGGTTGAGAACCGCGACGATAGGTAGAGGAAATTAAAGAACAGGTTTGAATGGGTTCTAAGGGGTTTTCTGCTCCTATCCTTACTGTCACCTTGGGTTTACCTATGTCCTCAACTTCCGGTTCTTCACATATTAACCGCCATAATTTCTCTTGTTCTTCCTCTAATAAGTGCATAATCGTTTGTACTTGCTGCACTTGGGAAAATTCAGGTTGACGCAGTACCTCACCTACTCCCCGGATCATAATTTGGGTAGTTGAAGGGGTTGAAGCACGATGTAGTAATTCTGTCAAGGAACTTTTCAAAAATTCCCCATAACGTTGAAATTCCTGATCTAGTTTACTCCAGTCAAGCTGGGATAAATCTAAGATAGTTGAACCTCGCAGATGAGTATTTAAAAAATTAGAGACAATTTGTAATTCCCGATCAATTGCTTCAGAATCTAGCTGAGTATCTGAAGACTCCCTAAATAAGTCCATTAACTTGGAATGGGTTTCATAACCATCCGTCACCACAATCAGCATAATCTTTCCAGGTTCTACTTGTAAAAGTTGTAAATGTCTGATTTGTGCTGTTTGGGATTTTGGCATGGTAATTAAGGTAATGCAGCCGCTTAGTGTAGCTAGAATTTGAGCCGCTCCTTGTAGGAGAGCTTCTAAACTGCAATCTTCCCAATGTAAGCGTTGTTGAAAAGTTGACTCTACCTCTTTAAGTAGGGTTTCCGAAGGTTTCATCAATTTATCAACATAAATACGATAACCCCAATCAGAAGGTACTCTACCCGCAGAAGTATGTGGTTGGTAAAGTAACCCTGATTTTTCCAAAACCACCATAACATTACGGATGGTAGCAGAACTGACACCAAGGTCAAATTCTTCGATTAGAGTTTTAGAACCAACAGGCTCTGCTGTAGCGATATAATGGCGTACAGTTGCCCAAAGTATGTGCTGTTGTCGGTTTGTCAGCTGGACTTGCATAGATGATGTTTTACTGAAGGCAAATTTTAAGGAAAAGTTGAAACAGGTTAAAAAATGGGCTAAAAAAATTAGTTATTTATTATTTCGTGCAAAATTGCAAATTATTTATTTATACTACATTTCTTGAGTGTAAAGTTGCCCTTAACCTTGGATTTTGTGTGTACTTAATAATACATTATAACTCATTACCGAAAATACAGCAGAAGTCAGAAGTCAGGAGTCAGGAGTCAGAAGTAAAACTGGCTTTCTGTACAAGTTTCAATTTTGATTATGTACCTCATTGATCTGCAATACGCTGTATATAGATAAAGCTATCTATTTACCATAATATTTCATATTGTTAAGAGTTTTAGCTGTCTTTTTAGTTACAAAATTTTATTTTCAGATCAGTCACTTTGCTGACAGGCGGTTATTGAGAATTGAGAATTGAGAATTAGTAAAATTCTTTTCCTCCCCTGCTCCCCCTGCCTCCCCTGCTCCCCCTGCCTCCCCTGCCTCCCCTGCTCCCCCTGCCTTAATATTGAGGCACTGAGGGATCAATTAGGGTGGAGTAGGCCGCAATGCCACCTGTGATGTTTTTGACATTGGTGAAACCTTGGGTGGTTAACCATTGACACATTTGGGCAGAGCGTACACCATGATGACATAATACTAAGGTTTCTGCGTCTGCGTCAAAACGACTGGTAATTTGCCCGTTCCATTGTTCATATTCGCTTAAAGGTAGGTTTACAAAACCTTCTATTTTGGCGATCGCCACTTCTTGGGGTTCACGTACATCTATTAACTGCAAAGTTGGATCACCATCAGCTAAACGCTGGGCTAATTCTTGTACACTAATTTGGAGCATGGGTTGATCAAAAGATTTACCTGT
Source organism: Nostocales cyanobacterium (assembly GCA_004292695.1). GTDB lineage: Bacteria > Cyanobacteriota > Cyanobacteriia > Cyanobacteriales > Nostocaceae > Okeanomitos. The sequence continues at coordinate 40,653 of RDXV01000016.1, read as the reverse complement.
CATGGAGTGTTTTTAAACAATACTACATTTGCCATACTATTCAAAGTGGCATAAAAGCTGGAGAAATAAAGTTCAAGTGAACAGTCAACGCTCATTTTTTGGTTTTCTTGTAGCTGGTGTTATTGCTGTGCTACTGCTCTTAATTACTGGTTTTTACTGGTTGTTTGTGAAAGTCCCAGTTAAATTAGGCACACCCATCAATCAGCCTGCTTCTGCCATGTTTGTATCAAAAGCTGCTCCTGTGATGGTATCATTACTCGTAAATCCCGAAGGTTTGCAGTCTTTGGATCAAAAAGGAGAATTTTCTCAAATTAAAAACAGGTTATTAGCTAAAACTCAGGTAAATTTTGCCAAAGATGTTAAACCTTGGTTGGGTGATGAAATTACCTTAGCTGTAACCAGTGATGATATTGATCATGATCCGAGTAATGGAATACAACCGGGTTATTTAATGGTGTTAGCTACAGATAACCCAACAAAAAGTAAGGAGTTTGTGGAAGTTTTATTTTCACAACGTGCTTTAGGTGGAGCAAATTTAGAAGTGCAAAAATACAAAGGAGTGAAGTTAATTTATGATACACAAACAGTAGAAAAGTCTGGAAAAGCTGAAAATAATTTAGCTGCTGCGGTGGTTGATAATTTTGTGTTGTTTGCCAATTATCCCAAGGTTATTAGAGAAGCTATTAATAATGTGCAAGCTCCAAATGTAAATTTAAAAAGTTATCCCATTTATCAACAAGTGATTCAAGAATTACCGAAAAATGCTCTAGCTTTAGCTTTTTTAAATTTAAGTGAAGTTGCCCAATGGCAAGGTTTAAAATTGACCGATCCAACTTATGATAGTCAAATAATTTCTTTAGTTTTAAAACCTCAAGGTTTATTAGCAGAAAGTACATTTTTATCTTCATCTCCATTGACAAATGGATCTCAATTACAAGCTAAACCAGTGGGAGCATTACATTATATTCCAGAGTCAGCAGGAATGGCGGTAGCTGGTACAAATTTGAGTAATTTAACTAATAGTAATTTGGGTAAACTTTGGCAACAGGGAACAATAGCTATTTATGGTTCTGAGGAAAAAGCGGTTGAGCGGTTATTAAAACCTGTGGTTTCTCTCCAAAAACAATGGGGTTTAAACTTAGGCAGTGATATTTTTTCTTGGGTGACGGGAGAATATGCTCTAGCTATTTTACCTAATTCCGAAAATGCCGATTTTAGCTGGGTGTTTGTAGTAGAAAAATCACCAGAATTAATATCAGGTTTAAATAATTTAGATCGCATTGCTAATGAGCAAGGTTTAAATGCGAGTGTGGTTAATTTGCGAAATCAAAAAATTACAGCTTGGACAGAATTAACAGCTACAGAAAATCAAACTGCTGTTATAGAAGCTAAGATCAAAGGAGTGCATGGAAGTATTGATAATTATGAAATATTTACTTCTGATTTAAAAGTAATGGAAAAAATACTTACACATCAGGAAAAATCACTAATAGAAAATCAAGAATTTACCAATGATATTAAAGCTATTCCCCAACCCAACCAAGGATATGTATATGTTGACTGGGAAAAAAGCCAAGATTTTTTAGAACGTCAACAACCGTTAGTTAAGTTTGTTAAATTGTTAGGAAAACCACTTTTTGATCATTTGCAATCGCTGACAATGAGTAGTTACGGAGAAGAGCCAGAAATACTCAAAGGTGGTGTGTTTTTACATTTGAGTAAATAGATCCCCGACTTTTTGAAGAGGTCGGGGATCTGGATCAATGGTAGAAAAAACCGTGATCCCGTGATCAAGAGAAGGGTGATCTCAACACTATCTATGAGATGTTTTTTACCTAAAATTAGTATATAGAGTTACAAAATCGGATTATGGCTATGAAAAGCAAAACTCGTCCTCTGTGGCCTCAAATTCGGTATGGTTTACTGTTAGCGGCGATCGCCTCCATGATCACTACACCGGTTGCTGCACAGAAAGCAAATTTTGGCACTTTGACATTAACTCCTGGTTTTAAACCAGAAACAGCAACAGCAACAGGTTACACAGGAGGTACTTACTCCTTATCAGCTATCAGTAACCGGGACAAAAATAAAAAAGTTTGTATTGGTTTTGGTGATCCTAACCCAGATCACATCATGATATTAGAGCAAGACTTTAACAAATTAACAGTCGCAATTAACAGCGGGAATAAAGACACAACCTTATTTATACAAGGTCCAGATGATCAGATAATTCGCTGTGGAGATGACACAGGTAGAAGTAAAGATGCTAGCGTTAGCGATCGCCAATGGAAAAAAGGTAAATATAAAATTTGGATAGGTACATTTAACCCTAGAGACAAATTCAACTACACCCTAAAAATTGCAGAAGATTAACTATTGACCAAATCACGATAAAATATGAAAGTAGCTTGCTTTGCTGTCCAAGGATACTATATCCATGTTCTTTAAATTGCGTGCCGACTTTCGCATCATCTTTGAACGTGACCCAGCAGCCCGAAATTGGTTAGAAGTCTTATTTTGCTATCCTGGTTTACAGGCTTTAATGTTCCACCGGGTAGCACATGGGCTGCGTGCTATCGGCATTCCCTTTATACCTCGATTTATTTCTCACATTGCCAGATTTTTAACTGGTATAGAAATTCACCCTGGCGCTGTCATCGGTGAAGGAGTATTTATTGATCATGGTATGGGGGTAGTCATTGGTGAAACCGCCATTATTGGCGACTATGCCTTAATTTACCAAGGTGTTACCCTGGGTGGTACAGGTAAAGAAAGTGGCAAACGTCACCCTACCATCGGTGAAAATGTGGTTGTGGGTGCGGGTGCAAAAGTTTTAGGTAATATTCAAATTGGTAATAACGTCCGCATTGGTGCTGGTTCAGTGGTTTTGAGAGATGTTCCCTCGGACTGTACCGTTGTGGGGATACCAGGACGTATTGTTTACCGTTCAGGTGTCAAAGTTTCACCCTTGGAACACAACAATTTACCAGACTCAGAAGCCCAAGTAATTCGTAGTTTAGTTAATAGAATTGAAGCACTAGAAGAACAACTACAGGAACTTCAAGAAACCCGTGAAAATGTCAAAACTCCTGTATTAGTAAGTGTGGGTAATTTCTTCACAGAAGAAGAAAAAATTATCAAACCCGCACCTGCTTGTAATATCAGAGATAAGGCAATACAGGAATTTTTTGACGGAGCAGGAATTTAAGGATTTTTATTAATTTATTACCCTTAATTAAGGGGGGTATGGGGTGATATGCTCACCCTTTTTCCATATAAATTTAAAGCATTACCTCTTAAAATTGCCACTGCTATTTCTTCAGCTTCCTTTGTATTAATATCCGTATCTTTAATTGCTGCTTCTAAAACTTCACCTAACAACTGACGACCCCATTTCGCGCCTAAATAATATAATTCAGGAATAGAATGAGCATCAGAAGAATACATTAATTTAGTAGTAGGAATTAATTCTAAAAGTTGTGTAATTGTATTTCGCATTCCTGCCACACTTAAAAAAGGAACTGCTAAACCAAAATCTAGATAAACTTGGGGATACATGGAAGCTAAATAACCAGCTTCTCGCATATAAGGATAGGAAGCATGGAGTAAAACTAAAGGAGCATTTTTATATTGGGGACATTCTAAAAGATAGCGGAGATTTAAAGGATTTGCTAATCTTAAATCTAAGTCTGGATCACCTAAACCTGTGTGTAATTGTACAGGAATTTGATATTTAGCAGCAATCATTAAAGCCTGTTGTAAGATAAAATCTATAATATGTTTATCAGTTAATCGTAAAGGTTGGTTGATTTTTTGTCTTTTCTGTTGTTGTTTTAAATCATAAAAATGTACAGCAGCAACCGCAGGAGCAACAGGGTTAATATTTAAACCTGTACGATAACAAGCTATGCTTTTGAAGGCGACAATATCAGGAGATGGTGGATCAATTTCTTGGATAAAAGCATTTACAAAAGTGTGAAAATCATCAATTTCAGAAATGAGTTTTTCCGCTAATAATTCTAAACGTAAAATTCTTTTTACTGTCGTAAATTGTTGATGCCAGGAAATAGGTAAAATATTATTTGGTGTGAGTCCATCATCTAAATAAATGGCTTCCAAATTCGCAGCATCAAAATAAAGTTTAGTTAGTTTTTCTAGTCCTAAATTTTGCCGCTGTTCTAGAATTGCTGTTTCTTCCGGTTCGCAGTTTAATAATGTGGCAATTTCGCGGATACTGCGACGGTAAAATAATGTATGTTTGGCATGATAATTAATTATTTCTGGATCATAACCTTCTGTAAAAGCGGCTGCAAAAGGATAATTTGCGGCTACTTCTGCCTTTAAAATGTTATGTGCGTGTTGTTCAATGAGGGGAATTTCTGATAGGTTCATAGCTTTTGATTCTTAATATCTTTCTAATAATAATTTAACTTCGTCCTCTAATTCCCAATCTTTCATTGCTTCCCATTCTGCTTGACGCACTGCTAAAAATGCCTGTGATAATTCTGGTGTTAATGCTGTTAATAGAATATCGTCTTTTTGCAAATGTGCGATCGCCTCACCTAAATTTTCTGGTAGAGGAATTATACCTTTACTCACTCTTTCATCTAATGATAAAAGTCCCGGATCTTGATCAATTGGGGCAGTAGGTTCTAAGTTATTTCTGATACCATCTAATCCTGCGGCTATGACTGCACCTAAAGCCAAATAAGGATTTGCACTTGCATCAACTGTCTTTAACTCAAAGTTGCTAGAACCCTCACCATGAGAACTACTGATCACCCTCACTGGTGCTTCTTTGTTATCCAAACCCCAACAGGAAAACGCACCACTCCAAAAATGTGGACGGATACGACGGTAAGAATTAGGACTAGGAGTAGTAATTGCCATTAATGCTGGTAAGTGATGTAAAATACCTGCAATAAATGATCTGGCAACTGTAGAGACACCGCATACACCTTGAAAATCAGGAGTTACATTATTTCCAAACCGCCACAAACTTAAATGTAAGTGACAACCATTACCAGCAGTTTCCGCAAAAATTTTAGGTAAAAAAGAAGCTGTTAAATAATGACGATTGGCGATCGCCCGTACTGTTTCCCTAAATATAATTTGCCAGTCCGCAGCATTTAAAGCGCCGGTATACCGCATAGAAATTTCCTGTTGTCCTGGACCCGATTCAGGATAATATTGTTCTACGGGTATTTCCTGATTAATTAAGGCATCTACAATATCATTAATTACCTCTACGTGATCATCCATAGAAGCAGTTGCCGCGAAATTAGTAGCATCCGCACCTACTACACACTCACCATCTTTTTGTAATAAATAAAACTCATTTTCAAAAGCTGCCCGAATTTCTAAACCCTCCTTTTTCGCTTCCTCTATCATCCTCAACAAAAAACCGCGAGGACACAAATTCCAAGGTTTACCACCCATAGTCATATTTGTAAATACACGGCTATGAGTAGGTGTGTATGGCAAAGGAGTTAAAGTTTGCCAATCGGGAATTAAGCGGACATCTCCCACTGGAGTCAGTCCAGAATTAGCCATCACTGCATCATACATTACAGGGAGTGCCTGTAATCCTGGGGATATACCAACACCGTCACGCCAATAATGGGTAAGCATTTGATGGTGTACAGCTTTTGCCCGGATAATGTTAGCATTATCACACCACATAAACCTCACAAATTTTATACTTTGTTGCTGAAGAGATTTGTTGAGTTTTTTAAATAATTTATTCTCATTCATTTTCATTTATTTTCTTTTTTACTAAAAATGGAAATATGTTTATCCTACAGCTAATATCAATCATTTAAGAATTATAGCTGAAATATTTAACTATTTTTTATAAAAATTTGTAAACAGATAATACTTGAATTTACAATTTTCAAATTGATTAATAGATAACCCAAAAAAAGATATAATAATCAAGAAAAATAAAATACATAACAAATTTCCAGTGCATAAAAATCAACTTCCTAAAATTACATTACCCTCACCATTGCTAGGTTCTGAAATAGGCTCATTTACTGAATATACAGTAACTACAAGAATGCCAGATATCGCTCGTCGTGTCATCAAAGAAAATAACTTTGATCAGGAAATTAACCAAAGTTTAGAGCAATTAGCAACAGACTTAAAAACTGGATATTTACAACCTTTAAAACCGGATCATGGAATAGACATTGAAAATTGGCATCAATATATAAAACCTTATCTAAATCAACGGTGGATAGATATACCTTGGTTTGTAGCAGAAACTTATTTTTATCGTCTCATTCTCAACATTACCAATTACTTTATCCCAGGAAAATACCAAAATTTAGACCCATTTATATCACAAAAAGAGCAAGGTTTAGAAATAGCCATAGATGCAATTATATATCTCTGTACCCAAGTAGAAAAATGGTTAAAAGAATCGCAACAACAAAGTAAACCTAACAAATCTTCATTAATTGCATTGTTGTATTTTTCATTATGGGGAAATCGAGTAGATTTAAGTTTATGGTCAGCATTTGCAGATAACAGAAGTAATTTTGATATTGAAAAAAGACTGAGTAATATTCTTGTTGATGATAGTTTCGCTGTTACTAAATTATTAACTAAATCAGACAATAACCGCATTGATATCATTGTTGATAATGCCGGTTTTGAGTTAATTTGTGATTTGTGTTTAGTTAATTTTCTCCTAGATAGTGGTTTTGCTAACCAAGTTATTTTACATCTGAAACCCCATCCTACCTTTGTATCTGATGCAATGATTAAAGATGTTCAATATACCCAAGAATTTTTAGCAGCAGGTAGCCATCCTGATGTAAAATCATTTAGTAAAAGACTCAGTGAAAATTTAGAAACTGGTAAATTACTGTTAAAAGAAGATTATTTTTGGACATCACCCTTACCATTTTGGCAACTTCCCCCATCATTACATGATGAATTAGCAAAATCTAATTTAATTATTGTTAAAGGTGATGCTAATTATCGGCGTTTATTAGGTGATTTACACTGGGATTATACTACAAAATTAGCAGATATAGTCACTTATTTACCAGCACCAATGGTAGCTTTACGTACCTTAAAATCAGAAGTTGCCGCAGGTTTAAAAGCAGAAACTTTAACCGAATTAGCAACATTAGATCCCAACTGGTTAACAAATGGAGAATGGGGAGTAATTCAATTAGTTAACAATAAATAAAATAAAATTAAATCATGTAGGTTGGGTTGTTCGCGTTGCGAAGCATGGAACGAAACCCAACTAAAAAAAACACTTAACTGAGTATTAAGAAGATGACGTGATAACATTAGACCCAGCAAAAAAACTTATTTAATCATTAGTTTGAGTAAAAATTATACCAAATTGCTAATAATCTTACTTTGATAATTTACAAAAACTGATGAAATAATCAAAATTAATACCAAATATTTATCTAAAAAAAACCTCTAAAATACCTCTAAAAATGTATATAATAGTAGAATTAGTGATAAATTATGATTTTAAACATCTGTAATTTATCAACCTAAATATAATCTTTTATAATAGTCTATTTCTAAACTCGTTTAAAATAAAATCAGTTGTTTACTTATTTCAGATATGCGATTAATTTCTGAACCCTCAGTTCCGATTAAAATTCAAAAAATGAAACAGCGGGTGCGGTGGCAGCATCCACATATTCAACAGCGAGGAATTGACCAAACTTCCCTAATTTTAGATGATGGTCAACAGGCAAATTCTCAATTTTCATTTATGGTAATTGGTGATTCGGGAACTAAATCTCATTATGGTTCTCATCCTCAACGCCAAGTTGCAGAAATGATGTTAAATCATAGTGAAGATTGTCGTTTTATTTTACATACAGGTGACGTAATTTATGTAGTTGGTTCTCGTGAATATTATCCGACTAATTTTATTGAACCTTATCGGGAATGTTTAGTAGGTGGAGAAAACCCGCAAAATATCCCTTATGATCAGATGGTATTTAAGTTACCAATTCTGCCAGTTTTAGGTAATCATGATTATTATGATGTTCCCTGGTTGTATCGTTTAATTACAGGTTCAACTTTACCTTTACGGCGAATGTTACGTTACAAAGATATAGAGATTGGTTGGCATGGTTCAAATCAAGGAGACGCTTATACAAAAGCATTTATTGATTATTTAGCGGCAATTTCTCCCCAAAATTTAGGAGAACATTTAGATAAATATTACACAGGTAAAAGTAACACAGGTTTATGTTTGCGTTACCAACCGGGACAATTTACCCGTTTACCTAATCGTTATTATAGCTTTAATTATGGAGGCATTGACTTTTTTGCCTTAGATTCTAACACTTTTAATAACCCAGAACCCCTACCAGAAAAAGACGCTGTAAATATACGTCGGGAGTTATTAAAACAAAATCAAAACTTAGAACAAGAGGAGTTGAAAATATTAGCAGAATGCGAAAAACTCAACTCAGAAAATCCAGAAGATTCCGAACAATTAGCAGATTTAGGTGGTAAATTAGACCAAATTAACGAAGTTAAAATTGATATTCAAAAACAACTAGAAACCCACACCAATGCAGATGTAGATTTTGAACAACTGGAATGGTTGCGAAGTCGGTTAATTGCATCTTGGCAAAATTCTGATGTTCGAGGAAGGGTAATATTTTTCCATCATCCACCCTATGTTACAGAAGCTACAAAGTGGAATCAAGGACAAACCCTAGCAGTGCGTCATCGTTTACGGTCAGTATTTGAACAAGTCGCCGCTGAAGTTGGTAATATTACCGAAGGTAGACCCTTAGTAGATGTAGTTTTTAGTGGTCATGCACATTGCTTAGAACATTTACAGACAGCAGATACGGGATATGCTGACAGTAATATTCATTATATAGTTTGTGGTGGTAGTGGCCGCCGTCCCCGCAGACAACGGAAAGAAGGAACAGAATTAATGGAAACCTTGAATGGTGAGACTTGTAAAGTCGCTGACTCACTGTTATATGTAGGACGTAGTGGTTATGGTGCTGAGAAAATCAAACCCTATTCCTGTGTACGAGTGGATGTAAAAGCGGGATATCCTGCTAAGTTTGTAATTACACCCCTAGTCACAGAATATCAACAGGAAAAATGGTGCGATCGCGTTTTAGAACCACTTATAATTTAATTCTCGTCATATTGCTAAGTTGGGGAATATTACTTACTTTCTCCAACTTTCCCACCGTAGCATTACCCATATACGAACAGCGACAAAATCACAGTCCTGATGGTATCGGTAAATTCTACATGGGTCGAGAAATAGCTCATGTCATGGGTTATACTGGTGCAGGTTGGTTAGAAAGGCCAAGCAGAGAAGCAGAAGAAAAAACCAGCCAAATAGTTGCAATGTTAGATTTAAAACCAGATGATGTAGTTGCAGACATTGGTGCGGGTACAGGTTATTTAAGTTTTTTAATTGCACCCTTATTAACAGAGGGTAAAGTTTTAGCAGTTGATATTCAACCGCAAATGTTAGAAATAATTGATTATTTCAAAGAAGAGAAAAAAATCAATAATGTTGAACCAATTTTAGCCACAGAAACCAACCCTAACTTACCAGCAAACAGTATAGATTTAGCAATATTTGTAGATGCTTACCATGAATTAGCATATCCCCAAGAAGTAATGACAGAAATTGTTAAATCTTTAAAACCTGGAGGAAAAGTTGTGTTAATTGAATATCGAGGAGAAAACCCCTTTATCATGATTAAACCTTTGCATAAAATGACACAAAAACAAGCGAAAAAAGAAATGCAAGCGGTAGGTTTGGTTTTTCAAGAAACGAAAAATAAATTACCACAACAGCACTTTATGGTATTTACTAAAGTTTAATTATCTCATAATCCACAGACACAAAGATCAAAGAGATAAATTTGAATTAAATTTGAATTAAATTTGAATTAAATAAATTATTGGGTTGAGTTGACAGCACAACCCAACTTATTTAGTTAAAGTTTAGTTAAAGCATTTGCGGAATCAAACTGACTATTTTATCTGCACTATTCCAAACTATCCAATTAACACGATCATCTAAATCCACAGCATTATTAGTGACATTGAAATATAGTTTTCCTCCTCCTTTAACTTCCACCGCAAAATCATAATTTTGGGCATAAACTACAATAAAACCCCTATCTCTTAAACAATACATTGCCCAATTTTTCAAAGATTGTTTATGGGGTTCATGGGGAATAGGGGGGTTAGTAATTACGTCATTAATCACTTTTAAAACTTTTTCCATTTTGCTATTGATAATTTGATTAACCAAATTATATAATTGTAAAACATATTGGTAAATATCAATCATCATAAATAATATGATTAATAATCAACCTCTTTCTATATCCCTATTTACGGGTGCGTATGGTTTAGATTTAGGTCTAGAAAAAGCAGGATGTAAAACTGTTTCCGTTGTCGAAAAAGATAGAGATGCAGTCAAAACTATTGCTATAAACCGTCCCTATCTACAAGAAAGTGCTGTTTCTAGAGAAATAGAAAAAGTCAGTTCTCAACAATTATTAGAAGAAGGTGGAAGAGTTTTAGAATTAGGTCGTGCTTTACTTCCAGGTGAAGTAGACTTAGTAACTGGTGGTCCCCCTTGTCAACCATTTAGTACAGCAGGAAAACGTGGTTCTGTCATGGACCCTCGCGGTAGTTTATTTATGGACTTTATCCGAGTTGTTAAAGAAGCACAACCCCGATTTTTTTTAATGGAAAATGTCAGAGGTTTACTTTCTGCTTCTCTACGTCATCGGCCAATCAACCAACGTGGTAAAAATTACCCACCTTTAGAAGCTGATGAAATAGCTGGTGCAGCTTTACAAGTTGTTTTAACAGAAATGAAAGAATTAGGTTATAACGTAGTTTACAACCTATTAGAAGCAGCAGATTATGGAGTTCCTCAAAATAGATTGCGTGTAGTTTTCATTGGTTCTAGAGATGGTGAAAATGTAACTTTTCCTTTAGCTAAATATAGTAAAGATGGTAAAACTTTACCAAAATGGAGAACTTTAAAAGATGGATTAGTAGATTTGGTTGATAATCGGCCAGAATTTATATCTTATTCTGAAAATCGGTTAAAGTTTTTAAAACTATTAAAAGCAGGACAAAACTGGCGATATTTACCAGAAGAATTAAAACAAGAAGCAATGGGTGGTGCTTTTAATTCTGGTGGTGGGAAAGTAGGATTTTACAGAAGATTATCTTGGGAAAAACCTTCACCAACTATTACAACTTGTCCCCATCAAAAAGCTACAGATATGTGTCATCCTGTAGAACTCCGTCCTTTAACTGTCCGCGAGTCTGCCAGAATTCAAACTTTTCCTGATGATTGGATTTTTCATGGTTCTATTAGTTCTAAATATAAACAAATTGGTAATGCAGTACCAGTATTACTCGCTCAAGAATTAGGTGAATATTTGCTAAATGTCATGGAGGGAAATCAACCCATAGGAAAACCAGTAATTGATAGACATACTAATTCTGAATTAGCTATTTTTTGAGAATGTATTACACAATCATAAATCAATATTTATTCACAGGTTGTAAACCCTGTCTAATCTTGTTAACAACAATATACAAAATTGGCACAATAAACAAACTTAAAAAAGTCGCTACAAACATTCCCCCAAATACAGCAGTACCCAAAGATTGACGACTACCAGCACCTGCACCAGTAGCTATAGCTAAAGGAAAAATCCCCAAAAGTGTAGAAATTGCCGTCATTAAAATTGGACGTAAACGACCTTGTGCTGCTTCTACCGCTGCTTTAGTAATTGGTAAACCTTGTTCTCTTAATTGGTTAGCAAACTCCACAATTAAAATCGCATTTTTACTAGCCAAACCAATCAACATTACTAACCCAACTTGACAGAATACATCATTATTTAAACCCCGTAAAGATTGAGATGCTAACGCCCCCATAATAGCCAAAGGAACGGACAACATAATAATGAAAGGGTCAACATAATTTTCATATTGGGCAGCTAATACCAAAAACACAAACACCAAACCCAAACCAAAAATTAACGGTGCTTGTCCACCAGATTCTTTTTCCTCCGCTACAATACCCGACCATTCATAACCCATCCCTGTGGGTAAAATCTCTTTTGCTAATTGTTCCATTGCTGCGGTAGCTTGTCCAGAACTAAAACCAGGTGCAGGAGAACCATTAATTTCAATAGAACGGAAAAGGTTATAATGGTTAATAGTTTGGGGTCCAGTAGTGGAGGTTAATTTCACTAAACTACCTAACGAAATCATCTGATCATTTGCTGCTCTCACATACAAAGATTTAATATCATTGGGATTAGAACGAAACTCAGGTTCAGCTTGTACATATACCCTATAAGTACGAGAGAGAAAATTAAAATCATTGACGTATCTTGAACCAATATAAGTTTGAATGGTTCTAAAAATATCATCTACAGAAACTTGTAAAGATTTAGCTTTATTTCTATCTACTTCCACAATAATTTGCGGTGTATTCGCTTTAAAAGTGCTAAATACAGCTTGTAATCCAGGGGTTTGGTTTCCCTTCATCATAAACTGACCAACTACAGCCAACATATCATTTAAACTGTTAGTTCCAGTTATATCTTGTAACTGAAATTGGAAACCACTAAAACTACCTAAACCGCGAATTGCTGGGGGGTTAACAGGAAATATACTTGCTTCCGTAATGTTAGATAATTTGCCTCTTAATTGACCAATAATAGCTTGTACAGATTGATTAGGTTGTTTTCTTTCACTCCAGGATTTTAAGGTACTGAAAATTATACCACTATTAGCAGTATTCCCACTAAAACTAAAGCCACCAATGGCGAAAGTTCCTGTTACTTCTGGAACACCTAAAATTTCTTTCTCCACCTTGCCCATCACATTACTTGTATATTGCAAAGAAGAACCTTCAGGAGCTTGAATAATTGTGATAAAATAACCTTGATCTTCATCAGGTAGAAATGATGTGGGAACGTTTAAATATAACCAACCTGTAAACCCAAGTAAAGCCACAAATACAGCTAAAACAATAGCTTTAATCCTAGTTAATATCAGTAAAAATTGCCGATATCCTCGCTGGATAAATTCTAAAAAATTATTGATTAACCCAAAAATTGAGTTTAAAATACCCTTGTTAGGTTGACTTTCTCTTAATAGTAATGCCGATAAAGAAGGGGTGAGAGTTAAAGCTAAAAAGGTAGAAATCGTGATGGAAAAAGCAATAGTTAAAGCAAATTGTTTATAGATATTTCCTGTTGAACCGGGGAAAAAAGCCACAGGTACAAATACCGCCATTAACACTAAAGAAGTTGCTATTACTGCTCCTGTTAATTCCTGCATTGATACAGATGCAGCTTTGCGAGGGGAAAGTTTTTCTACTTGAATTAAGCGGGAGATATTTTCTACTACAATAATTGCGTCATCAACTACCATTCCAGTAGCTAGGGTTAACCCAAACATAGTTAATGTATTAATGGAAAAATTGAACACTTTCACAAAAGCAAAAGTACCAATTAATGCTAAAGGAATAGTAATTACAGGAATTAATGTAGTCCGCCAATCTTGCAGGAAAATATAAATGACTAAGATAACTAAAACAATGGATAAGAATAAAGTTATTACTACTTCTTCTAAAGAACCTTCGATAATAGCAGTAGTATCAAAAGCCACTTCATATTTTACCCCTGGGGGAAAACTTTGAGCTAGTCTGGCCATCTCTTTTTTAACCGCCCTGGAAACAGTTAAAACATTACTTCCTGGAGTGGGAAATATACCTATACCCACACCATCTTGAGCTTTAAATCTCAAAAAAGAACTATAGTTTTGAGCGCCTAATTCTGCTCTCCCAATATCTCTTAATTTAATCAAACTACCATCATCAGCGGTTTTAATGACTAAATCCTCAAATTCCTCCGGTTTTGTTAACCGACTAATTGCCCTTAAATCAATTTGATACATTTGCCCTTTGGGGGCTGGTTCTTGTCCAATTTGCCCTAACCCTACCTGTAGGTTTTGTTCGTTTAACGCATTCACTACATCACTGGTGGTTAATTTCCGAGTAGCTAGTTTATTGGGATCTAACCATAACCGCATCGCATAACGCCTTTCTCCAAACACTCGCGCTTCATTCACACCAGTAAGACGTTTTAAGGCTTCGGCTATATACAAATCAGCGTAATTACTGAGAAAAACATTATCAAATTCTTGATTTTCACTATATAAACCCATGCCTAACAAGATATTGTTAGACTGTTTACTTACTGTCACCCCTGTTTGTTTTACGGGTTCTGGTAATTGGGGTTCAGCTAAGGAAACTCGGTTAAGAACATCAACAGCGGCAATATCTTTATCTTTATCGGCATCAAATGTAACTGTAATGGTGCTAGTACCGTCATTACTACTACTAGAAGTGATATATTTGACACCTTCTATACCATTAATTTGTCGTTCTAAAATTGAAGTAACCGTACTTTCAACAACTTCTGCACTAGCACCAATATAGTTAGAAGTAACGATAATTTGGGTAGGGCTAATTTCTGGATATTGTGCAGTGGGTAAGGTAGGAATGCTAATTGCTCCCACTAAGAAAATGATAATAGCGCAAACACTGGTAAATACAGGTCGCTTAATAAAAAAATCAGCAAACATAATTTCTAATTCGTAGTTCGTAATTCGTAATTCGTAATTCTTAACTCTAAATTCAGAGTTATAAATTCTAAATTCTAAATTCTAAATTCTAAATTCTAAATTCTAAATTCTTCATTCTTCATTTATTACCGCTCCATCTCTGAGGTTTTGAATACCGGAAATTACTATTTTTTCATTTCCTGTTAAACCTTCTTTAACTTGATAGTTATTGTCTTTAATATCTCCTAATTGTACTCTTTTTTGTTTAGCTACCAATTGAGTTTTACCCTCTGGAGATGTTTCTGTTTGTGCTAAAAATACAAAATTTTCTCCGGCAATTTTTGATACCGCAGTAGTAGGAACTAATACCCCTTCTCCCTGACTCCAAATAATCCTGGCTCTAATTTGTTGATTTGCTCTCAATTCACCATTAGCATTGTTATATAATGCTTTAACTAAAATTGATTGAGAGTTATTATTGATATTGGGAGAGATAAAAAATAATCTGCTTGTCGTTAAAGTTTTACCTTGAGCATTAATTAATTCTACGGGTAATCCCTCACGCAATTGAGAACCTCTTTCTAAAGGTACGGGAATATTAACTTCTAAAGGACGATTTTGTGTAATTGTTGCCAGTGGTGTGGCAATATTCACAACATCTCCGACTTTCACTGGAATATTTCCCACAGTACCACTAAAGGGGGCGGTAATTTTGTAATACTGAAGCTGAACTTGTTGTTGTCTAATGTTAGCATCAGCCTGTTCTAAAGATTTTTCAGTCTGGGAAATTGTCGCCCTTTGCGCTTGAATACGGGAATCAATAGCATTGAGTTCAGATTTAGCTGTAGCTAACCTGTTAGCATACAAATCTTTAGTTTGCCGAGATACAGCACCTTGAGTAGCTAACTCAGAATAGCGTTGATACTCTTGCTGGTTTAACTTGACATCAGCAACCTTTCCTGTTCTTTCCGCTTCTAAAGATTGCAATGTGGCACGGGCATTATCTAACTGGGCTTTTGCTACTTGGGCAGCAGCTGTTAAACTTGTAACAGTGGCTTGTTGCTGTCTGGAATCTATTTCCATGATTGCCGCACCAACAGCTACAGAATCTCCTGATGTAACATATATCTGGGAAACTTGCCCCTGTACCCTGGGTTGAAGATTCACAGAACGTCGAGACTCTAAGGTAGCAATATATTCTGCGCTATCCTCAATTGTACCTCTCTGTACTGATGATAGTTTTACCTTTACCCCTACTGGTGGAGCAGCAACGGTTTCCGGTTTGTTACCTGTCAGTAACCGCCATGTAATAGCTGTACCACCACCAACGAGTAGTAAAGCAGCTAATAATAAATGAAGCCACCGTTTTGGTTTTTGGGGTGGCTTTGAAGATGACGGAGGATTTTTCTCTAAATCAGTTTCTGGGTTCGGTAAAGTCATAATCAATATAAATTAGTCAGAACGAATAACTAAAACTCTATCCAGAATGGTATTAAGTCATTGGAGAAATTATTTATTTAGCATGAAGTCAGAAAACACATTATGTACTACTTCGTATAACTATACAATAT
The DNA here is from genome assembly GCA_004292695.1 of Nostocales cyanobacterium. Lineage (GTDB taxonomy): Bacteria > Cyanobacteriota > Cyanobacteriia > Cyanobacteriales > Nostocaceae > Okeanomitos. The sequence goes on along the minus strand of RDXV01000016.1, from coordinate 24,433 downwards.
TTATAATTTTTTACAATCTACCAAAAGTTGAGTAGCTAGTTTTTGGTGAAGTTAATTATGTAGACTTATATTCTGTGGGGAAAAGCAAGGGAAAATTAATATCTAAAGCTCTTGAAAAACGGTAAAATCGGATTAATCACGTTAAAAGTTTTAAAATAGTGCGATCGCTCACAATCTTACTCATCTATTTTCTCAAATAATTATGAAAGGTGATTTGATCACTGTAGATAGAAAAACCTACGAATCTCAGCAACAGGAACTTATTCAACTACGTCAAGCAGTAAACAGCTTGAGTAAAAATCAACTACCTGCTGCAATGGGATATGACCACAAACAGATGAGCTTATTTTTAGAATATACACCAGCAGCGATCGCCATATTTGATCAGCAAATGTGTTACTTGCAAGCAAACAGTCGCTGGCATGAAGATTATGGATTAAAAGATCAAGAAATAATTGGCCGCAGTCACTATGAAATTTTCCCAGATATTCCCCCGCGTTGGCGAGAAATTCACCAACGTTGTTTAAAAGGTGAAGTTGCAGAATGTGAAGAAGACACATTTCATCGTACAGATGGCACAGTGGAATGGCTGAAATGGCAAATACACCCTTGGTATACAGATAACGAAGAAATCGGTGGAATTATCATGTTCACCGAAGTAATTACCAAACGCAAACAAGCCGAATTAGCATTATTAGCCAGTGAAAAACGGTTAAGAGATATTGCCGAAAATATGCCAGGAGCAATTTTTCAATTTACCAACCGTGACAATGTTTGGAAAGTAGACTACGTTAGTGATTTCATCTGGCAACTAACTGGAATTGCCGCCGATGAACTGACAGCAGATTTTAATAAATTTATCGCCCTCGTACATCCAGAAGATTTTAACAGTTATATAGAATCAGTAATTTTATCCGTTGAAAATTCTATTCCCTGGCATTATGAAGGAAGACTCATCAAACCCAATGGAGAAATTACTTGGTGGCAAGGAGAATCAACACCCACAAAAAATGACCAAGGAGAAATAATTTTCTGTGGAGTTTTATTAGATATTACAGCCAGAAAAGAAGCCGAAGCAGCACTCAAAAAACTCAACGAAGAATTAGAAAATAAAGTAGAAGAAAGAACAGCAGCCTTGAGACAAAGTGAAGCCAGACTACAAAGATTAGCAGATAACGTCCCTGGCATGATGTATGAATTCTGTTTATCAAACAATGCAGAAATGTCATTTCCTTATGTATCTTCAGGTTGCAGAGAACTATTAGAACTAGAACCAGAAGCCATCCAAGAAAACGTACAACTAATATTTGATTATATACATCCTCAAGACATCCCAGAAATAAAAAGTAGAATCTTTCAATCTGCCCAAACCCAAGAAAATTATGAAGCAGAATGGAGAATTAAAACTCAATCTCAGATTAAAAAATGGGTTAAAGCCATAGCTAAACCTGAGATTCAAAACAACGGTGATACCCTTTGGTATGGCTGTTTATTTGATATTAGTGAAATCAAGCGAGCAGAAGTAAAAGTACAAGAAAAAGAAGAATTTTTACGTAGTATATATGAAGGCATTAGTCAAATTATTTTCGTCATTGATGTTTTAGATAACGGCGATTTTTCCTATGTAGGCTTAAATCCATCTGGTCAAAAAATCATCAATGTCAACGAATTAGACATCATAGGTAAATCACCAGAATATTTATATGGAGAAAAAGAAGGAAAACAAGTTATTAAACACTATAAAAATTGTGTAAAATTGAAAAAGCCTATTAATTATGAAGAACATCACTATATTAACAATCAGTCCACCTGGTGGTTAACTACATTGCACCCACTCCAAGACAGCGAAGACGAAATTTATAGAGTCATCTCCACAACAATAGATATTACTGAACGCAAAAAAGCCGAATATGCACTACAAGAAAGCCAGGATTTTATTGAAAGAATTGCCAACTTTTCACCCAACATCATTTATATTTTTGACTTAGAACAAAACCGGAATATTTACGCAAATAGAGAAATTACTAACCTATTAGGTTACTCCCTAGAAGAAATTAACAAAATGGGAGAAGAAATTATGTTTAAAATTACCCATCCAGAAGATGCAGAAAAAATTAAAGCACATTTTCAAAATTTTATAAACTCCAGGGATGGAGAAATTTTGCAACTTGAATATCGCATGAAAAAATCCAATGGAGAATGGGTGTGGTTATACAGTCGAGATACAGTATTTAATCGCCATGAAGATGGAACAGCTAAACAAATGTTAGGAGTAGCAACAGACATAACAGATAGAAAAAACGCAGAAATCAAATTACAACAACAAGCTGAAAACCTGAAAAACACACTCAAAGAACTCAAGAGAACACAAATTCACCTAATTCATAGTGAAAAAATGTCATCTTTAGGAAATATGGTAGCTGGTATTGCCCATGAAATTAATAATCCTGTAAACTTCATTCATGGTAATTTATTTCCAGCAGAAGAATATGTTCAAGACTTATTAAGCATTTTAAATTTATATCAACAATATTTTCCAGAACCCCCAGAAGAAATACAAGAAAAAATCTTAGATGTAGAATTAGACTTTTTAAAAGAAGACTTAATTAAACTTCTTAACTCCATGCGAGTAGGTACAGACAGAATTAGAGAAATTGTCTTATCACTGCGTAATTTTTCCCGCATAGATGAAGCAGAAGTTAAAGAAGTTAACATTCATGAAGGTATAGACAGCACAATCATGATTTTGCAAAATCGCCTCAAAGCCAAACAAAATCATCCAGCAATATCAATAACTAAAAATTACAGTACACTGCCATTAATTCAGTGTTACCCAGGGCAGCTTAACCAAGTATTTATGAACATTTTAAGTAATGCCATTGATGCTTTAGAAGAAGTAAAACCAATTACCAAACCCAGAGAAATAATCATCACTACAAAAATAACTAAAAATTCCCGCCTATTAATCAAAATAGCTGATAACGGACCGGGAATACCTCCAGAAATTGTCCCAAAATTATTTGATCCATTTTTTACCACCAAAGATGTAGGCAAAGGTACAGGTTTAGGGTTATCTATTAGTTACCAAATTATTGTAGAAAAGCACCAAGGTAATTTATTCTGCAACTCTACCTTGGGTAAAGGAACAGAATTTATCATTGAAATTCCTATCAGACAGGTGACAGGTGACAGGTGACAGTAGAAGATGGGGAGATGGGGAGATGGGGAGATGGGGAGGCAGGGGAAGCTGGGGAAGCTGGGGAAGCAGGGGAAGCAGGGGAAGCAGGGGAGGCAGGGGAAGCTGGGGAAGCAGGGGAAGAAAAGAGTTTTTACCCACTAATTCCCCATTCTTCATTCTAAATTCTAAATTCTAAATTCTAAATTCCCCATGCCCCATGCCCAATTTGAGTAGACTGCTATTTGCGTTATAGATTAGTTATGAAACATGACTACAAAACTGGACCGGTTCTGGTTTTGTGTTAATAGCAAAGGTTGAGTGATGTTAATTTCGTCAGAAACTCCGATAATTGCGGCTGTTCTCCTAGTCGCTTTCGCCATTTTGGGTTGGGGCTTTTATCGCGCCAGACCTTTTGGTAAGCTGGGTATCCTAGCTTGGTTACAGTCTGTGGTGCTGATGGCACCTTGGTTAGTATTTTTTGGCTTGTTCGCCGCTGGAATTTATATCAATATAGCAGGTGTATTGTTATTGCTAGTGCTATCAACAGGGATATACATATTCTTAGGTAGACAACTACGCCAAGCTGGACAAGATGCTATCCTGCAACAACGGGCAAACCAAAGATTGGCCGAAGAAGCCTTAACAAATGCCAAAACTCCAGAAAATGAAACACCCGTAGTGGTAGCAGAAGTAAAACTAGAAACTATCACCATCCCAGAAGAAGACCTCAACAAAATCAAAGGTATTTTTGGGATTGATACATTTTTCGCCACAGAAACTATCCCCTATCAACAAGGGGTAATTTTTAAAGGCAACCTACGCGGAGACGCAGAAGAAGTTCATAACCGCCTCACCAAAAGTTTACAAGAGCGTTTAGGTGAACAATATCGTCTGTTTTTAGTGGAAAATACAGACGAAAAACCAGTGATGATTGTACTACCAAGTCGCAATGATCCGCGACCCATGCAGTTACCACAGAAAGTATTTGCTGTAATTCTGTTGATAGCAACCATCGCTACCAACTTAGAAGCGGCTGGTTTATTACTGAATTTTGATCTTTTCGCTAACCCATCGAGAATTTCTGAAGCTTTACCCATTGGTTTAGGTATCTTTACAATTTTAATTACCCATGAAATTGGTCATTGGGTGTTAGCTAAAAAACATCAAGTCAGTTTAACTTGGCCTTTTTTCCTCCCCGCTGTTCAAATTGGTTCGTTTGGGGCAATTACTCGTTTTCAGTCTTTATTACCTAACCGTAAAGCATTATTTGATATTGCCTTAGCTGGTCCTGCTTTTGGTGGTATTATTTCTTTAATCATGCTGGTAATAGGTCTACTACTTTCTCACCCTGGAAGTTTATTTCAACTACCTAATTCTTTTTTCCAAGGTTCAATTTTAGTCGGTAGTTTAGCGCGAGTAGTTCTAGGTTCAGCACTCCAACAACCTTTAGTTAGTCTCCATCCTTTGGTAATTATTGGTTGGTTAGGGTTGGTGATTACAGCTTTAAATTTAATGCCCGCAGGACAGTTAGACGGTGGACGCATTGTGCAAGCAATTTATGGCCGCAAAACTGCAAGAAGAGCGACAATTGCCACTTTAGTGGTTTTGGCTTTGGTTTCTTTAGGTAATACTTTGGCTTTTTATTGGGCAATTGTGATTTTCTTTTTACAAAGAGAAGGTGAACGCCCCAGTTTAAATGAAATTACCGAACCTGATGATGCTAGAGCCGCTTTAGGTCTTTTGGCTCTGTTTTTAATGATTAGTACCCTTTTACCTTTAACTCCCTCTTTAGCTGGGAAGTTGGGAATAGGGTAATTCAGTTATCAATTGAAGAAGGGAATAGGGAATAGGGAATAGGGAATAGGGAATAGTAAGAAGGCAAAAGGCAAAAGGCAAGAGTTGATTCTTCTTCATTACCCATTACCCATTACCCATTACCCATTACCAATTACCCATTCTTCATTCTAAATTCTAAATTCTAAATTCTCCTTTGCTTGGTTTGGGAAACATTTTTTGAAAGCCGTTTTTGCGATCTGCGGCTTTTTCTTGGCTCATGTTCCATAGGGTTTCATAAAAGAAGAAGGAAACACCCGCAAATTGGCGATCGCGTACTTTTTGAACTTGGGTGTTTATCTGCTGCATTGGTACTGAGCGATTTTTTAAACCGCTTAAAATACCAATGCTCACAGGAATATGTTTTTTTGCTGCGATTACTTCCGGGTATTCTAATTCCTGGATGAATACAGTTAAATCATTTCGATATATTTGTAAAACTAGGTCTTCTACTAATCCCATCCTTTCCCATTTCTGCCAGTCTGCTAAATAGTATTGATATGAAAATCTTTGGGGGTTAGGTGCAACGGAAACTAAACAATCTTTTCTACTAGCTTTAATGGCAAAAAATACCTGTCTCATAAATTTGGTAATTTTATCAGCACGCCATTTTACCCATTCCGGATCTTTGAAATTTTCAGGCGGTTTTTTACCTTGATGTTCTTGTTGATAAAGAGTTACTGTATAAGGATCATAACCTAATTCTGATGGTAAACCAAAATGATCATCAAATTGAATACCATCAATATCATAATTACTCACAATTTCTACAATTAAATCTTGAATAAATTTCTGCACATCGGGACGAAAAGGACTTAACCAAACTCGATCATGTGTCCCTTCTTTAACAATTTTACTTCCATCCCTGCGATTAGTTAGCCATTGGGGATGATTTTTCGCTAACAGTGAATCAGCAGGTGCCATAAATCCAAATTCAAACCAAGGAATCACCTTTAAACCCAGTTTATGTCCTTGGGTAACAACTTCTTTGAGCATATCTCTTCCTTGTAACCCTGGAGTAGGATCTAAGGATTTACCAATGCTTTTATCTGCAACTTGACTCGGATAAAGTGTATAACCCCAATTCCAAACAGTCGGATAAACCGTATTAAAGTTTAAATCTTTTAGTTGTTTTAGAGATTTTTGCAAACCATCACTGTTAAATAAGACATCACTATCAATATTTGTTAACCACACTCCCCTTAGTTCTGTTGTCTGCTTTGGGGTAATCATTATTTGTGCTTGGATTGCTTTTAAAGGTATAGCAAAAATAACAAAACTTAGCAAGCTAAATATAAATATAGTTGCAAACAAACTTGATTTAATTCTTTTACGCACATTACACCTCAATAATTTTTTAACCTGGGGAAAACAACTCTTTTCTTTTGTCTTAATAATTTTCTCTATAGAGACTCAGATCACAGTCAAGATGTTGCTATGTGATTTACTATAAAGAGAATTTCCGTAAATCAGAAAAGTTTTACTGAAGATAAAGTTAAGGGTGCAAAAAGTTATCTCCAACCAGATGTTTCTGTATAATTTACAGATTTGTATTCTTACGTATCTAAATAGAATTAGGAAGACTAATTACGTGAATTCTATTAGTTACCAATGTCACAGAGAATCACAAATTAACAACAGTCACAGATAACTATTAACCTATTTTGAATATACGGTTAGATATCCGTAAGTTAATAATTACGGAAGCAGGTGTATCTATTGTTTCATATCTGAGTGGAAAAAAAAGTTAAATTAATTTTCCGGATTTGCAAAAAATTTTGAGTTTATTGTTACACGTAAATATGTAAGCACAATGAATATCAAGCTCGATAAACATACTCCCGATAGTCTGGCTTCTTTATTTGTCCTCCTCATGGAAGAGGGAATCACACCTAATCAAATCTTAACTGGTATAGTTCGTTTAGCAACTGACACCAAAGAACTAGAAGGTACTATTGTATCTGCTGACTGTATTCGTTTCTTGTTATCAACAATGCCAGTTGATACCAGTGCGCCTGGACTAACAGAGTTTGTTCTGTCTCTCAGTAAAGAAGGTGTCACACCTTTAATGTTATTAGATGCGTTAGGATTTGCTTGTTATATTCTTGGGTTATTTGATACTGCCAGTCTGATCCGCTTAACTTATCAAAGATTACAAGCAGATAAAATCATTTCTCAGATGTTACGTGATTAATGGATCATGAAAACTAAATGTTCTTTTACACTGCTAAGGACAAATCAAAAAATGCTCAACCATATCATGGATGAACCTTTAAAAGATTTATATATATACTATGAGATATCTGACCAGTTGTAATGAAGCATTACCAAGATTAGAGGAATGCAACAACAAATAGGGGTGTTGTGCGGTACTTCATCAACAACTGGCAAGAGGGATTTAATTGAGTTCTCAAGGTGGGCTGCCATCCTTTCCTGGGAACATCGTTAACATCCCGTTGTTTTTGCTGATATCTCCATTAAAAAGGAAATTAAAAAATTTCGTCTGCCAAATTGCCAAAAGCTAGGATAATTCGGCAGTAGATTTTGATTGCATAGATGGGGCGTTGAGGAGCGCCCCTATTCCTTTTTATTGGTAATGGGAATTGGTAATGAAGAAGAATAAACTCTTGCCTTTTGCCTTCTTACCATTCCCTATTCCCTGTTCCCTTCTTCAACTGATAATCCTACTTACAAATAATATGTCTTTTATTATCAATAATAATCAAACCTTGTTCCTGAAACTGTCCTAATAACCTTGTAATTGTTACCCTGGTTGTACCACAGATATTAGCCATATCTTGATGGGTGAGGTGAAAACGTAAACGTGTTCCCTCAGCCACAGGTTCACCAATTCTTTGTTTTAAAACTTCTAATAAATAGAGTAATCTAGTTTCTAATTTACGCTGACCTGCAATAAATAAAAAATATTCTGCTTGTTTTAAATGCTGTTGAATTTTGGGTAAGATGATATTTTTTAAAGCGGGAGAATAATTCAACTGTGTTTCTGAAATAGACAATAAATCTACATTAACTAAGGCTGTAGCCTCATAAATTTGTAAAGATGTCATTGTTGATCCAAATACCATTTTTGGTGCTACTAACCCAGTAATAATTTCCTCCCCTGTTTCGGAAAATGTACTCAGTTTTACTAAACCCTGATTTACATACCAAATTAAGTTAGGATAAAGAGGAATATTTTCTCCTTTAGCATATCTATGTATTTGTAAGTTATTTTCTAATTCGTTGATATTTTTTATCGGTGTTATTTCTAATGATTGATGAGGATAAATTCTTTGTATTGACCATTGTAAAGTTGTGGATTGATCTTGTTTATTAATTTTACTTTTTACTGTTAATAAGGCATCAAAGTGATCATCATTAAGTGGTTGAATAGGTAATATTATTTCTTTAACTTCATCTGTAGATATTTTTAGAATTTGGTGATAAAAATTTTGTTGTTCTTCATAGGGAACGAAATTAATAATCTGTTTGCCGATTAAAGATTGTTGAGGGATATTTAGTAAAGTTGATGCTGTTTGATTCGCCTCTGTGATGATTCCCTGTTCACTTGTTATTAGATAGGCTATGGGTGCATATTCAAATATTTCTTGATATTGTTGAAACTGTATTTCTAGTAAATTATAACTTTCCAATATCTTTTGTTCATTTTGATAGATTTCTGCCGCTGCTGTTTGAAATATTTTTGATGCTGTATATAGTTCCTGTAATGCCTTTAAAACTAAATCAGTAGGAATCCAAGGTAATATATTAACAGCTTGATTTAATTCTAATAGGTGTTGATGTATTAATTCAGATTTTTGAGTTAATATCTCTAGGTTAATTTTACTCACTTTCATGCTCTTATGTATGGCTGTTGATATCAGAAATTGACATTTTTGAATGCAAAAATGCGAGTTTGGTAATTCAATTTATTTAAAGCTGAAAAAACACTATAAATTAGCTATTCAAAATTAGACTGATGAACATAAATTAGTAGTTTCAACAGTCGTTTATGTGCCTAGCTAAAAGAATTTTGATGTAATTCAAAATCCAATGTTGATGAAATCCTGATGATGATTAATGGCTAAATGCCTTTACGGGAAATCATACAGTGTTCAGTTTGCTTTAATGGACACAGATATTCCACATTCAAAAATGTCACAACCCCATAAGAGATGTGTTCTCTATTACTGTAGTTTGTTTTTAGTTGGATTCAGATGAGCGATCGCCAGATAGTTTAGGATTGTTTTGTTGATCATGGTTTGTCTGCATTTTATACCACTCACTCATAAAGTATTCTGACCAGCAAAAGCAATATTCATTCCAGCAAAAATCACAGAGGTTTTTTTCTTGAATGCGTTCAGGATATAGATGGGGAGTAACTTGGTTGCGGGGACAATGAACATAATTACTCATGACTAGATACTCCTTTTAAGATCATTTTGGATTTATTTATTGTTATCAAAATTACATTTATTTTAAGCAAATTTGCTCATAAAGCTGACCTGCAATTTCCCAGGTAAACTGGGTTTCGATCATTTGTCGAGCGTTTACAGACAGTTGATGTCTCAATTGTGGTTGTGCAAATATGCGAGAAATAGCTTCTACATATTCTGCGGGTTTATTTGCTCTCAAGGCTCGTAGTGGTGTGTTAATGCCATCTGCATCCAAACCTTCTAACCCACGATCACTTCCCACAACTGGTATACCTGCGGCCATTGCTTCTAAGGTTTTGTTTTTAATTCCGAAACCTGTCCGCATAGGTACTACACAAACCGTAGATTTATGTAAATATTCAGCCATAGAAGGAACAGATCCAACTACATTAATTCCCGGTTTTTTACCCAGTTCTAAAACTGCTGGATCTGGACGAGAACCAACAATATCGAAAGTTGCATCAGGATAGATTTTTTGGATTTCTGGTAATACTTGATTACTGAAAAAACAGACAGAATCAATATTAGCTAAGTTATCCATTGCACCGATAAAAATTATCCGATGTCCTCCTGGATCTTGAGAACGTTTAGAAAAGGTAAACAAGTCCACACCGTTAGGAATTACAGCTATTTCTGAATTTGGTTGGAATTGTTGGATTTGTTGTTTATCCTCTAAAGTTGTAACTACAATTTTGCTGAATTTAGCACAATAATTTTGCTCATAACGACGCAATAAAGGTAAGTTAATTTTGTCTCGTAATTTATTTTCTGATGTTCCGGTTGTTAATTGATTGAGACAAGTTCCATATACAGAACTATGAATATTTACCATAGTTTTAACATGAGTTTTAAATTCAGGACGAATGTAAATTTCATTAACACTATGTTCACAGGTAACTAGATCACATTGACCCGATTTCAGAAAATTGTCAATCCATGTTTGCATTTCTATAGAATAGCGACTCAGTACACTGGGGGGAGTACCAGTTAGCAAAAAGTTACTTAAACGCTGGATTTTTTTCAGTATTCCTCCTGATACTGCTACGGGAGGTTCAAAAACCACTAACTGATTAACACATTCTTGTAAACTTGATATTTCTGCATCTGTAACATCAGACTCCCGTTGAGTAAGAAGGGTGATATGATGATTTTGACTTAGGTATTTGAGTAAATTAAAAGTTCTCACTTGAGTACCTCCCCTAGTTGGTGGGTAGGGAAAGGTGGAGGATAGCATGAGAATATTCATAAATGTAATAAATTTATCAGTAAAATCTGGGAGTTTATTGAGTAAACAATAACATAATATACTAAAATAAGTTAAGATTCTGGGTAAAGATTTAATGATTTAATGACATCAAATCTCTCAGGGTTGGAAATTTATTTGAATTAGCGTATTTCTACAAGTTTTAATTCCTATGGTTAAAGTTAGTGTTTGCATCCCCACTTATAACCGAGCAGGTTTACTTCCCTATGCTGTTAATAGTGTCTTAAATCAGACATACACAGATTTTGAATTAATTATCTGTGATGATGGTTCTACAGATAACACTACGGAAGTGGTAAGTAAATGGAATGATCCGAGAATTCGTTATATTAGACAACCTGTAAATGGTGGCCGTAGTCGCAATATGCGTTCTGGTTTTGAAGCTGCAACAGGGGATTATTTTATTAAATTTGATGATGATGATGCTATTACACCGGAGTTTTTAGAGAAAACTGTAAAGGTTTTAGATGTAAATGCAAACATAGATTTTGTGTGTACAAATCATTGGATCATTAATCAAAATAATGAAAGAATTGAATCTGCAACTTTGGAGAATTCACGGAAGTGGGGAAAGGATAAGTTGAATGGTGTAATTGATGATTTGGTGAAGGAAACTTTCATCAATCAAAGTTTACAGGTAGGTTCAACTTTATTTAGAAGAAATTGTTTAGTAGAAGTTGATTTTATGCGTCCTCAAGCTGATGGATGTGAGGATTTTGATTTGTTGGTGAGGTTAGCTATTGCTGGTAAACAAGGGTATTTTTTACCTGAGTATTTGATGGAATATCGGTTTCATGGTGGACAGACAAGTTTAAAACAAAATTTGCATTTTTTGAAAGCTAAGGTGTTTTGTATTGATAGTTATAGATTTGATGATCTAGAGTTAGAAAAATTGCGATTGCAAAAATTAGCAGGTACTCAACAAATTTTAGGTTTAAGGTTAATTGAAAATGGAGATACAGCAGAAGGAAGGAAAGTTTTACAAGCATCAAGTCAGGTTTTAGGTAACAACAATAAAACATTAATGGGGTTGACTTTATCTTATTTACCCCAGAGTTTAAGAAACTTAGCTTTACAAACTTTTCGTCAACTTCGTCCCCAAGATTATACAGAACAGGTGAGAAAATCTGGAGTTTAGCTGAAAAATTCTACAATGACAGTTAAATTAAAATATAATCTCATCTTAATTAGATCATAAACTAAAAAAGTGATTCAGGGCTAATATTCATAGTATCTACTTTTGTTAGTAAAACAAAGTAAGTTAGGAGAAAATTATCATGCAGTCCATTGATGATATTATTTTGCGGAATATTAACCCCTTTGACAATTTTTATTGTCCTGAATTTATTAATCACAATCTTGAAGAACAATCAACAATTAGTTATCTTCACCAAGAAACATTTATCAAAATTGAAACATTATTAAGTCAAAATTTACAGGATCATATCACAAGAACAGCATTAATCACTGGGGATAGTAGTTGTGGTAAAACTTACTTATTAAACAGTTTAAAAATTAAATTAAACTATAAAAGTTTTTTTGTAAAAATTCCTCCATTTGCGAAAAGAGATAGTATTTGGAGGCGAATTTTACGCTATACAGTTGACAGTTTAGTAAAACCAAAAAATGAGAAAATAACTTCACCGTTATTATTATATTTATCAAAAATTAAAGAAGAGAAAGATAAATTGTTGAATTTTTTTAAAAGTGATAAACAAAACTTTATCAGCAAAATGAAGGAAAAATATAAAAAAGTCAAAATTCACAATGCTGATGATTTTTTTAGTATTTTATATGAATTAACTACCCCAGAATTATATGAGTTAGCTATTAGGTATTTACGTGGTGATGACTTAGCAGCAGAATCTTTAAAAAGTTTAGGAGTAGAAAAGTCTATAAATACAGAAACAACAGCTAGAGAAACATTAACTAATTTAAGTATCATTACTTGTGAAATTCAACCTATAATTATTTGTTTTTATCATTTAGAAAGTTTGCCTAAATTACCCAACGGTAGATTAGATTTAGATGCTTTATTTCAAATAAATGCTAAAATCAGAGAAGATAATCAAAATATAGTCATTATTTTCAGTATTAATAGTCATCGTTGGCAAGAATATCAAGAGGATATTCAAAAATTATATCCAGAGAGTATTGATCAAGAAATAGAATTAAAAGATGTAAGTTTAGCCCAAGCAGAGTTAATGTTAGGATCTAGGTTAGAATCTTTACATAAACAAGCAAAATCTTTACCAAGTTCTCCTTTATATCCATTAAATCGTCAATTTTTAGAGAGATCCTTTCCTATAGGGAGAATGAATTTTAGGGATGTAAGTATATATGGAAAAAGTGTATTTAATGCTTATAAAAAATGGTTATTAAGAGATGAACAAAAAACAGATTTTAATTTACATAAAAATATTCAAGATAAATTAGATATCACTTATTACTTTAAGGTGAGATGGTATGAAGAATTTTCACAAATTCAACAACAAATTTCAAAAATACATAAATTATCATCTACAGAATTAATTCAAATATTGCAAGATGTTTTATTATTATTTGGTATCAAAGAAGTGGCAACATCATTATTTATCAGAAGTAAATATGCGAGTTATTCATTAAGTTATCAACTTCCAAATACGGAACAAAATATTGGTATCGTGTGGACAGAAGATGAAAATTCAGAAAGTTTTTTCTATGCTATGGAAGCTTGTAGAAAAACCTTAGAAAAAAATCCTTCTTTAAAGTTAATTCTCATTCGTTCTCAAGATTTAAGTAGTTCTCAAAGTCGCGGTTATCAAGTTTATCAAGATATTTTTCTGAAACCACAACATCGTTATATTATTCCTAGTTTAGATTCTGTACACTATTTAGCTACTTATCACAGTTTGGTAAAAACTGCGCGAGAAGGTGATTTAGTGGTTGGTAGTAAAGTGATTAGTTTAAGGAATTTACAATCTTTGATTGCTGCAACTAGAATTTTAGATGATTGTGATTTGTTGCAGGATTTAGGAATAGTTAAAAACCCAGTTAATATTGATGATAAAAATTATGATTCTCGTGGTGAGATGAATGTATTCAAACCCATCAAAAAACATATAGATGTAAAAAATGCTAAGGATTATATATTTAATTTAGTTATTACTCAGTCTTGTTTAAGTAGACAGGTTTTGTTACAGAAAGCAGTTAGTGTATTTTCTCATTTGAGTGAATTGCAGCTTGATAATTTAATTCAACAATTATGTTGGGAAAATAAGATTAAAATTATTGATCCGAAAGCGCATCCTTCTGTACAGTTAGTTGTTTTGTTTCCGGGGAAGTAATTGAGTGGCATTTAAAATATTCAGATGAACTTAATAATATGATAATTTATGCAACTTTTACCTAAATTTAATTTGCAAAGTAGAATTTTTTTATTTTCAGATTAATTGGATTTAGAGCAATTGTTGACAGCCATTGTTATTTATCCGGTTTATTGTCGTAACCACTTGTTAAATGTTACCAAAATGAATATACTGCTCAACAATTACGACAAACCTGTGTTTAAGATCATGGATATAAAAAAGAAAGCAAGATTACTGACCTTTTATCTTCCTCAATATCATCCTATTCCTGAAAATGATACATGGTGGGGTAAGGGATTTACTGAGTGGACAAATGTCACAAAAGCTAAACCCTTATTCCCAGGTCACTATCAACCACGTTTACCTGCTGATTTAGGATTTTATGATCTGCGAGTCCCAGAAACTCGTATAGCACAGGCAGAAATAGCGCGTGAGTATGGGATTGAAGGATTTTGTTACTGGCACTACTGGTTTGGTAATGGTAAACGAATATTAGAAAGACCTTTTAACGAGGTTTTGAAATCAGGTGAGCCAAATTTTCCCTTCTGTCTTGCTTGGGCAAATGATAGTTGGACGGGAATTTGGTATGGTTCTCCTAATACAACTTTGATTCAGCAACTATACCCAGGTAAAGAAGATTATGAAGCTCATTTTAATAGTGTGTTACCAGCATTTACAGATGACCGTTATATTAAAGTAGATGGTAAACCGCTGTTTGTAGTCTTTAAGCCAGATCAATTACCAAACAAAAGAGAATTTACAGACTATTGGCGTGAACTTGCCGACAAAGCTGGACTGCCAGGAATTTATTTTGTAGGCATTGTTATGAATGAAAATTGGGATCATAAAAGTGATGGTTTTGATGGTTTCACAAGCCAAGCTCCATCAGAAAATTTAAGACGTATTCCCAAGCCATTAATTAGTAAGATTTTATATAAAATGGTAGGGAAAGATTTACAGGAAATTTTGAGAGAGAATTTTTCTATTCCTAGAATTTATGAATACAGCGAAGTCATTAAATACGCATTTCCCAAAGTACCTCCTCAAAGTAATTTTCTGCCCAGTGTACTTCCCAATTGGGATAATACACCACGTAGTCAAGCTAATGGGGTAGTCTACAAAGATTCTACTCCTGAATTGTTTAGAAATCATTTAAGAGATGCTTTGAATTTAGTTGCTACCAAACCTGATCAAGAAAAATTGATATTTGTTAAGTCATGGAATGAATGGGCTGAAGGTAACTATCTTGAACCAGATCGAGAGTTTGGTAAATCTTATCTGGAAGTCGTCAAATCTGAAGTTTTCTCAGATAATTAAAACAGTTTCTTTTAAGATTAATTCCCATACTATGGGAGTTAACAATTAATTAGCTTCGTCAAGATCATTACATAGGTACGTCAGAATGCAGTAATTAAAAATTTGCATGATATTTAGTGAAAAGTGGCACTCGTTGGAGTTACTATAATAAACGAGTGTCAATTTTTCTTTGTTTAACCTGGGATTATTCTTGGTTAACATTCATAAATATCAAATTCATGGATACTAAAGAGCTTAAATTTGTATTAAAACTATTGGGATGTCCTAACTACCGGGCTGGGTTAAGTTCCAGTATTTTTGATTCCTTTAAAAAAGAGAAAAACAAAATTTGCCGAGATTTGGGCGATCGCCAACTGGTAGAATATTCCCGTGAAATTGCCACAGTCAAGATTTTAGATGCTGGCCAGGCGTTATTAAAATTAGATTCCAGTCAGTTACCCATTAGTGATAAAGAACTCAAAGTATTAGAAAAAATCGGTAAAAGTTCTAAAAAAATTGCCCCCAGTGAAATTAAAGTTTCTGGTTTGAAATCAGATGAACGAGAAGCGATATTAACAGTATTGAGTGGAAGGGGTTTGATTGATGTAGAAATCAAAATGAAAAGAGTCAAAGCTGAAGTGTGGTTAACTGCAAGGGGAATTGAATTTTTGCGTGATGAATTTATTCCCAATCAAAGTAACAATCCTGTTATTAGTTTAGATTTATTGGGTAATTATCTCCGATTTTTACGCAAAAATTTACGTCATTCAGAAACAGTTACTTCTGTATTATCTACCATTGAAAAATCAGAAATAGAAACCATCAGCAAACCCAGTGATGAACAGATTTTAGAGACTATTAAAAAATTAGATCGGGAACTGGGTACAGAGAATTATTTGCCTATTTTTCATCTGCGAGAAAAGTTACAACCACCTTTATCAAGAGATGAATTAGATCAGGCTTTGTATAGGTTGCAAAGAAATGACAAAATAGATTTAAGTTCTTTACAAGAACCTATTGCTTACACCCCAGAACAAATTGATGCTGGTATTCCTCAAAATATTGGTGGTTCACTATTTTTCATAATAGTGAATTAACAATTTTTCAGAGTATTTCATTTTTTCATGAGTTCATCCTCTCACCAAATTTTATTTATGACAGACATAAACAATATCATTAAACGCGAAGTCAATCCTTTTGACTTGATAAATTTGGCAGCTACTAATTTCTGGGCTGATAAGCAAGATTCATCCCTAATAGTTGAGTCAATTCATCAAGATGTAATAATTCAGATTGAAGATTTACTCAAGTTATTAAGTATGGATCATCGTAGTCGTACAATTTCGCTAGAAGGTGAACCTGGGTCTGGGAAAAGCTATTTATTAGGTCGGCTTAAACGTACCTTAAATAGCAAAGCATTCTTCGTATATATATTATGTAATTGGCCTGATAGTAACTATATTTGGCGGCATATTTTACGCCATACAGTTGATAGTTTAATTCAAATTCCTGAAGGTGAAAAAGAATCACAATTGATGTTGTGGCTAAAAAGTTTATCAGCTTTTACCAGAAGTGATATCACAAAAATAATATTTAATGATAATTTTTGGGAAGCATTACAAAGTAATCGCCAAAGATTTATTAAACATCTCAAATATACCTATCAAAAAGCAGGTATCTATAACCCTGATATCTTTTTTGGCGTGCTGCATGATTTAGCAAATCCCGAATTATATGATACAGCTTGCGAATGGTTGCGAGGAGATGATTTAAGTGAAGAATCAATGAAAGCAATAAAAGTTAAAAACTGCATTGATACGGAAGATGCAGCAAAAAACATTTTAACAAATTTTGGCAGAATTTCCACACAGACCCAACCAATTGTTTTATGTTTTGATAACTTTGACAGTATGCCCCATTCACCTGAAGGTTTTTTAGATGTACAACCTTTTTTTAATGTTAATACAAGTTTTCATGCAGATAATCTAAAAAATTTTTTAATTATTATAAGTGTAATCACACAAACGTGGAATCGCAATTTTGATCGGATTTTCAGAGCGGATAAAGCTCGAATAGAAAGAGAGATTAAGTTAAAAGATATTACTATAGAACAAGCAGAATCACTTTGGAACTATCACCTCAAACCATTACATCAATTAGCAAATTCCAAACCTGAATCTTCTATTTTTCCGCTGAGTAGGCAAATTCTAGAAAAAAATTATCCTGGTGGTAAAACTAAACCTAGAAATGTATTAGTTTTAGGTCGGGACGAATATCAAAAATATAAAGAAGGTTTACGAACTAGAACTACCAATGACGGAAAGTCAGAACATACTAATAATACAGATACAATTCAAGCAGAATTTGAATTACTATGGCAGAAAGAATATAGCAAAATTCAAAGTAAAATTACAAAATTATCTCTGTTATCCTCATCTGACTTAATGCAGATGTTACAACAATCTCTATCAGCTTTACAAATCCAGGGAATTAAACCTAAACTTTTAACTGGAAGATATGCTACTTATTCCTTGAGTTATCAGCAGTCTCACAAACAAGAAAGAGTAGGAATAGTCTGGACAGAAGATTCTAGCATGAATACTTTTTTTCATGTTATGAATGCTTGTAAAAATGTAATTCAGAACAATAGCTGTAAAACTCTTTATTTAATTCGCGCTGGAAATGTAGGAAAACCAAATCTTGCAGGAAATCAACTTTATAGGCAGATTTTTACAAACACTCATCACCAACACATCAAACCAAGTCTAACAGCAGTTCATTATTTGGCAACATACCAAAGTTTCGTCAATTCTGCCAAATCTCAAGAATTAGTAATTGGTGGGAAAACGATTAATGTACAAGGACTAGAATCTTTAATACGTCAATCTCAAATCTTGCATAAACAATGTACTTTATTACATGATTTAGGTCTCGTTTCTCAACCAGAACCAGATCCAATCATCAAAGAGAGAAAAGATTACAGACCTGTAAAAGATTTTATCTTAAATCTCATCAAAACTCAAGGATTTATGGGAGTACCTACATTAATTTCTCAAGCATCTAATCAATTTTCTGATGTTCAAGAAACTGACATTAAAATGTTAATTGACCTATTATGTCAGGAAAGGAAAGCTAAGATTATGAACCCAAAAGCAAAATTACAAGATCAGTTAATTTCTTGGAATCCTCAAATATAATGTAAGCATTCATTTATAGCAATTTTTAATACTCAGATCCCCGACTTCTGCACTTAATTTTTAATTTATTAAAATGATTGTAAAAGAAGTCGGGGATCTTATCACCCATAATCTATATTTCAGTCAATGCACTACCTTACAAAAGATGCGGAAATATATCAGCAAATTTCCCAACTATCCCAATACAAAACCCTATGGATAGATACAGAAATTGCTGATTGGAATACTCCCTACCCCAGATTATCATTAATTCAAGTATTGGCTAATTCTCAAGACTTAACTGGTAAAGATGCTATCATTTTAGATGTTTTAGATAAACCAGATTTGATAGATTATTTTATCAATCAAATCATGGCAAAATCAGAAATTGCTAAGGTTTTTCATAACTCTGGATTTGATTTAAAATACTTAGGTAAAAACTTAGCAGAAAATATTATTTGTACATACCAATTATCGAGAAAAATTACCCGTGAAAAACTGCTAGTTAGTAATTTAAAACTGAAAACCTTAGCTGTAGAACTTTGTCAATTTTCTGATGTAGATGCAGAAGAAGGAACAAGTGACTGGGGAAAACGCCCTCTCACTCAAAAACAGTTAAAATACGCAGCAATGGATACAGTTTATTTAGCTGCTGTCCATCGTCGCTTACTACAAATATCTCACCCTCAAGCTATTAATGAGATTTTTAATATGGTAAATAATAAATCTGAAAATTCATCTTTAACACCAACTAAAGTTAGAGTAGCGTTTGAATGTCCGCGTTTATTTTATCTCAACCATCATTTTGATGATAAAGCTATATTTTTTCCTAAAAATTCTATTTCCGGTATTGGTAATGTTTTTCATAAATTAGCCGATGATTTGATACAATTACTATTGATTAACCCCAAAATTAAATCTTTATTTACTGCTGATGCAAATCGCCTAAATTTAGATCAAATATCATCAAATATTCAACAACTATTTTATACTATTAAATTCTTCCCTTATTTACAAAATATTATCAGTCAAGATGACAGTAAAGCACCTGCATTATTACAAATTTGGCAAGGAATACAAGGATTAATTAAAAAACTCACTGAATTATTAATTATTAATCGGCGTTATTGTAGTGCTGATACAGTAATTAAAAATACTTTTATTCAAGAAGAAAGAACTTTAGAATATTATTTTAACTTACCTGATCATACCAAGCAATTAGTTAGAGGTGAATTTGATTGTTTAGTCTTTAATTTTGAAGTTAAACGCCTGTGTATGATAGAGTTTAAAACCTATCAACCTGTAGATCCCGCAGCACAGTTAGCACAGGTTTCTTTATATAGTTATATGTTATCTCAAAAGAAAAAATCTGCGGTAGATTCTGCGGTTTATTGTGTGTTACCTGAGTTTAAAGATTATCAATATTCCTGGGAACAATTAGAAAATACTGTTCATCAATTAATTCCCTACAAACTATTACAAATGCAGGAATGGTTAAAATGGGAATCTCCCAACCCTAACCCACCACCTGCAACAACTCAACCCCATTTATGTGAAATTTGTCCTCAACAACAAAAGTGTCAGACTTTTTTTGATACTAAAGTTTCTTTGAGTCAATGTATAGATAAAATGATAGATATATGTGATCTGTTGATAACTAAGCCAACTATTAATACTGATGAAATTGGGGAATCTGATCCCCCCCAACCCCCCTTAGAAAAGGTGGAGAATTTACCAACTATTAATGCTGATGAAATTGGGGAATCTTTAGTTACGACTCTAGCATCTTTTAAAGTTAATGTGGATTATCATGGGGCTGATATCAGTCCAGCATTTATTCGGGTGAAAATTAAACCCCATTTAGGGGTAAAAGTTCCGGCAATTTTAAAATTATCTGCTGATTTACAAGTACAATTAGGTTTAGAAAATCCCCCTTTAATTGCTCCCCAAGCTGGTTATGTGAGTGTTGATTTACCACGCAAAGATAGACAAATTGCTAAATTTGAAGATTATATTCAAAAGCAGTTTTTACCAGCAAATACACCTGTTAAAATTGCTGTAGGAATAGGTATTGATGGTAATTTATTAGAAGCTGATTTATCTGATCCGAATACTTGTCATTTTTTAGTAGGAGGAACAACCGGCAGCGGTAAAAGTGAATTTTTGAGATCCTTACTTCTCAGTTTACTATACCGTCATTCTCCCCAACATCTAAAAATTGCCCTAGTTGATCCGAAAAGAGTAACATTTCCAGATTTTGAACAAAATCCCTGGTTATATTCACCAGTAGTTAAAGATAGTGAAAGCGCAATCGAATTAATGGAAGAATTAGTGATAGAAATGGAATCTCGCTATCAAAAATTTGAAAAAAATAAATGTACAGATTTAAAAGTTTATAATCAAAAATCTTCCCAACCTTTACCCCGAATAGTCTGTATTTTTGATGAATATGGTGATTTTATGGCAGAAAAAGAAATTCGCACCGTATTAGAACAAAGTATCAAACGTTTAGGTGCAATGGCAAGAGCAGCAGGAATACATTTAATTATTGCTACCCAACGTCCAGAAGCGGGTATTGTTACCCCTATTATTCGCTCAAATTTACCCGGAAGAATTGCTTTACGTACCTCCAGCGAAGCAGATTCTAAAATTGTTTTAGGTGGAACAGAAATAGACGCAGCATATCTATTAGGTAAAGGTGATTTACTTTATAAAGTCGGTTTTCAGTTACATCGCTTACAAAGTTTATTCGTGAAAACGATTCGACTACCTTAACAAACAACCCCTACTTCTCGGAAAATCTGTATACATTAGCTGTCTAAATGGGAAATAATATCTTAAAGCACATTCTCGCATCTACCAAAAGAATAAATTAGCCAAAGTGAAAATTTATTAGATAATATTTACGCTACATTAATGGGAATGCGTCAGCAGAGGAAATAAAAATGGGATATGTAATTGCAACCGCAAACATGAAAGGTGGAGTCGGTAAAACCACACTCACCGTTAACTTAGCCACCTGTTTAGCACAAAATCACGGAAAAAAGGTACTTGTTCTCGATTTAGATAGTCAAATTAGTGCTACCCTCAGCTTAATGTCACCCCTAGAATTTGCCAAACGTCGCAAACAAAGAAAAACCTTTAGATATTTAATAGATGAAGTAATTAACCCAGAACCAGAATCAAAATTAAACATTAATGACATCATTGAACCACAGTTATGTAAACTTCCAGGACTAGATTTATTACCAGGAGATATAGATTTATATGATGAATTTGTCGTCTCGGAAATGCTACATAACCAAGCTGTAGCCTTGGGAGAAAGTGATTTTGAAACAATCTGGAATCGTTTTGAAAGAGTGTTAATTAGAGATATTTTAAAACCAGTCCGTGATCAATATGATTTTATTCTCCTAGACTGCGCCCCTGGTTATAATCTCATGACTCGGAGCGCTTTAGCAACTAGCGATTTTTATGTACTTCCCGCTAAACCAGAACCTTTATCTGTGGTGGGAATTCAATTATTAGAAAGACGCATCGCCAAGTTAAAAGATAGCCACGAACATGAAGCAAAAATAAACACTAAAATGTTGGGAATTGTTTTTAGTATGTGCAACAATAATTTATTAACTGGCAGATATTATAAACAAGTAATGCACCGTGTAGTCGAAGATTTTGGTGTAGAAACTATCTGTCAAGCTCAAATACCTGTAGATGTCAATGTAGCCAAAGCTGTTGATAGTTTTATGCCTGTTTCTTTAATGAGTCCAACTTCCGCAGGTGCTAAAGCATTCATACAATTAACACAGGAATTACTACAGAAATTACTAAGTAATAGGGAATAGGGAATAGGGAATAGGGAATAGGGGGGAGAGGGAGAAAAATTAGTTCTTTATTCTCCTGACTCCTAGAACTCCTAGAACTCCTTGAACTCCTTGATATTAAGCTGCTTCCCGTATCTGTGAAGGTATATTTACTTCAGATATCGGTAGTGATAGTTGTTCTGTTTGTTGTGTAGCTGCTTCTTCTAATACCTTGACTTCAATATTTACACTGACTAAATAACTTCCGGTAGTCTCTCCTACTGCTTCAGCAATGAGTTTTGCTATATCTGGACGTTTTGCAGTCAGCGGATCTCTTACAATACAACGATCCCATTCATGTTTGGCGGTGGGATTAAGATTGAGAATATAGTGTTTCATCATAGAATTTGCGTCCATCTTCCAAATGTCGTTTACAGCTTGGAGGCGATGAATTTATAGTAGTACAAATATACTATTTTGTCAAGGAGCGGGTGATGGGGTGATGGGGTGAAAAATTAGTTCTTTATTCTCTTTAACTCCTCGATCTCCTCTATCTCCTGACTCCTTGATCTCCTATGGTTGCAACACCACCACTTCCTCACCGGGAGAAACCAAGGTTTGTCCAACTGGAATAACTGCTAAGGCGTTAGTTTGTGCCAAACTGACTAAATTACCCGAATTGTCGCTACCTGGGGATGCTTGGAAATGATAACTACCATTTGCTAAGTATAACTTACCACATATATAAGTTTCCATTTTCCCATTAGATTGTAATTGAGATTGCGATCGCACCCTGAAATAATTTCCTCCCCAACCTTGGGAAAGTCCCGCCATTCTTTTAATTGCAGGTTTGATAAACCGCCAACAAGTTACCAGCGCAGATACAGGATTTCCTGGTAAACCAAAGTATAAACAATTTGGGAAAGTAGCAAAAGTTAAGGGTTTTCCCGGACGCATTTGGACAGATTGAAAATGTACCTTACCGCCCAGAGACTTTAAACTTCTACCAATGTAGTCATAATCACCAACGGATACACCACCTGTAGAAATCACAATATCAGCATTGGCGATCGCATAATCTATAATTTCTTTTAAAGTTGCCGGATCATCCTGAACAATGCCCAGTAATATTACTTCCGCTCCCCATTCTCGCATCAAAGTAGCCAAAGCAAACTGATTAGAGTCTACAATTTGTCCTGGTTGCAGTAGCTGTTCCGGCATCACCAATTCATTACCACAAGAAAAAATTGCTACCTTTGGACGACGGAAAACCCCTACCTGCTCCCTGCCAGCAGCCGCTAAAATGGCAATTTCTGTAGCATTCAAAGTAATACCACCAGGTAATAATTCCGTACCAGCTTGATAAAAGTCCCCCTTATGTCTCACAAACTCTTGGGGTTGAGGAGGAATAAAAATTAACACCCGGTGATCTTGGCGGTGGGTTTTCTCCTGCATCACCACAGTATCAGCACCATTAGGCATCACACCACCCGTAAAAATACGTGCTGCTTGACCTGGTTGAATAGTCACCAGGGGTTGATAACCTGCGGGAATTTCTTCCACAACTTCCAAAACCACTGGTTGATCAGACCTAGCATACTGTAAATCTGCATAACGCACAGCGTAACCATCCATCGCCGAATTATCCCAATGGGGAAAATTCAAGGAACTGATCACAGGAGTTGCTAAAATGCGGTTATTCGCCATCAGCAAATCTACGAATTCCACATCTAGTTGGTTATCCAGGGGTTTCACAGCATTTAAAATAGTGGCTTCTGCATCTCTGACTGACAGCATGGTAAAAAATTAATCCTTATAATGTGATTTGCAGTAAGGGAATTTTATGATTGTCCCTATATATATCACTTCGCACCAAAAATGCGATCGCCAAAACAATTCTCTAAGTTTTTTTAAACAGGAGTCAGGAAAAGATAGGGTGATGGGGTTAATTAACAGTAAGCCAAAAGCTAACAATTACTAACAATTGCCTACTTATGCTGTCAGTTAAAGTCATCGGCTCTTGTTATGTGTGCTTCTTTGGCTGTAAAATACAATTATGCTACTAGGATTCAAGACCCAACTGAAGGTAAGCAAGCAACA
>RDXV01000113.1 GCA_004292695.1 Nostocales cyanobacterium | reverse complement strand
GTTTACTGATTTTTCTGATTGTCCGATACCTGCTGAGTAGATGACACTTTTTATCAATACACTATTTTCCTACTTTGTCAATGCGTAAGTCCTAATAACAATTGGCTTTGATCACGTATTGCTCCTTCTACCTCTGATTCAGAAAGATTAATGCTTGGTCTAGTGTATGCTATTCTCAAATTATAAGTGCCGGAAGATGTGGAAGAAATATATAAATTCCGATTTGTATTTTCAGTAGCTTTTCGACTAAAATACCATACTTGGTGTGGTACTGTTTTCGTTTGATCGGGATTTTCAACTGGTAATTTATCTCCCGAAATAGAATATCTCGCCATAGAAAGACGAGTTTCTTTATCAACTTCTAGTGTGGTAATTAATGGGTTAAAATTATAATTATTCTGATTGGGAATAGTAAGTTCAAAAAAGACAATATTTCCTGGATCAGTCTTGACTCTATATGAATCATATCTTGACGCAGAATCATGAAGACTTCCTGGCGGATCAATCCTATCATTGGCATCAATACTACCCTGGATAGTCTCACATTTAATAGGAAAAAGATTCTCGCCCGGAACTAAAATAACTTTTTTACCTTTTGTTTCCGCCAAAGAAGGTAAAGCAGTCAGCAGAACCAGCGCACATCCTTGGAATATCAATTGATAAATTTTCATGATTTTTTATCCATTTTTATCAAGATTATACATTAATTTTGATTCCAAAAACATCGTTACTGCTTTAAATTTGGTAACGATGTTTAGCGTTATATCAAAAAAATCCTTAACAACTATATCCTATTATTCCCCATTCCGCAATCTTTTTAACAACTCCTCACGGGATAAAATACCCAAAGACAAAAGTAACTGAGTGCGTTCAGCAATAGGAAATTTAGCAATCTTTTCTACCGCATCAGATAACTCAGCATCTAAACTACCAAACCGTCCTTCTAACAGAGAAGTTATTAAAGAAAATCGTTCTTCCTCTTTTCCTTCTTGCTTCCAGTCTTCTATTTGTTGTAAATAAGCTGGTGATAAGTTCATAATCACTTCCTCTTCTTCCTTACTTAAATTATCTCTCAATTCTAAATTCTTCCGCCAGTCCGCTAAAATTTCTAACAAATTCTCCCTAAAAGGGTTATTTTCTGGTAAAGTCGTTAACTCCTCAACTGCTCTTTTTTGTGTTCCTCCTTTCCCTAAAACTCTTAACCATAAGGTATCTTCATTTTCTGGTAATTGATGAATCACAACTATTGCTGTTTTCAAAATATTGGGCAGAAAATAAACACCTTTAACCCAATCTTCTTCTATTTCCGTTGCACCTAACCCGGTAATCATCCTTGATGAGAAAGTTGGTGTTAAAATCCATAAAATCGGTAATTCTGATTCAGTAATATTTTTGTTTTCTCGTTTTGCTTTTCTGACAATATCGCCATGAACAGCATATAATTTGAGTAAACAACTGCGAATTTCTATTTCTGATGGTGGGTTACGAAAAGGTTCAATTAAACATTGAGTTTTCGCTATCTTCCCTAATAAACCTAAAGGTAAATTTTCCTGAGTGGGAGTAGGAAAAGGTTCAAACCAAACATCAATTTCTTGAACTTCGCTTTTCACCTTTTCACTTTTTTTGATTGTTCCTACAGGTGTTAATAATTCCTCTAGGTATTCTTTAGCAAATTGATCATGGGTTTGCCTAGTCATTGTTGATAATTAGTGAGAAAAGTTCTTTGGGTGATTTTATGCTACTAACCAATGTTATGAGTCATGCTGATGTTTTAGATATAACAAATATGTTACTATATAAACGCCCAAGAAATAAAAGTTAATAACACCTATATTCCGAAAATATAAAAACTATGCAATCACCTCTCTATGTTTTCACTATCGAAGAATATCTCAAATTAGAACAAACCAGCGATATCCGTCATGAATATTTTGATGGTGAAGTCTTTGCTATGGCTGGTGGTAGTAAAGAACATAATATCATTACTCTTAATGTTGCTAGTAGATTACGTTCTCAATTACGTGGTAGTTCCTGTAATGTCTTTATGTCAGATATGAAGGTGAAAATAAATCTCATTTCTGCAAATCAAAATACAAATCAAACTATCTTTTATTATCCTGATGTAGTTGTTAGTTGTGACTCTGAAGATAAAGATCGTTATTTTCTAAATTATCCCTGTTTAATTATTGAGGTTTTATCACCTAGTACGGAAACAATAGATAGAAGAGAAAAACTGATTAATTATAAAAAAATAGCAAATTTACAGGAATATGTTTTAATTTCTCAAGAAGAAGTAAAAGTAGACGTTTATCGTCAACATGAATTAGGTAAATGGACTATTCAAACTTTGATAAATAAAGATGATAAATTACATTTAGATTCAGTAGGGTTAATTTTAGACATGGCTGATATCTATGAGGATGTTTTTACTTTCTAGAAATTTGCAGAATAATATATAATTACATAAACAATGTAATGTGAAATTTATAGCTATTTTTGATTTATGGATACGAAAATTCACGGTGCTGATCAAATCAATTATGAAGGAATAAATGGCGATCGCTATTGGTTTTATGAACCTTATAATTACACAGGAATAGCTGATATTGATGATAGGTTAAGCGGTTTCCCTGTAGCTGTTTTTCTTCCCAGTCACAGAAAACCCCAGGATACTCCTTTAATTATCGGTCTTCAAGGGATGTGTGCGCCCTATCAATGGAATCATTTTATTATTCCTACCTTAACACAAATGGGTATAGCTGTAGCTTTATTTGATACTCCCTTTGGTGGTGAAAGGAGTTTAGTAAGAACCTTTACCGCATCTGTAGAAAATGAAATCAAACCTTTAATAGAAAGAGGAATTAATTTTGATACTCAACTGTTAGCAAAGGTATTTGAAAAAACAGCATTAGATATTAAAAATGTTCATAATTTCTGTTGTGAAAAATATCATCTTAGTGAACGTTTAGGTTTATTTGGTGTCAGTATGGGGGTATTATTTAGCGGTTATGCTTTTACTGCTTATGGAGTAGGTGACAGGTTATTAGGAACAATTGGTCATGCAGACTTACCCAGTTTTGCTAACAGTTGGGGAAGGGGAATTTTAACAGATTTGGCAGCGTCACCATTGGGTAATTTAGCAGAATTAATTCTAGAAAAAATGCAGCCACAATTAAAACCAATGGTGCAAATGTTGAGATTAGCAAATAACTTAAAATATCCTGATAAATATGCCCAAATATTTAACCCTATGTCCTATATTGAAAAAGTAGAATTACCCAGAAAAGCAAGATTTTTAGTAGGTGCTGAAGACCCATTAGTTGATATTAAAAATGCTCAAAGTTGTGCTAAATGTTTTCCCGATGGTGAATGTTATATAGTCCCAGGTTTAGGACATGGAAACAGTAAGTTTGGTTTAAAATTTACTGATCATGTCCGTTATTTCCTCGGTACACAATTAGGAGATTGGTAAACAGTAAAGTAATGATTCAGATCCCCGACTTCTTTTTTAAATTCTTCCAGCAATGATGTTATTCTGTTCAGAAGTCGGGTATCTATATTGTCTAATTTTGACAAAATTTTCGTTGGTTTTCTTGTTCTGGATGTTGCCAAGAATAGGAAAAATGACTAACTGCATTAACCTGGGAAGAATATCTTTTTAAAGCTGCCATTTGTACCTCTAAAGATGGACGGTTTGTAATTTCCTCTCCCCACTTACCAGCTAATGCAGGAATTACTTGTGTACCTGGTTTTGCCATACTTAAAACCCTTTGCACTTCATCCATAATACAACTAGCATTACCACAAGTTGCATAGGACATAGGATGCCATTCTAAATTATTAGAAAATTTATCCCAAGGTTGCAAACGGGAATCATAACCTTTACCTACAGTTTGATTTCCATAAGGAAAAAATACCACACCTGCGGGAAGATTTTTTTCTCTAGCGGGATGACTAGCAAGATTAACAAAATCTAATATACCTTGCATGGCATGAGCAACAGTTAATAGCCATAAATCTGTTTGTAAAATTTGCTGTTTATCTTTTGCTGTTAATAATGTTTTGGAAGCAATTGGTGGAACACGACCTTCCCACATTGGTTCATCTTCTTGGGGATAAAGTTTATCAACTTCGTTAATATCACCAACGGTAACATATCCTTTATTTAAAAAACGACGCATTAATTCTAAACCTTTAGAATTTTTGGCTCTGCGAAATAATGCTGCTTGAATTGCGGGAGTATATAACCACAAATCAGATACTTTTGTAGCAATAGAATCACTTCCAGCTTGTCGTGGATAACGGACATAATCAAATAATACACCATCAGGATTACGGCGCATAATTTGTTGTACCATGCGGTAATAATCAGTTTTTGCTTGATTGTTATAAGGGTCAACAAATACCTGAGAACGGTTATCTACAACTTCTATACTATTTTGACCTTTACCATTACGAGCAAGTGCATCTTTTCTATTATCAATTTGACTGTAAGTATAGCCAAAATTCAGGGTAAACATCCAAGCATAAACTTTTAAATTTCGCTCTTTTGCTTTTTTAATTCCCTCTGCTAATAAATCAACTTTTTCTTTACCTTTTGTTCTAACTACAGAAGGCCAAACTGTGGGATTATCTGCTGAAGGTAGTAAAACTTGACCATCATAAAATGCTTCTAAATAAACTTGGTTATAGCCACTATTAACTATCTGATCCATAATTTGATTAATTCTTCCTGGTTCAGTGTCACAGGGATATAACCGCAACCAAATAGCTTGGGTTTGTGGCCAGTTACGACGGCGACAATCTTGTAATTCTTGGGAATGTTGTTTTAAAATTCTTTGATAACGATTTTGAGCATTTCTATTTCCTTGGAGTGCTGATAATCGTAAATTTTCTTTTTCTTTAACTGCTTTGGGTGATAGTTGACAAAACTCCATTATTTGCGCTGCTGCTGGTTTAATACTCAAATTTGGTAATAGCATACTGCTGGTAAAAAAAGCAGTAAACAAACTTTGAGTTAATGATTTAACTGTGGGTAACTTTACAGGAGCTTTGTACATATTTTTGAATTAATCTCTACCTTTGCTACATTTCTTTACTAATATAGAACAACAGGAAAATTTTAATTTAGGTAAGATCAAATCAGTTTCACAATATATAAATTTAACTGTGATTATTTTCCTTTAACAAAATTGATTTCCATATTAAAAAAGCAGGCCTGGCCTGCTAGTCCAAATCTAAAAATCTAAAAATTATCAACTCATAGCCGATAATTAAGCACCTCTTCTTAAAGCGATTTCCACACGTTCAAATTCTTCTTCTAAACGATTTTTCAATTTTTCGGGAATAGGGCGGTTAGGGTAGGAACTATAGTGACCAGCTAAAGCATTTAAAGCTGTCCGCATAGTTGTAAAGGAACTTAACCCAGAAACAGAACCATTTCTTTGATAACGAGCGGAAAAATCATTGATTTTTTGACGTGCTTCAGCCTGTATCGCGGCTTTGTTGGGATCATCTGGGGATATTTCAATGGCTTGTTTTAAAGTGCTGACTACTGCTAAGGTATCTTGACGGTAGTCTCCACTTAAACCATCGGGACCTTCGCCAGAACAACCCATTAAACCAATTGTGACAACTAAAACCAGTGCCAGCAGACGCGACCAATAACGTTTCATATCCATTAATTAAATATGTAAATCAACGTCCATAGTATCTCGGATTGGGATCAGGAGAATTTAGAATTTAGAATTTAGAATTTAGAATGAAGAATGAAGAATTTAGGAGAAGTAATAATTTGATCCCCTATTCCCTATTCCCTATAAACTGATATAAAGTGTTACGTTGTTGATAAGGTCTGTTGAGAGAGGAGATCGCATTTTCTAAAGTTTCTACTTCCATACAAGTACCGCCAATAGCCCCGGCCATGGTGGTAATATGTTCTTCCATCAATGTCCCACCAATATCATTACAACCCCAAGTTAAGGCTTCCGTTGCCCCTGCTAACCCCAATTTTACCCAACTGGGTTGATGGTTGGAGATGTAGTTTCCTAAGTATATTCGCGCTACGGCTGTTAATAATAGTGCATCGGCTAATACTGGTTGATCCCTACCTACCCGACGACGTAAAACTTTAGGTGCTTCTTGACCAACAAAGGGTAAAAGGATAAATTCGCTGATTTTGGCTGGATATCCTTGATTTATAGCTGTTTCTTGCAGCAATCGCAACTTTTCTAAATGTGTCACCTGCTGTTCTGGGGTTTCAATGTGTCCAGATAACATCGTACTTGTCGTCGGTACACCTAACTTATGGGCTGTACTGACAATTTCTAACCAAGTTTCTGTATTAATTTTTTCTGGACATAATACTTTTCTCACCTGATCATCTAACACCTCTGCGGCTGTTCCTGGCATTGAACCCAAACCCGCATCTCTCAATCCTATAATTACTTCAGCGTAGGAAATGCCATCTAACCTGGCAATAAACTGGACTTCCTGGGGGGAAAAAGCGTGTAAGTGTAATTGCGGAAACTCCTGTTTAATAGTTTCCACCAATTTAATATAATAAGGTAAGGATGAACCATTAATTTGCGCTTGTGGGTTTAATCCCCCTTGCATACAGATTTCAGTCGCACCCCTACGTACTGCATCTGTAGATTTTTCTAAAATTTGTCCCCAATTTAACCAATATGCATCCGTATCACCATCATCTCGACGGAATGCACAAAAGTTACAGTGTTGCTCACAAATGTTAGTAAAATTAATGTTACGATTGATTACGTAAGTAACCGTATCCCCTGCTTGTCTTTGACGTAGTTTATCAGCAGTTTCCTGAATAGCATTTACAGATTCAGGATCAGTTTGTTTTAATAATACTACTGCTTCTGATGGTGATATATTAAACCCTAGTAAGGAACGGTCAAGAATAGAATCTAAAGTTATATTAGTCACAGTTAATCTTATTTGATTTATGAATAAATTACAAACCAGTCTACCATTTCTAGTTATTTTATCAGGTATTGTTTTCTCGTTATACTTACTTTTACTCGTTCCTGATCACCTTTATTTTAGTGGTGATGGTGGACTCAAAGCCTTATTAGCTGAACAAATAGCAAATGGCCAGTTACGCTTTGATCTAAATTTACAAGTTCCAGAATGGGTACAAAATATTTGGAATAGTGGACTTTACCCCTTTGAACCTCCATTTAGTTACAAAATCAAAGGCCTTTATTATATCACATTTCCTTTTACATTTCCCCTGGCTACTGCTCCATTTTACGCTATTTTTGGCTATCGAGGATTTTACATTATTCCCTTAGTTTCCACCTGGATAATTTGGTTTAACTTCCATCGTTTATGTTTGGCTTTAAAACTTAATTATATCATCAGTGCTGTTGGGTTAATCATTTTAATTTTCTCCTCCCCTTTAACCATGTACAGTGCAATGTACTGGGAGCATACCTTGGCAGTATGTTTAGCATTTAGTGGTATAGTTACTCTTGTTTATCATCAAGAAAATTACTTAAATAAAAATTCTTTGATTTTTGCAGGAATATTAATTGCTCTATCAGCATGGTTTAGACCAGAATTTTTAGCATTAATAGCAATTTTAACAACTTTAGTAACTGCTTCTTACATCATCAAATTTGACTTTATCAATTTAGTAAAATATAACAAAACTGTATTTTTGATCAGTTTAATATTAACCATTCTTGGCTTCTTTGCTTGTAACAAACTGATTTATGATCATCCATTGGGCGCTCATGCTTTCCAAGTCGTCGAAAACTTTTCCCTCCAAGAAAGACTATTAAAATCCTATAAATTCTTTACCATTCTCAAAAATGAACTTCTGAAATATTTTCCCGTATTATATTTTGGTTTGGCAATTGTCATCACGGCAATTTTTAGAGCTAATCTCAGGTTAAAATCAGAAATTATTCAAATAGTATTAGTTTCAGGACTTTATATGCTATTTGTACCTATCTTAATTCCTAGTGACGGTGGTAAACAATGGGGTCCAAGATTCCTATTATTTCTCATTCCCTTAATTACTATAATTGCCATATCTAACCTAGATAAAATTTGGAAAATCAAACGCTTTGGTATTCGCTACATTGTTATAGGAGTTTTAACAGTTTTCCTCCCATTAGGATTTAACATCAATACTATACAAGGTTTAGAAACAGTTTACCAAAAAGATAAACCAGAAAATCTGGAAGTTCTCAACTTTTTAAATCAAGAAACAACTAAATTTATAGCTGTAGCTAACCAATATGTTGGACAAAGTTTCCCCTCTACATTTACAGACAAAATATATTTTCTTACCAAAGAAGCAAAAGATGTTAGTCAACTAGGATTAGCATTACATCAACAAGGAGAACAAAAATTTATTTACATTTGTCCTGTTTATGATGCTTGTTTTTCTCGTAACCCTCTACCGGATAGAATAGAAGTTACTGACAACCAAGAAAAGTTAATTATCCAACTACAACCAATTCAAGAAAATAGAAGATTTAAAATTCAATCTGCTACCATTATTCAGGATAAATAAATTAAATAAAATCATAAATAATCAATAATCAATAATCAATAACATGAACAAAAAATTAGATAATAACCAATTTAAAAATCTACTCTCTCTAGAAAAAATCGCCTTAATATTCATAGCTTTAGGAGTAATACTCAGAATTGTTAATCTTGGTAGTAGAGAATTTTGGTATGATGAAGTTTTATCACTATTACTATCTACAGGTAACAAAAATAGTTATCAAAATCCTGGAGAATTACCAATATTATTATCAAAATATACAGATTTACTCAGCATAGAAACAGAGTCCAGCTTAGGTGATTTTATCAGAACAATCATCACACTGTTAAAAAGTCTTTTAGGTGGTGAACCTCATCCACCCATATTCTTTTTAAGTCAACATTTTTGGTTACGTTTTTTCGGAAATAGTGAAGCAGCAATGCGAAGTTTAAATACATTATTTAGTATAGCTGCAATGGCAGGGAGTTATGGTTTAGGTAAGTTTATTTTTGGACATCGGGGAGGAATTTTTTTTACAGCTTTACTAGCTATTAGTCCCTATTATTTATTTCATTCTTTAAATGTCAGAATGTATGCACCTTTAGTATTATGGGTAATTCTCAGTACCTGGGCTTTATTATATCTAATTGAATCCACAAAATCCAATAATTCTCTCACTCGTAAACAATGGTTATTATGGAATGGAATATTAATTATTTCCATCACTGCTGGTTTATTGACATTCTATTTATACGCCTATTGGTTAATAGTTTTAGCTATATTGGTACTCTATTTAGATAGAAGAAATTGGTTACAACATGGTTTAAGGTTAGGTACTGGAGTTTTATTAACGATACCTTGGGTTTTATGGGGAACATTAAAACAGCTTCGCAACGCTGACATCAATCGCTTTGGTAATCTCAAATCTACATTACCGCCAATTTTAATTCATTTCCAGGATTTTGCTAACACTATCGGTACTAATATTTTAATTGGAGATTGGGCAACCAGTATCAATCCTGCAATAGTAACTATATCAGGTTGTATAGTAATTTTAGCTTTTATTGGGTTTAGTTTTCATCTATGGCAAAAGGGGGAAAAACAAAAATTAATTACTGTTTTCATACTGGGTTTATTGCCACTTTTCTTATCACTCATGGTAGATATAATCACTAAAAAATTCACCTTGGGTTTTGGTTTTGGCAGAACCATGATCATTATTGTTCCTGGTTGTTTATTACTAATAACTCTGTGGGTAGAAAAGGCAGTTAATAAACAATGGCAAACCTTAGTAGCTACTGGTATTTTATTAGTTTATCTAACTATTAGTATTGGTGACTTTAGTCTAAGAAGTCGCTATGTTTTCCGTTCTGTTGCTGATTTAGTTGCTCAAAATCCAAATCAAACTACCTTAATAGCTATGAACTCTAAAGCTTGGGGTCATGTTAACAGACTAGCCTATTATATTCCATCTACATATCCAGTAATTTTGTTATCTCAAAACCCAGCAGATTTAGCTACAAGATTAGAAAAAGTTATTCAAACAGAACCTAATAAATATGCTCGAATTATTTGGTTAAATAGTGGTAATCCTTTATGGTCAAAATTAAAAACTGAAGCAGAAGTAAAAACAGAAGAGGAAAAAATTAAATCTATTTTATCTAACCAATATCAATTACAAGAAACTCGCAATCTTTCTGGTACTTTGACTTTAGATGATTTTACTGCTTATCTTTACA
The DNA here is from genome assembly GCA_004292695.1 of Nostocales cyanobacterium. GTDB lineage: Bacteria > Cyanobacteriota > Cyanobacteriia > Cyanobacteriales > Nostocaceae > Okeanomitos. The sequence goes on along the minus strand of RDXV01000113.1, from coordinate 7,764 downwards.
ATCGTAATTTATAGAAATTTTACTATGTAAAGCTAAGATGAAGGAAAGATCCCAATTTTGCTGATATCCTGTCAAAAATCATGTTGAGAAATTACAAATACTTAATATTCAGGTATCATCACGGATTAGATAATATAAATGATTTGGGTAAATACTTTGAATGTTATTGGAGTATTTATGATACCAAGTTTACCAAGATCACAGTAAAATATAGCTTGTTAAACTTTATACAGTTGATTTAAAGGTTAAACATTTACGAGCTTTAGTAACTTTATGAATACAAACCCATCTTCCTCCCTATTAACCGTACCCACCGGAGCATTAAAAATATCAGAATATCCATATAGTGATATCAACGATGCTACTCAAGGTAATCATATTCTTTTATCTCTGGTGATTCCCACGTATAAAGAACGGGATAACGTAGAAAAAATAGTGACTATTCTCAGTGGGTTACTAGATGATGCTATTCCCGATAGGTATGAATTGATTATAGTAGATGATGATAGCCCGGATTTGACTTGGCAAGTAGCGCAATCTATGATACCAGACTATCCACAATTACGGGTAATGCGTCGGCAAGAGGAAAGGGGACTTTCTTCAGCGGTAATTAGAGGTTGGCAAGTTGCCAGAGGACGTGTCTTAGGAGTAATTGATGGAGATTTACAGCATCCCCCAGAGGTGTTAACGCAACTATTACACAAAATAGAAAATGGTGCTGATTTAGCTTTAGCTAGTCGTCACGTAGAAGGTGGTGGTGTCAGTAGTTGGAGTGTTGTCAGACGGTTTTTATCTCGCGGAGCGCAGGTTTTAGGGTTAATTATTTTACCAAGTGTTTTGGGTAGAGTTACTGATCCCATGAGTGGTTATTTCATGGTGCGTCGCAGTGCCATAGCTGGTGCTACTATGAATCCTGTAGGGTATAAAATTTTATTAGAAGTCATTGGTAGAGGTAATGTTAGAGAAATTGCTGAAGCTGGTTATGTATTCCGTGAACGTACAGAAGGGGAGAGTAAGGTAACATGGAAACAGTATATAGAGTACATTCAACATTTAATTCGTTTACGTGTATCTACTGGTAAGTTAGGTAAAATTAGCCGGAAAATTGATTTTCCCGTTGGTAAATTTATCCGCTTTGGTGTGGTAGGATTTAGTGGTGTGTTTGTAGATATGGCGGTGTTATATTTACTCAGTGATCCTACTACTTTAGGTATACCTTTAACTAGAAGTAAAATTGTTGCCGGTGAAGTGGCCATTCTCAATAACTTCCTGTGGAATGATGCTTGGACTTTTGCAGATGTTTCTATGCAGCAGAAAGGATGGAAACAACGCATGAAGAGATTTTTAAAGTTTAATGTGGTTTGTTTAGCAGGATTAATAATTAACGTTTTGGTTTTGAATATTGTTTATAATTTCTTGATTCGTAATCAGTATATTGCTAACTTGATTGCCATTGCAGTAGCAACAATTTGGAATTTCTGGGTTAACCTGAAATTAAGTTGGCGGGTAACTGATGTGAATAAATAGATTGGATGCAATTAAAAACCTAACCTTAATTCTTAGGATTAGGTTTTTTCTTCTGATTAAATAATCCTGACATACTCATTCCTGTCACCAACAAACCAATCAACCCAACACCATTTAATATGGGGTAAATTGCCTGTAAATGGAAAATTTCCCCTGTATGAATTTTCAACATTAATCTAGAGGAAAGTCCTATACTTATCGGCCACTCTTGGACAACAGTTGCTAACATCCCCGTGACAACAGTTAATAAAAGTGGTAGACAAACAATGATACCAATAATGCGGTGATACTTGCGGAATGATTTTTTTATGTTCATGACTAATTTATGATTGCTAATTGCTGAGAATTACAGGATAAAACAAATAAAGTAAAGAACTTGTAAAGACTGTTATTAATTTTAAGAACTCAAGTCCTGACTACAAAAACTTACTCAAAAACTGGTAACTTCACCCGAAAACAACTACCCACGCCAAGTTTACTGGTGACAGATATTTCACCACCATGAGTATGAGTAATAGCTTGAACAATAGCTAAACCTAAACCAGAACCACCTTGACGACGAGAACGAGCTTTGTCAGCTCTCCAAAAACGGTTAAATATTAAAGGTATATCTTCAGTTGCAATGCCAATACCTGTATCTTTTATAGAAATTTCTACAAAATTATCTGATTTTTTCATGTCTATTTTGATTAACCCACCTTTGGGTGTATATTGCAGAGCATTTTCTAACAAGTTACCAAAAAGTCGCTGTAATTGATCTGCATAACCTTTTACCCATATTTCATTATTTATATTAGCTTCTAGGGTAATTTCTTTTTCTTGGATCTGAGATTTTAATATATCAATTAAATCAAATAAGATTTCATCTATAGGTACAGGAATTGCAGTTTTGGGCAAATTTACAGCAGCAGCATCACTTCTTGCTAATAATAGTAAATCCTCTACCAAGTGAGTCATTTGCCTTGTTGCACTTTCTATAATGGCAATTTTTTTAATATCACTATGATCATGTTTTGTCTGACTTTGCATTAATTCTATTGTAGTTGTAATTGCTGTTAGAGGACTGCGTAATTCATGGGAAGCATCCGCTGTAAATTGTTGTAATTTATGGAAACTTTGCTCTACTGGTTGCAAGGCTTTACTCGTTAACCACCAACCTGTACCACCAATTAAAACCATTCCCAACATACCACCAAAACCCAAACCAATTAACAATCTTTTGAGTTCTTGTTCTACTTCCACTGTGGATACACTCACACGCACATAACCTAAAATTTGGCGATTTTTTGCTGAAGAATAAACCGGAATAGTCAATGTGCGGATGTCATTGTGTTGCCATGAGTGAAAACTATTAATTAAAGGTATGGGAGGAAATTGTTTTCCGGCTTTTCCTAATAATTGTTTTTTGCTATCAAACCATTCTACACTTTGACCATATAACCTTAAATCTTGCCAAGGAATATCTAAATCTCCATCATGATCTAAAATTCGTGGCATTTTCCGGTGTACAGCGGTTCTATCTGCTTGAATAGCCAATAAATTATGAGCCGCTGCATCTGCTAAAGTCAATAACTGATGGTCTAATTGTTGATATAAACTGTAAGCAAAAAAATGATATACTCCTGTAGAAGATAGTCCCATTACTACTACCATTGCTAGTAAATAAGATAATAGTAATCGTAGACTTGTAGCTCGAAATAAAGGGTTAGATAGAATATTTTGATTTGGCGATCGCCCAGTTTTAAACAACCTGCTTTGTAAATTACTTTTCAACTTACTTTTGCTTCTAAAAGTTTGGGTTAAGCCGATACCCAAGCCCATAAATAGTTTCGATAAAATCATATTTTGCTCCAGCAGCTTTGAGTTTTTGCCGTATTCCTCGAATATGTACTTTCACTGTATCCTGTCCTGGTGTATCTATAGATGACCATAGGTGATCAAGTATTTGCTGACGACTGAGGACATGGCCATGATGACGGAGAAATAATTCTAATAATTGATATTCTTTTGGTGTTACAGCTAACAATTTTTCTCTGTAAGTTACCCTACAAGTAGCCGGATCAAGTTGCAATTCTCCCCATTCTAAAAAGTTGGATATTGGGGTAATTCCTCGACGTAGTAAGGCGCGAATTCTGGCTAGTAATTCCTGTAAATCAAAGGGTTTAATGACGTAATCATCAGCACCAACATCTAAACCTTGTACCTTATCTGTGCTGTTATCTTTTGCAGTTAACATCAGCACAGGTAATTTATAATTATGTCTTCTAATTCTTTGGCATAATTCTATACCATTCAATTTTGGTAGCATCACATCCAGAATCATTAAATCATAACTAAAGGCTGTAACAAAGTCCCATCCTTCTTCACCATCACTGGCTATATCAACGGCATAATTATTATCAGTTAAGGCTTCTGACAAAGATGCGGCTATTCGTTCATCATCTTCCACTAATAAAAGTTTCATAACGCTGTTACCTTGTAAATGAGACTTTGTAAATATGAATTCTCAATATGTCTCTTTCCGAGTTCTTTACTTTTGTTGCTTTATTCTAGGGAATTATAGTCTGACAACTAAAATATCATCTATTAGGAGTTGACAATGAAGCGTTTTTAAGCAATTGTAATAATTACAGGTATCAGCTTACTAGCTTTGGTGGGCTGTACCAATGGTGAACAAGCTACTATTGAAACTACCCCGGCGGCCACCGCTAATACTACTTCTAACAGTAACGTAGCAGCAAGTCCAGCCTCAACCGCAACAACAACAGCTAATGATGGTTTATTGGCTGTAGTAGCTAAAACCAAAACCGCAGTTACCTCTGGTGATTTTGTGCAAGCAAAAAAAGAATTTGATCAATTTGAAGATGTTTGGAAAGAAGTAGAGGATGGGATAAAAGCTAAATCTCGTGATAATTATGAAGCCATAGAAAAAAATATGGATGAAATTTCTGGAGAACTGAAATCTACTCAACCCCAAAAAGATAAATTATTAACAGCATTACAGTCTTTAGAGACAACTATCAATGCCGTTTCTAAGTCTTAATTAATTTACCCAATGCCCCAAATAAGATGAATGTCAAAGCTATTCAAACAAGGATTAAATAGCACTTTTGAATCTAAACAGACAAGTAGACTAACCACTTTTATTAGTGAATTTTTAAGTAACAGTGGACATTTTTTGATTCTCAAAAATCTGGCTGATGTTGCACTCTATGGGTGGGAAAAATATCTTACTGATCCCACTGAATATTTACTATTTGGGGCAATGGTGGTACAAACATTTTATTTGTCTAAACCCCGATCATCTCGGTTTTTTGGTAATTTAATTGGTGTGGGTATTTACACTTTAATTGATTTGCCAGTAGATGGGTATGAATTTTTTGAAAATCCCAGTCATTTTGTTTTTTGGTTATTTTCTGTGGCGATCGCCATTTTACAAGGTAAATGTATAGTCAAACCCCGAAAACCAATCTCTCTTAAAGGTAAAACACAGTTATTACTAACTTGGCAACTTATTAATATTAATTAAAATTACCTAAATAACATTATTTTTCATGGTTTTATGATTGTGCATATAACGATAAATTTCTGCTATATTTCTGGCATCATCAATACCTCTGTGATGTGTACCTTTTAATTCCATTCCTAATTTTTCTAATGCTTGTTTCATCCCAAATTTATGAGATACACCTAAATATTCAGAAAATTCTATTTTAATATTCCTGTGTTCTGTACCAAAAGGATAAGGGATATTATGAAATTTACAATCTTGTAAAAATTGGGTTTTATCATAATTTCCCCAAGAACAAAATACATAATCAGAATTAGGAAACGAATTTAACCACTCTGTTAATTTTGCCATTGCTTCTATAAAAGTGGGTGCATTATCCACTTGTTGTTGAGTAATGCTGGTTAAATTGGTACAAAATTCTGTTAAAATTGGATTTCGCACAGGTTTAATAAATTGTTGAAACTCAGAGTCAATTTCCCAAGTTTGACGATTTAATAACACGCCCCCAATTTCGATAATTTCCATTTGATGACGAGGTACTGTACCTTTGTCACAGCAAGTAGCTTCTAAATCAATTATTAAAAAATAGTGGTTCATCTTTAGGTAATGGGTAATGGGTAATGGGTAATTGGTAATTGCTGAACATCTAAGAGTCAGAGGAAAATGGTTTTAACCAAGTTTGGAAAATAGCAATATCAAGAATAATTCTGGCCAACGCAAACCAAAAAACACTTTCTGCTGCTAAAATTACAAAGGGTAAAATACTATTATTAATATTCCAACCTAATTCTATCTGAGATAAACCTCTCACTAAACCAAAAGCAAGTACCGCACCAGATTTAAGGTGAGAATTTTTATCTGCACGAATGATATAACGGTAGGTGACACCAAACAGAAAACCAGAAAAACCAGCCGTACCAGCACTAATTAAAAAATGTGGTAATTGTAGTAAAAATTGTGATTTGATTAGTAAATTAACTAGCTGAAATTGATTTAGATTCAGTATATTAAAATACTGATTAAACAGCAACTCATTAGTAGCAGTAGTTAGTAAGAAAGAAAAACCAACCGCACTACCACCAATAATTCCTGCTTTGAGAGATTCTAACCTTTCTTGCATTAGTTCCATAAACTTGATTTGGTCTTTCCTTAACACCATTAAACAATCTACCGCTTTTCCCGGTATGATGAACATGAGAGACCTTTTGCAATTATTTGAAAAGTAGAACTATGATTTTGACTCTAGGTTGGGTATCACTCTTGGTTGTGTTCACTTGGTCTATTTCTATGGTAGTTTGGGGACGCAACGGACTCTAAAGAAATCGTGGAAAGCCCATTTTTGAGCATTTTAGCGTTAATTGCCCTTATCCTACTCGTAGGAGTTACAGGCGGTGTGATTTATTTAACCTTGGCAGATTGGCGCGATCGCCGTCGTCAAGAAAACGAAACCCGCGAACTCAAACGCAGTACCGCTAAACGACGCTAATAATTTTACAACATAGTCAAATATGGGGGGGAGGTAATTAAACTTACCCCCTTATATTTATGGAAATGGGGTGATGGGGTGAGAAAGATTTTTACCAATGCCCAATGCCCCATGCCCCATGCCCCATGCCCAATAACCAATAACTTAAATATTGATATCTACTTCCCCTGGTAGATCCAAAGCGATGATTAAAGCCTGTGCTAGATGTGCCATTACCACCTCAGAAAGTACACCTCTTAACCGCAAAAAGCGCGTTTTTGATAATACCCGCACCTGATCTGCCATTGCGATTGAGTCTTTTCTAAGTCCGCCATCTGGTGCTAAAATTAAAACTTGAGTAGGATAAACTCGTTTACCCGTTTGGTAAGTCGTACACGGTACTGCTAAAACCACTGGGCTAGATAAATTAATTACGTCACGACTCACTATAATTACGGGGCGTGTTCCTCCTTGTTCTGAACCTTCAGTCATTTCTAGACGCGCATCGTAGACTTCACCCCTTCTCATCGTGGAGATTCCCCTAACTGCAACGCCTCCCATTGAGCCGTGGCAAATTCCGCTTCCATTTTTAATACTTCCGCTTGATAATCAGGATCTCTAGTCATTTCTGCCAATGCTGCGTCTATCTCGGCTCGTCTTTGTGCTGCCAATTCTCGTTTTAACGCTTGCACCACAAAATCATTACGACTTTTGGCTTTTCCCTCCAGCACGGCTTTGTCTGTGGCTTCTAACAGTTCTTTCGGGAGCGTTAACGTCGTGCGAATTGTTTTAACTTTCATGGTGCGTTCAGTCTATGATGTCTGAAGTGATGCCATATATGATATCTTGTTAGTTGTCAAATTGTAAGCGTAAGTTTATCCATAATATTTTGATATTTTGTAATTGGAAATAAAAAAGATGGAAAGAATCGGTATTTGGGCGATCGCCACCCCCATAATTTCTCTAAAAGTTTTTTAGAGAAAGTTTGTCGTTAACTAATTAAAGTTGATTATAAAAATTTAAACCCCTCAAACAAAATATGTCTGGGGGTTTTAAGAAAGATGGGTTAAATCAGAATTTGTATTCATCATTTATTGTATTGTCAATCAGTGAATTAAAACAGACAGTATTTGATATTTGCAATTAATCGCTGTGCATATACTAAGTAGGTAGGCGTTGAAAATTGTCCTCATGGCAAGGCAAGAGGCAAAAGGCAAAAGGCAAGAGGGAAGAGACTTTCAGCGATTTTACATTTTGTTAC
>RDXV01000283.1 GCA_004292695.1 Nostocales cyanobacterium | reverse complement strand
GGTGACAGGTGACAGGTGACAGGTGACAGGTGACAGGTGACAGTTGACAGTTGACAGTTGACAGTTGACAGTAAGAAGGCAAAAGGCAAGAGTTTATTCTTCCTAATGCTCAATGCCCAATGCCATTTTTACAAAACTTCAATAAAAAATGAGTAAATGCTACTAATCATCTCTAAAATATGAAACAAGATAAAGTAAATTACTATTAATAGTTTCAGAGATTAATTAATAAAAAAACTCAACTTTTGTTTACATAATGCAGATAAAAAAGTAAAGTTTAATTGCAGAATTAACCATAGAATTTTTCAGGTGATATTCTAATAATTGAAGCTAAAGAAAGAGAGCTTCCCTGGCAGATCAAACAGCTAGAGTCGGAAAAGATAAGTAGAGTAAGAGGTAAAAACGCTGTTAAATTCCTATCTGTCTCGTCGAAACGCAACAACGCCCAACGCGAAAGCTGATATTCCCTCAAATTTTTGAGCATCAGGGGGCAATGTAACTGGTTTTCATTACTTGTTTATCAAGTGCATGAAGCGTAGTACATCCCTGGCTAGGATAAACAAGAGGAGGGAAAAACAAGCGAGTAGATGTTGGGTGTTGTCGCGTGTATGTATATAAATTGGGAATTGGGAATTGGGAATTGGGAATTGGGCATTGGGCATTAGTCATTAGTATTTATTCTGACTCCTAGAACTCCTGACTCCTAGAACTCCTCACCAATGATACGTAAATTTGTACTAAAATTAAATAGAAAAACAGTTTAAAAAGCCATTTATGTCAATAATTGCGCTGAGGGCGTGGTATATACAGGATTATCAGCCAATCACAGAATTAGAAAAACGTCCTCCAGACATTCGTTTAAGTAAGAAAAGCCTTTTAAAATCGGGATTACGTGCAGATTTTTTAGAAGATAGCGACGAAGTAAAAGCATCGGCATGGTTTCAGAGCTATCTAGAAGGGGAGAATATAGAATTTTACATTGAGGGTAGTGGAGGTTACTGTGTAGCTAACATTGACCTCATTAGTCATGAAATTTATTTGACAAAACAGACATTGTTAGCGCAGCTTGAACCGATCATATTTTTTTCCCATCAAACTGAGTATGCAGCAGCTAGTGATGTGATCAGAGAACAACTCAAACAAAGTATAGAAATTTTCAATGGAAAATCTCGCTTACCCTTAACATTAATAGAATCATCCCGTCCTGATCATGCACCATTGCGGTTGAACCGTACCATGATGCGGAAAATTAAAAGAAGTTTATTATTTATTGCCGATATCACACCTATCACTGCGGTAGAGGGGAAAGAACAGAGTCAATTAATTCCCAGTCCTAACGTTTGTGTAGAAATAGGTTACGCACTGGAAAGTAAAAAAACAGAACAAATTTTACTCACCCATCAGCAACGTCCAGAATTAGAGGGGGAATTTCCCTTTAATGTACCTGTGCAGCAAACCTTACAGTTTAGAGATGCGGAGGAATTGAATAAAACTCTGACATTGATATTAGAAAATCAATTAGCAAGATTCAAATTATTATTTTAGGCGTTGCGGAGAAAGTCTTTTCATTGAGGTAGGGAATAGGAACTGTAAAACCATAAGCTCGGAAGAAAAACCCGGTGCTGTTCCCATGCTTTGGTATAATTTCCACTCATTCCTGAATTTTCCCCTTTTCATTGGGGGGTAATTTAGTTAACAATGGGTTGGATGTATAGAAAATGATGTGAACTTATGCCGAGAACACCAAATGAATATGCTGTTCACCTTTTACTAGACAGTGGACATCGGGAAGAAGTACGTTTTCCCACTTTTCAGGAATTTCAAAAGTGGTATACAGGTGTGTTGACACCAAAGCACGACTCCCATGAGTTTATTAACGTACCGATTAAAAACATTCAAGGTGAATATTTAGTGGTACGCCCATCTAAAATCTTGGGAATTCGTGTAGAGCCTGTTTTTAATACAAGTATTGAAAGATGATGAAGAAAACCCTTGCTTTATTTTCCTTGGGTCTGGGAATTGCGTTAATGAATCCTGTCACATCGGTTATAGCTCAAGTAACTATTCCCCAACCAGTACCTATCCCCGTGCCTTCAACAGAACCAGCAACTCCTGAAGCAGTACCAGCACTGCAACCTATTAGTCCTGAAGTTGCTTGTAACCAACAAAGATGTATAGGGTGGGATGAACAACTGTGGGGAAGTAATGGCGATCGCCAGGCTTTGTTAACTTCCATTGATCACAGTTTGCGTTATTTGGAAACTAATAGAGCTGCGGAAATTTACGCTAACTACCCAATTAGAGAAATTACCTTAGATCGGGTACGTCGTAGTTTGTTACGCTTCCGGCAAATATTGGTAAGCTCCAAGTCAGCTAAAGAACTACAAGCTGCTGTGCATCGGGAATTTGTCTTTTACCAGTCCACAGGTAATGATGGCAAGGGTACTGTTAAATTTACTGCCTATTACTCACCAGTATATACAGCCAGTCGGGTGAGAACTTCTGTTTATAAGTATCCACTCTATCGAGTACCACCGGATTTTAAAGAATGGAAGAAACCCCATCCTAAGCGGGTTCAATTGGAAGGTAAAGATGGTTTACTTGGTAGGAGGAGTAGATTAAGCGGTTTAGAAATGTTGTGGTTTAGAGATCGCTTTACTCCTTACATGATTCACATTCAAGGTTCAGCCACAATTAAATTAACCAACGGACAAACAACTTCTGTAGGTTTTGCCGGTGGTACAGATTATCCTTGGACTAGCATCGGTGGAGAACTAGCAAAAGATGGTAAATTGCCATTAAGCGGTTTAACCATGCCTAGATTAATCAGTTATTTCCGCCAAAACCCCAGAGAGATGAATAATTATCTACCTCGTTGGGAAAGATTTATTTTCTTTAAAGAAACTAATAATGCAGCACCTAGAGGCAGTATTAACGTACCTGTAACACCAGAACGTTCTATAGCTACAGATAAGTCTCTCATGCCTCCTGGCGCATTAGCGCTGATTCAAAATGCCTTTCCTTTCCCTGCGGGTGGAGGAAGGTTAGAAAGACGCAAAGTAGACAGGTTCGTATTAGATCAAGATACAGGCAGTGCCATTAAAGGACCCGGTAGAGTAGATTACTTTATGGGTATTGGTAAACTAGCGGGCGATCGCGCTGGTATTACAGGCGGTAATGGTTCACTGTATTATTTATTACTTAAAGAATAGGGAATAGGGAATAGGGAATTGGGCATTGGGCATTGGTAAAACTCTTTTCTTCCCCTGCTTCCCCTGCTTCCCCTGCCTCCCCATCTCCCCATCTCCCCATCTCCCCATCACCCC
>RDXV01000282.1 GCA_004292695.1 Nostocales cyanobacterium | reverse complement strand
ACTTTAGTTGTCCGCGACTACATTGTGGACAATCTTACCAATGCTTATGGTGCTTAATCTACATGAATTAGTTTTTTTGTCAATGCGTAACTCCTAGTTTATTGGTTTATTGTTGTTGCTCATTTAGTAGGTTGGATATATTGGTTAGTTAGGCAGAAATAAAGATAAGATTTTGTTGTTTAAACTTTACTAAATAATCACTTTCCCTAATCAAACAAAGGAAAAAAGACATAATTTTGAAAAATGGACATAAAAATCCCCAAACAAATCCATTATTATAGGTTATAAAGATTCATGACAAAAAATAGTAATATAAGTTCAACAAATATTAATGCTTGCCAATTATTATCATTATAAAATTATATGAACAGTATCTAGCTGTAGTGTTATAGATTGAATAGGAACACAATAAAAGTCCAGCAATAATACATATATTCTACAAAAAACAGATCATGATTAAATTACCTGTTTCCCCCATTGCTATGATCGCCACCGGGTTAATTCTTGGTGTCACCAGTGTTGCTGCTGCACTCTTTAGTGGCGTTGAAACAGTCCGTGGGGATACCAGAAGTTTAACTGGGGTTGTAGAGAGTGTTTGGGAAGATGGATTCCGGTTACGGGCGGATAACCGCAGCATCATCACCGATACCTGGGATGTCTGCGGTGATTTCACTGCGCGTCATGTTCGTGTGGGCGATCGCCTGACAGTTGTTGGTGAATACGAAGGCCGCGAATTTGATGTTTTCCAAATCACCAACGCCAACGGACAACAAGTTTGTCGTTAAATCCCAACCGTAAGTATTATATAGGGAATGCTCTGGAAAGTCTTTTTTTGAGCAAGCCCTATATAGAACTCGTAGTTGAGTTTTGAAAAAAATTAGGTATGGGATATCAACTTTATTATTGTTCAGAATCAGGATGTCTAGGATTTAAAGATTTACACAATTTTTATTGAATGTAAACTATCCAGATTTATTTCTTTATCATTTAAAGTAACAATACCATGTATTCCTACACTCATAATTAATAATCCCAATAATCCCCAGACACCATCAGCAAAAGTATTAATTCGATGTAATGAAGCTCGATGATAAGCATAATCTAGAGTTCTCTGATTCGTCTTTTCTGAGTTGACTAATTGTGTTAAATAACTTTCAGCTTTGATCAATGCAGAATAGTCAGAACCAAAATAATATAAAGAAATAACAAAAGCCAAAAAACCAGGCATCACAACACTTAACAAAAGAATACCTTTTTTTGTACGCATATATTTGTGATTATTGTATAATGTTGATAAAAGTCTATCGTCTATTCCTGAATATGACTACACAAATAATAGATGCACCAGAAGTATATCAAGGTCAGTTTGGAGAATTTACCATTACTAAAGGCGATCGCATCGGTGTCATTATTTACCGCACAAGTTTAATAATTGCCGCTATTAGTTTTGCCATTGCTAGTAATTTAGCTCTATTTTACAGTGATAACCCTTTGGCAATTCAAGCAATTACCCCACTTTATACTTGTTTTACTATAGCTCTAGGAGTGAGTTTATTAACAATTCATATTTACATGAAAATCCTACATCAAATTTTACAACTTTTTTGGATTATTGGCAGTATTTCCGCCTTTATTTTTGCACATTTTGATTCTCAACCTTTTATAGTTACTATTTATAATCAACCCCTAACTTTATTTGGTGTTGGTTTTACATTTGCAGCTTTAACAGGTATTTTCTTTAAAGAAGGTTTTTGTTTTAATCGCTTAGAAACTAAAATTTTAACTCCCTTAGTTCCTTTACTTTTATTAGGTCATTTAGCAGGGATTTTCTCACCACAAAATGAACAGCTATTATTAGGAGTTTGGGTAATTGCTTTTTTAGTTTTCGCATTAAGAAAAACTATCCAAAATATTCCCGCAGATATTGGTGATAAGTCTGTATTTGATTATTTAGAAAATCAAAAATTAGCAAAGGGTTAGTTTTTTAAGGTTTTTTGTAAGGTTTTTTTTCAAAATGTCAATCACAGAAGACCGCAAATATTGGTTATCATGGTCGCATATTTCCGGTATTGGTCCGATTTTATTACAAAGGTTGCATCAACATTTTGGGAGTTTAGAAACTGCTTGGAAAGCTAGTCCTGCGGAACTGAGAAAAATTGAAGGTTTTGGATATCAAACTTTAGAAAAAGTAGTTCAACAGAGAAGTAAAATTAATCCAGAACAGTTGTTAATTCAACATCAACAAATAAACCCCAATTTCTGGACACCGGCAGATTTTGAATATCCCCAATTACTAAGAGAAATTCCCTCTCCTCCACCAATTTTATATTATCGTGGTGTGGTGGATTTAGAAGAAAACACCGGAAAAAAACCTTTAGTGGGAATTGTGGGAACTCGCAAACCTACAGAATATGGAATTAAATGGACTCGTCAAATTAGTACCACTTTAGCAAGAAATGGTTTTACTGTTGTTTCAGGAATGGCTGAAGGAATAGATACGGAAAGTCACTCCTCAGCAATGCAAGCAGGAGGTAGAACTATTGCAGTTGTGGGAACAGGTGTAGATGTAATTTATCCATATAAAAATAAAAATTTATATCAACAAATCTTAAATTCAGGAATTGTAATTAGTGAATATCCCGCAAAAACAACTCCTAACCGCACTCATTTTCCCCGCAGAAATCGCATTATTGCTGGTTTATGTCGAGCGGTATTAGTGATGGAAGCAGGAACAAAATCAGGCGCTTTAATTACTGCGACTTATGCAAATGAATTTTGTCGGGATGTTTACGCTTTACCAGGAAGAGTTGATGATGAACCATCCCAAGGATGTTTAAAGTTAATTAGTCAAGGTGCAGGTTTAATTAATCAACAATTAAATGAATTATTAATGATGTTGGGTGCAATTCCTCAGTTAGATATAGAGACACCAATTACTAATTCTATTACTAATTCTGTTCCTGTATTTCCAACTCCTCAACCTAAATTAGAAACTCCTAAATTAGAACCTGAACTACAACAGGTAATAGATACTTTAGCTGTTGATGCTTTACCTTTTGATTTTATTGTCCAAAAAACGGGTATGGATGCTGGTTTAGTTTCTAGTTCTTTATTACAATTAGAATTAATGGGTTTGGTTTCCCAACTTCCTGGAATGAGATATCAGAGAATTTAGAATTTAGAATGAAGAATTTAGAATTTAGAATTTAGAATGGGTTGGTATTTTAGTCTGATTATAACGGGAGCATCCCAAATGTGTAAATTTATTTTTATCTAAGGTCAAAATAATTTAAGACCTTGATATGATTGAACCGCAAAGGGCGCAAAGCACACAAAGGT
>RDXV01000112.1 GCA_004292695.1 Nostocales cyanobacterium | reverse complement strand
AAAAATTGCTTTAGCGAAACCATACCAGCTAGTTTTTCCCCCAGGAGATAAATTATATATTCCTCCGTTATTAGCAAAAAAATCAGTTAGGTTATTTTGACCTTGAGTAATAATTTGCGCTGTAATTTCTGCAATCATTCTACTCCAAGTCGGTGAACCTATTTGATCATCAACTACTTTAATTTCTTCTCTCTCTTTTGCTAACTTTTCCATCGTTAACAAAAAGTTTTTTCCCCGCAAACCATAAACCCAGCTAGTACGAAAAATAATATGATTCACACCAATAGAAGAAATTGCTTCTTCACCCGCTAACTTTGTTTTACCATAGATATTTTGCGGGTTTGTTACATCATTTTCCTGATAAGGATTATTCTTATTTCCATCAAAAACATAATCCGTAGAATAATGAATTATCGATGCATTCAACTTTTTAGCTTCTTCAGCCATTATACCCGGTGCAACACCATTAATAGCCATAGCTAAATCAATTTCTGATTCTGCTTTATCCACCGCAGTATAAGCAGCAGGATTAACAATTAAATCTGGTTTTATATCTCTAATTGTACCACGAATACTATCAGGTTTTGCTAAATCTAATTGATGGCGATCTACAGCAATTATATCACCTACTGTCATTAAAGTTCTTTGTAATTCCCAACCAACTTGACCAGAAACACCAGTTAATAAAATCTTCATTGATAAACCTCCGCTTCTGAAAAGAATTGACCAATTTTATCTTTACTAGCAAGAACAGGTTCACCATCAAGCGGCCAAGCAATCCCTAAATCTGGATCATTCCATAAAATAGTCCGATCATATTCTGGTGCATAATAATCTGTGGTTTTATACAAAAATTCTGCATATTCAGATAATACTAAAAAACCATGAGCAAAACCCGGTGGTATCCATAATTGATGTTTATTTTCTGCTGATAAATTCACACCTACCCATTTTCCAAAGGTTGTAGATTGTTTTCGTAAATCTACAGCTACATCAAAAACTTCACCTACTACGACTCTCACAAGTTTACCCTGTGGTTGTTGAATTTGATAATGCAAACCTCGCAAAACATTTTTACTAGAACGCGAGTGATTATCTTGCACAAAACTATATGATATTCCGGTTTTTTCTACAAAACTTCTAGTATTAAAACTTTCATAAAAAAAGCCTCTTTCATCCCCAAAAACCTTGGGTTCAATTAATAGAACATCAGGAATTTCTGTATTAATAACATTCATTAAATCATCCTCTGGTGTGTTTTGATTATAGGTCTCTAAATTATTTGTTTTTCAATTAAAGGCAATTTCATCTTCTAACAGTCTTCTTAAATAAAGTCCATAACTACTTTTACCCATAGACTCAACTAAACAACCAAGTTGATTACTATTAATATAGCCTTGGATATAAGCAATTTCTTCAATACAGGCTATTTTTAATCCTTGTCTCTGTTCCAAAGTTTGAATAAAATTACTAGCTTGATGTAAAGATTCATGTGTACCCGTATCCAACCAAGCATATCCTCTTCCTAAAATTTCCACCTTTAACTTACCTTGTTTTAAATAAGCTAAGTTTACATCTGTAATTTCTAATTCACCCCGTGCAGAAGGTTTTAAATTAGCAGCAATTTCTGTAACTTGGGAATCATAGAAATAAACTCCCGGTACTGCATATTTTGACTTAGGACTTTTTGGTTTTTCTTCAATACTAATCGCTTTACCAGTTGAATCAAATTCAATCACACCATAACTTTCTGGGTTAGTGACTTTATAACCAAAAACTAAACCACCGTTCTGTAATTCAGCAGCACGGGTTAAAATATCTGTAAACCCATGTCCATAAAATATATTATCTCCCAAAATTAAACATACTGGATCATTTTTGATAAAATCTTTGCCCAAAATAAAAGCTTGTGCTAAACCTTCAGGTTTGGGTTGTTCTACATAACTAAATTTTAAACCCCATTGACTACCGTCTTTTAATAATCTTTGGAAAAGAGGTAAATCTGTGGGAGTGGAAATAATCAAAATTTCTCTAATTCCTGCTAACATTAACACCGATAACGGATAATAAATCATCGGTTTATCATAAACAGACATCAATTGTTTACTAACAACTTGAGTTAAGGGATAAAGTCTTGTACCTGAACCACCTGCGAGAATAATACCCTTCATTTCAGCATCCTTTACACAGCAAAATTAATTATTACCAATTATTACCAATCATTACTGAATCAGTATTCAATAAACCAAAAGTCAAAACTCAAGATATTTATTTATCATTTATTTCTCCTGACTCCTGACTCCTCTAACGACTTTCGTAATTTTGTTTAATCCAGTTTTGATATGCTCCCGTAAAAATAGATTCTACCCACGCAGAATTATCAAGATACCATTGAACTGTTTTGAATAAACCACTGTCAAAATTTTCCTTGGGTTGCCATCCTAATTCTTGACTGATTTTACTACAATCAATTGCATAACGGCGATCATGTCCAGGACGATCTTTAATAAAGGTAATTAATGATGAATAGTGAAAATTATTTTTTGGTGCTAATTCATCTAGGATTCCACAAATCTTATTGACAACTACTAAATTATTTTGTTCATTCAGTCCACCAATGTTGTAGGTTTCACCAATTTTCCCATCTTTCAAAACTAGATAAATAGCATCACAATGATCAGCTACATACAACCAGTCTCTGATATTTTGACCATCGCCATATATGGGTAAAAGTTGACCTTTCAAAGCATTAAGTATCATTAAAGGAATTAATTTTTCCGGGAATTGTAAAGGTCCATAATTATTGGAGCAATTAGTAGTTAGTGTTGGTAAATTATAGGTGTGATAATAGGAACGAACTAAATGATCTGCACTAGCTTTAGAAGCAGCATAAGGACTATTTGGTGCATAGGGTGTATCTTCTCTAAAAGCTGGATCTCCTGGATTTAAAGAACCATAAACTTCATCTGTGGATACGTGTAAAAACCGGAATTGTTCTTGTCTTTCTGATTTCAGGTTTTGCCAATAATCTTTACTAGCTTCTAATAAATGAAATGTCCCCATTACGTTAGTTTGGATAAAATTAATGGGTGTAAGAATTGAACGATCTACATGAGTTTCCGCAGCAAAGTTAATTACTGCATCGGGTTGATATTTTTCCAGTAAATAACTGACTAACTCGTAATTACCAATATCACCTTTCACAAAAGTATAACCAGTATCATTTTGTAATTCTGACAAATTTTGTAGATTACTAGCATAAGTTAATTTGTCGAGGTTAATTATATTTGCCCATTGATTTTTTCTGGCTTCTAAAACAAAATTAGCTCCGATAAATCCTGCACCACCTGTCACTAATAAAGTGGGAAAATCATTTTTAGATATGTTTGACATTTACATTCATCCTGTATTTAAAAAATTAACTCATTATAACTCTAATTGGTGGGTTTAGATTTTTTAAATCCTAGTTTATAAGCTAAGTTTCTGAGGGTATCTTTAGGAAACCACACCATGAAAATCCCTCCCTTATCAAATATTGTTAAATTCCAAATATAGCCAAAACCAGAAAACAACTTTAACAACAATATTTCTGCTAAGATGTAACGCCGATTTACACGAGGTTGGTTGGGAGGATTATCTTCTGTCCTTAGTTGTTCTGGTAAACATAACCAATGACCGGCTATTTTTCCAGGTTCAAAAAACTTAGCTTGTACCGATAAACCCATTAATCTATCAGCTGTCCAAAATGGAATATATTTGAATGGTCCGAATAAATTAAATGTGGTGACTACTTCCTGTAGTGTTGCTTGTACTAATTCATTTTTCCAAACCTTCTTATCAAAGTTTTCTTGATGGGGTCCTCTGTGATCTTTTCTGCCTCGCAATAGCGCGAAAAAGTCTTTTTTATTATCTAAAGGAGTAATGGGAACTTCTCGCATTGTATATTCTATTTCTTCTGGAGTATAGGTTTTGCCATCATTTCGTTTTCTGATTCCGATATCTTTGATATTTTTTAAATCATGCCAAGGTTGATCAATGGGAGCTTTACCAAATGTAAATTGTACTTGTTTTAAAACAAAAAAGTAACTGTCAGGAAAATTCTGAAAATAATCTTCAGCGATTGCTAAAATATGAGGATGAATATATTCATCACAGTTAATGGAAAGGACGTATTTACCAGAAGCATTGAGCAAAGCTGTGATACGTTGAACTACTTCCCCCTTCACAGGACTTTTTATTTGAATTAACCGGGGATCACTAATTGCAAAAAAAGGTACATGAGGAGGATAAACTAAAATAAATTCAGTGCTACCTTGAACTTTCAACAGTTCTTGTAGCCACGAGTCTTCAACACCACCCCGCATGGGAATAATAATTGAAAGTTGAGGATTTGTCATAGATTTTAATTCTTATGTTGAGGTGTAGTGTGGTAAGTTTTATTAATTTCGGTTTTTAAGAGCATAAAATTATCAGTAAGGGGTTTACATGAATTGGTTCGGTTTGCATCAAATATGTTAATATTGGCGACATTGTTATAATTACTGACCTTACCCGAATAATTACGGAAACTTTATGTAACCACTCTTGAGGATAAATAAATACAGATTTTTTATCGAATCAGGTTATATTAATAAAATTCAATGATATGTAGACTATTGTCTTACTTATTCATCCTCAGCAGAATTATACATCGTATAGATGATGTTCTGTGTAGAAAATTTCATCAGTAATGATATCAGATTTTCCTGTAGCTAAGATCAATTAACACCTTAAAGTGGTTTAAAATACATAAGTATAAGTCAGAAAATATGTATTAGTATATTATCAGTAACTGTATATGATGAAATTAAAACCCCGTAAACAAAGTAATTTGTGGTTTGAAAGATTAATGGCAATTACTGCTACCCTTAATTTAGGATTAGTATTATTTGATTTGAGTTATGTATCAAGTAGAGATTTTTACTTCCGCAGAATTCCACAAATTACCCAAATTTATGATCCAGTTAAAGGCATTGAACCACATAGAGATACAAAAAAATATTTAGAAGCAGTATCTGAATTAGAAACACAAATTAGTCAAACGGGTTTAAATTCTCCACAAGTAAAAACCAAGTTAGCAGAAATTAGCCATCTGAGTACGGAAATAATTGATAGTAACCCCTTTGCAGGGGCTGGTAAAAGCGGTACATTGGAAAAAATCAAAAATAAAATGCGAGAACACGTTGGCCAAGAGTCAGCGAAAAGAGCTTTTGATACTTTTTGGAGTGCAGAATATTTATCTAAACAAGGTTGGTTAAAAGAGATACAATTTTTTAATCAACATATTCGTCCGGGGATCGCAGCTAATTATTACCGCAAAATTGGCGAAAATGGAGAATTTGTAGATGAATTTTGGTTAATTGACCTGCCATTTGTCCTGATATTTGCCCTAGAATTAATGGGGCGTACCCTTTACATTAAAAGTAAAAATCGCTATCTCAGTTGGACGGAGGCTCTTCTCTGGCGATGGTATGATTTATTTCTTTTAATTCCCTTTTGGCGTTGGTTAAGAACATTACCTGTAGTGATACGGTTAGATCAGGCTCAGTTAATTGATTTGCACTTAGTTAGGAGACAGGTACACCAATCTATAGTTGCTAACTTTGCCGAAGAAATCACAGAAATTGTGGTGGTGAGGGTAATTAACCAAGTACAAGGTTCAATTCAGCGTGGTGAATTAGTAAAACTGCTATTGCAACCGGAGAAAGAACGTAAATACATAGATATTAATAATATTAACGAAATAGAAGCGATAACTGGATTGTTAGTAAAGACTTTGGTGGAGCAGGTGTTACCGAAAATACAGCCAGAAGTAAATGCTATCCTGCGCCACAATATTAACAGTGCCTTTGGACAAGTGCCTGTTTATCGTAATTTGTTAATGTTACCGGGAGTAGGAGAAACACAAATACAACTCAGTGATCAACTAGCCAATCAGATCACCACTAATCTTTACGCAGCTTTAGTTAGTGCTATTAAAGATCCTGTAGCAGCCCAGTTAACAAATCAATTATTAGAAAAATTTACGACTGTATTAGGTGCAGAAATTCAGCAAAAACACGTCACATCAGAACTGCAAAGTTTATTGAGTGACTTTTTAGAAGAAGTCAAGATCAATTACGTGCAAAGGTTGTCTCAAGAAGATATAGATCAGATTATTGAACAAACCAGACAAATGCGATCGCAAATAACCGTTCCAAGAGTAGTTGACAACTAAGAACTCTTCCACCAATGCCTGATGCCCAACAAATAACTAATGACTAACTAAAAAAATACGCTACACTCATGTTAAGGGCGAATCAATAACGGTTCGTCACATAACTTCTTGGAAGATATCCTTATCGCAGGAAGTGGGTAGAAGCCCACTTTTTTTATTGAATTCTGCCATGACTCATCCTCTAGTTCCACAAATCATTGAATTAGCCAAACCAGTAGCAGCAGAACTGGGATTGGAAATAGTTGGCATAGTTTTTCACACTAACCAACGTCCACCAGTATTGCGCGTAGACATTCGTAATCCCCAACAAGATACAGGTTTAGACGATTGTGAGAGGATGAGCCGTGCCTTAGAGACTTCCTTAGACGAGACAGATATAATTCCAGACGCATATCTTTTGGAAATATCCAGTCCGGGAATATCCCGACAACTAGAAACAGATAGGGAGTTTATCTCCTTTAAAGGATTTCCCATCAACATTTCCACTTCTCCCCCCTACGAAGGAAAGCAAGAGTGGACTGGTAAATTAGTACGTCGGGATGAAACAAAAATTTACTTAAATCAAAAAGGACGTGTAGTAGGGATACCCCGCTCCCAAGTTACCAAGGTGCAATTAGAAGAGGGCAGTTAACCAAATTGAGATTTTAGATTTAGGGTTTTAGATGAGGGGTTTTCGATGGAAATCTGAGAGCCAAGATTTAAAATACAAAAATTTTGCTAGTTGCTGACAGAGAAATTTAAAAAAATTTAGAGAAAATTAAGGAGAAAGTGCTTATGTCAATGGTTACGTTACCGGGATTAAAAGATTTAATTGAAAAAATTAGTCAAGAGCGAAACTTACCCCGTTTAGCAGTGCAATCATCAATCAGAGAAGCACTACTCAAAGGTTACGAACGCTATCGCCGCGCCCAAAACTTAGAACGTAAACAATTTGATGAAGATTATTTTAATAACTTTGAAGTAGAACTAGATATTGAAAGCGAAGGATTCCGAGTTTTATCCACAAAAACCATTGTTGAAGAAGTTAGTAACTCAGATCATCAAATTTCCTTAGAAGAAGTACAACAGGTAGCCCCCGAAGCACAATCTGGAGACTCCGTAGTTTTGGATGTCACCCCAGATCAAGGAGAATTTGGGCGTATGGCAGCCATGCAAACCAAACAGGTACTAGCACAGAAATTGCGGGATCAACAGCGCCAAATGGTGCAGGAAGAATTTCAAGATTTAGAAGGAACAGTTTTACAGGCAAGAGTTTTAAGATTTGAGAGACAATCAGTAATTTTGGCAGTTAGTAGCAGTTTTGGCCAGCCAGAAGTAGAAGCAGAATTACCAAAACGCGAACAACTACCCAACGACACCTATCGCTCTAACACAGCTTTTAAGGTATACCTGAAAAAAGTTTCCCAAGGACAACAGCGCGGACCGCAATTATTGGTATCCCGTGCTGACGCTGGGTTAGTAGTTTACTTATTTGCCAACGAAGTCCCAGAAATAGAAGACGAAGTAGTGAGAATAGTCGCCGTAGCACGAGAAGCTAACCCACCTTCCCGTCATGTCGGACCAAGAACAAAAATAGCCGTAGACACCTTAGATAGAGATGTAGATCCAGTGGGAGCTTGTATTGGAGCTAGGGGATCAAGAATTCAGGTAGTAGTGAATGAATTGAGAGGAGAAAAAATAGACGTAATTCGTTGGTCTCCAGATCCAGCCACCTACATTGCTAATGCCTTGAGTCCTGCTAGAGTAGATGAAGTCCGCTTAATGGACCCAGAAAGCAGACAAACTCACGTATTAGTAGCAGAAGACCAACTGAGTTTAGCCATTGGTAAAGAAGGACAGAACGTCAGACTAGCAGCCAGGTTAACAGGTTGGAAAATAGATATTAAAGATAAAGCCAAATACGACTATGCCGGAGAGGATGCTAAATTTGCAGAAGTTAGAGCCAAATATCAACCTGAAGAAGACGAAAATGAGATGGAGGAATTAGAAGATCAACTACAGGAAGAATTAGAATTAGAATTAGAAAATGATAACTTTGACACCAGAGAGGAATATCAATCCTTAGATACTTTTGCTGATTAACTTTTAACTATCAACTGTTAAAGGTAAACTAGAAAGTAATTAGTCAGTGTCAAAATTATATAACACTAACTCTCAAAGACCACAAATGCCGACCTGTAGCTGAATACAAAACCGATGAAACCAAACTATCGGCGTTGTCTGAGTTGTCGCCGAGTAGGACTTAAACAAGAGTTTTGGCGGATCGTCCGCGTCTTTCCATCCAGGAAGGTACAATTAGATCAGGGCATAGGGCGTTCCGCCTATATTTGTCCGAAAAGTAGCTGTTTACAAGCTGCTCAGAAAAAAGATAGATTAGGGCGATCGCTACGGGAATCAGTGCCAGAAACACTGTATCAAACACTGTGGCAGCGTCTCAATCAAACCAATACCCAAGAAAAACAAATTTAATTGGAACATATTGCCAACAGTAACTTATAGAGAAAATGTGATGAGAGCCGAACAATTAGTTCTTTCATCACGTCCTCTGGTATTGTTGGGGTTAGTGCCAAAATAGTAAATGGGTGTAAAAGCAAGCGGCTCTCCAAAACTACGAGAGGCGAATCAGCAGCACTCCCACAAAGTTTTACTCGATTGTGTTGTGAAAGACTCAGAATCAGCAAAACCAAAAATCCAAGCATGGCAACCTGGTAGCGATCAAACGCAATTCGGAGTAAAAGCTGGACACAAAAATCTTTTAGAAACAAAAGCCTTTGTGTAAATCCGTCTAGAATATCTAGCGATGGAGATACCAGCATAAAACCGAAACATCTCTCTTTCCTAATGGAGGCACCGGCAAAATCACCAAGGGCAACCTAAAAAACAGTGATCACAGGATGGAGATGTCGTCAACCAGGCAACCATCCGCTAAAACTGTAAATTAAAGGGGAAAGAGTGGATGAACAACGGCAAAGTTAGAATCTACGAATTATCAAAGGAACTGAATTTGGATAATAAAGAGCTATTAGCAATTTGCGACCAGCTCAGTATCGCGGTCAAAAGTCATAGCAGCACGATCTCAGAATCTGAGGCTGAACAAATTCGTACAGCTGCGGAAAAACGCGCAGTCACGAGTGTTACGCCGAAAAACGAACTAGGTAAAAACAGTAATAAATCCAACGCGCACCAAACAGGTAAAAGCAACCGACCTGGTGCAAACCACAAACAGCAAATTTTGGAAATTCGCAAACCCAAAATCTTGAGAAACACTAACTCCAACGCACCAGATGCGTCAGCCACTATAAATAATCAACTGGCTTCATCAGAAAACACAAATGATGAAACTACAGTGAACTCTCCCTCTCATCCTTCACCTCCACGGCCTTTCGCTACAGAAGTTTCGCCCATGAAGCCGACGGCACCAACCCGACCCATACCCAAGAATCAATCAGAAGCACCACAAAAACCCAATGTGGTCAAGCCAGATCATAAGACCAATGGTCAATCAGGAATAGAGAAAGTCAAAGCAGAAAAACCAGATAAGGTTGTTTCTGCTAAACCAAAACCAGAAAAACCAGAAAAACCACAAAAACCACAACTGGTTGCTCCACCTGCAAGACCAGTAGAAGAAAAAGTTACCAGTAAGGAACAACTATCCCCATCTGAGAAACCAATTCTCAAGCGTGAACGTAAACGTCGCAATGAAGAAGAACGGGAACAAAGAAGACCCAAGGTTAACAAGGGAACAACAGAACAATCAGGACAAGGAGCAACGCCAAAATCAGGTCGTTCTACACCATCACCTGTAAAACCAGAACATAGGGGTGGTAAAACTACAACGATCTCAGATGTACAACGACCTAACAAACCTACAAGGCCTACTGAACCAGCGGTGGCAGTCATGCCAGTGGCTACCCCACCAAAACCAATGTCTGGTGGACATAAAAAAGAGACATCTTCAGAGGATGTCATCACACCAGAATTACTAGACTTAAAGAGACCAACACCACCACGTCCTGCTAAAGGTGGTAAGAAGTGGCAAGAAGAAGAAATTGAGGAAATTAAAGAGAAGTCTAAAGTAGGTGTCAAAGGTAAACGCAGTAAACCCATTATTGATGATGATTTTGAAGATGATGACTTAATGGATGAAGAAGGTCTGGAAATTCCAGCCACAGTCCAAGCTAGTCTCTCTATTGCTCGTCCACCTAAGCCAAAATCTGCTAAACCCACACAACAACCGACAACATCCCCACCAAGTCCCACTAGAAACAAAAAATCAGGCTCTTTCCGGGATCAAAACCGTCGTCAGCAGGAAGTAGAAGTTAAGCGGGAACGTCCCAGTACACTGATTATTACAGGTCCAATGACTGTACAGGAATTAGCTGATGCCCTGGTGATCGCTGATACAGAAATTGTGAAAATCCTGTTCATTAAGGGTATGGCAGTCAGCATTACCCAAAATCTCGATATACCCACCATTACCCTAGTAGGGAAAGAACTAGAGGTAGAAGTGGAAACAGTCGAACCAGAAGCAGAAGCCCGTAAAGTCACAGAAATGATTGACATTGAGGATCTGGAACACTTGATCCGTCGTCCTCCCGTAGTGACAATCATGGGTCACGTAGATCACGGTAAAACTACTTTGCTGGATTCAATTAGAAAAACCAAGGTTGCTTCTGGGGAAGCAGGTGGTATTACCCAACATATTGGTGCTTACCACGTGGATATTGAACATGATGGTAAACCACAACAAATCGTGTTCCTGGATACTCCCGGTCACGAAGCCTTTACAGCTATGCGAGCTAGAGGCGCGAGGGTAACAGATATCGCTATTTTGGTGGTTGCTGCTGATGATGGTGTCCGTCCCCAAACAGTAGAAGCTATTAGTCACGCTCAAGCCGCAGGTGTACCCATTGTTGTTGCTATTAACAAAATAGACAAAGAAGGGGCGCAGCCAGAACGAGTCAAACAAGAACTGACTAACTATGGTTTGACCGCAGAAGATTGGGGCGGTGAAACAATTATGGTTCCTGTTAGTGCTATTAAGGGCGAAAACCTAGATACACTGCTGGAAATGGTGCTACTGGTGGCAGAAGTGGCAGAATTATCTGCTAACCCCAATCGTGTCGCTAAGGGAACAGTCATTGAAGCTCACCTAGATAAAGCTAAGGGTGCTGTCGCTACCTTACTGATTCAAAACGGTAGTCTCAGAGTTGGAGATATGCTAGTTGCCGGATCTTCCTTTGGTAAAGTCCGCGCAATGGTGGATGATAGAGGTAAGCGTGTAGACCTCGCTACTCCCTCCTGTGCTGTTGAGGTTCTGGGTTTAAGTGATGTACCCGCAGCAGGTGATGAGTTTCAAGTATTCGAGAATGAAAAAGAAGCTAGGGCGATCGCCTCTGAACGTGCTGATCAACAACGTCAATCTCGTTTACTACAAGGAAGAGTTACCCTCACTACCCTATCTGCTCAAGCTCAAGAAGGAGAGTTAAAAGAACTCAACCTGATCTTAAAAGCAGACGTACAAGGTTCTGTAGAAGCCATTATTGGTTCTCTCAAACAGATTCCCCAAAACGAAGTGCAAATTCGGATGTTATTATCCACTGCTGGGGAAATCACAGAAACGGATATTGACTTAGCCGCTGCTAGTAACGCTGTGATCATTGGCTTTAATACTACCTATGCCAGTGGAGCAAGACACGCAGCCGATGAAGCTGGTGTAGATGTACGAGAATACAACATCATCTACAAACTTCTAGAAGATATCCAAGGTGCTTTAGAAGGTCTCTTAGAACCAGAATTAGTAGAAGAACCATTGGGACAAACAGAAGTACGTGCAGTCTTCCCCGTTGGACGTGGTGCTGTTGCCGGTTGTTATGTGCAATCAGGTAAGCTCCTCCGCAACTGCAAAGTCAGAGTACGTCGTGGTAACAAAGTCACTTATGAAGGTGTTCTGGATTCCCTCAAACGGATGAAAGAAGATGTCCGCGAAGTCAATGCTGGTTATGAATGTGGTATTGGTATTGATAAGTTCCATGACTGGGCTGAAGGTGACATCATCGAAGCCTATCAAATGGTAACTAAACGCCGTACCCTTAACCTCACTAAGTAGTAACGTGGTTAGCAACAAGCGCTGAGTGCTGATTGAATTGATGAATTGTTGAGTTGACTTAGTTTTTGCTTCAACATTTTCATCTCAATATTTCAGCACTCAAGACTATTAACCTATCTGCAAAAAAAGAAAAAAACGTTCCCATCCAACCCTTGAAGTTGTCACCTGTCACCTGTCATCACTACACCAACAGCAACCCCCAAGTAATTTGGATGACTGACCCTGAGTATTTTCCTAATTTTAGTGATCAATAACACAGAAATATCCGATATATAACCGTTATCTTAAATATAGATTAAGTAAGTTTTTAGAATTTTAGGGTAGGGATGAGTGACAACTTACCCCCATACAGAGATAGGATTTGATTGCCTAGACTTATTTATTCCCTTTGGGTAAAAAAATGAATTGTCAGTCTACAATCCCAAATTCTTAAATTCTGCCAGTTAAAAATGAGGAATAAAAAAATTATGGTTCACACTTCAGCTTCTAGCACGGTAAAAATTTCTTCTGATGCACATATTTGGCAAAACTTGAAATATGCAATTTCCGCTAGTTCTGGTTTCCAAAGCTGGCAATTAGAAAGCAGTGAACAGGTTAAAAACTTACGTTTAGAACAGCAGGTGCAAATGTACTTGAAAGAAACCTTAGCAACTCTAGCGTATTAGTACAGATCATTGATTATTTTGTGAGCTAGTCCTGTAGTTGCTAGGGTCTGGTTCTTGGTTCTGAGAAATCAGAAAACTTGGGGATAACGGATAGCTCAAACTATTACCTGTTAACTATTCCCTATCTCCACGAAAGGAAATCTAAATTTTTGATAAAAAATCAGATTCAGTTAATACCATATTCAAGATATGGAAAAAATTAACTGAATCTTATTGTTTTTTAACAACTATTTGCGCTGAATCACAGTCATTGATTAAGTAAGATAGTGCATGAGTTTTACAGTTAGACACTCTTATTTTAGACTGTGTTAAAAGTCCGCAAATACATTAAAAATATGAAATCTAGGGGTCTTAACATCTCACGTTTGTCCTTAACCAGCAGTCTGACAGCTTTATTAGTTGTTGCAGGTGGTTTAATCCTATCATCTCACTCTGTCAGAGCAGGTAATCATTCTCAATTAATTGCCCAAATTCCTGCCAGTGCAGCAGTAATATATGTGAATCCTGTGATTGGTCAAGATAGTTCTGGAGCGGGTTTAACAGAGCAAGCACCTTACAAAACTATCACCTATGCTTTGAGTAGGGCGCAATCAAATACAGTCATTAAATTAGCTCCTGGTAGCTATACCAAAGATACTGGGGAAACTTTTCCTCTCATGCTCAAACCAGGTGTCATACTTCTAGGTAATGAATCTACGAAAGGTCAAGGTACGGTAATTATTGGTGGTGGTTTCTATACCAGTCGGACTTTTGCTAGACAGGATGTAACAATTTTAGCAGAAAATAACACTACAATTACAGGTATTACTGTCACCAATCCTAACTCACGCGGTACTGGAATTTGGGTTGAGTCTAGCAATCCCACTATCAAAAACAACACTTTTACTAACAGTGCCAGAGAAGGTGTTTTTGTTACAGGTACAGGAAATCCCAAAATTGAAAACAATATCTTTTTCCAAAATAAAGGTAACGGGGTTTCTGTAGCTCGTTCTGCTCAAGGAGAAATTCGTAATAACACCTTTGAAGATACGGGTTTTGGTTTAGCTATTGGTGGTGATTCCATGCCTTTAGTAGAGGGAAACCAAATTACTCAAAACCAAGATGGGCTTTTTATCTCCGAATCTGCAAAACCCATTTTGCGTAAAAATGTCATCCAAAATAATAAACGGGACGGAATAGTTGCCACTATTAACGCTCTTCCTAACCTTGGTACTAATGAAAATCCTGGTGGCAACCTCATCCGTAATAATGCCCGGTTTGATTTGAATAACGCCACCAGAGCAAACCGTATTTTAGCCATTGGGAATGATATTAACCAAAGCAAGATTTCGGGAGTAGTTGACTTTGTGGCGGCTACAGTTAACCCACCCGTTGATAACGGAGGTGGTATAGGAACATCTGGTTTTCGGGATGTACCTACTGGTTATTGGGCAAAAACATACATTGAAGCCTTAGCCGCTCAAAATATTATTGCAGGTTTTCCAGATGGTACTTTTAGACCTAATGAACCTGTGACTCGCGCTCAGTTTGCAGCTATTATCACCAAAGCCTTAACACCTCCCGTTAAACGTCCAGCGATTCAGTTTAGGGATGTGCAAAGTAATTTTTGGGCGTATGCTGCAATTCAGGAAGCGTATAAAAGTCAGTTTGTGGCTGGTTATCCTGATGGTACTTTTCAACCACAACAGCAAATTCCCAGAGTACAGGCTTTGGTAGCTTTGGCTAATGGTTTAAATTTCAGTGCTAATAATAATAGTGTGTTGGGAATTTATGCTGATGCCAGTCAAATTCCTAATTATGCTATTGGTCCGGTGGCTGCGGCTACTGTGAGAGAGTTAGTAGTTAATTATCCCTCTGTTCAACAACTTGCTCCCAATCGTCAAGCTACGAGGGCGGAAATTGCAGCCTTTGTTTATCAAGCACTTGTAGCTATTGGTAGGGCTGAACCTATTTCTTCTGCTTATGTAGTCAAACCACAATAATCAGTTATCAGTTATCAGTTATCAGTTATCAGTTGAAGAAGGGAATGGGGAATAGATGAACTCTTTACTGTCACCTGTCACCTATTTATTTATTGCTTTTCTTTGCGTTTTTGGTTTTTTGTTCCCATCTCCATAGAAATACCATTAGGGCAACTATGCCTGTTTGTAAGGCAAAGTTAGGTAAGGCGCTTTCTAGGTTTCTACCGGCTAGTATTTGAAAGAAAAATACAAATGCTCCAATAAAACCAGATGCACCGACACCGAAATATATAAATTGTCTTAACCCACGATAGGGAGAGGCTATTTCTGCTTTGAGGTGGGCATATTGCTGAGAGTTGAGGCGATTTTTAAGTTTTGGATCTACCATTATTTTTAATTAGTGCTATGATTTTATATGGTTAATGCCGATGTAGCACAGTGGTAGTGCAACTGATTCGTAATCAGTAGGTCGTGGGTTCAAATCCCATCATCGGCTTGTAAGTGATTGTAACAAGATATGCCTCTTGCTACATTACCTATCTTTTCGCCTTTGTTACTCAAACGATTACAAAACATCAGATATTAACTTAGCCTTTGTTTCAACCATAAAGCTAATAAAGGTAAAGCTAAACGATAACCTTGTTCAGCACTGTAAATTAAACCTTTATGTTGTAAACCAGTTAACGCCCCTTGTAAACTTCCACCCCTAGAAAGTCCATGTTTTTGGATGTATTCTTTACTTTGGGGTTTGTCAGTAGGATCAACGGCTAAGGATTCTAATAAATGTATTTGACTAGGTGGTAATAACATTAATAAAGATTCATAAGTTATAGATAAATCTTTGAGCATTCCTTCAATTACCTGCTGTACTTTTTGCTCAGTAATTAATCCTTGATCATGTTCTAAACTTGATAACCTACGAATTAATACCATTGCATCACCTATATTTCCCTGAACAGCATCTAAAAATATTTGTAATCCTTGGGAATGGGGATCAAATTTGAGGTTTTCTGTATGTAATATTTCTCTTGCCCACAATGCTAAGACATCTTTAGATAAAGGTGCTAATTGCATTGTTTCTATAGAATAAATACTATCATCTTGATGATGGCTAGTTTCTGCAATTGTCGCCAATAAAACGTAACTTACATGAGGATGGTTTTTAACTTCTTGTCTAAATGTTGATTCCCATAAATTATTCCGATCCCAAGAACGAATATGGGGAAAACTTTGTAAAATTAATACTACCCTCTGGTTTAAATCATTAGCCATTATTTGTAATAAATCCAGTAGGCTAGTAAATGCTTGCCAGAGTTGTTTTTGATCTAAAGAATGTAATAATTTAAGTTTACTTTCACTATTAAAACTAAAAAAATCACTCGCTTTTTCTTCTACCCAAGATTCCATTTTCTGTGCTTGCCAATTTTGACTAATTGCTTCTAGTAATAACTGCAAAAATCTCTCACCATCTGTAGCACGAATACAGTCTACTTCTAATACTACTGCCCCAACTTCCTGTGCTGCAACTTTAACTAAAGTCCTTCTGCCACTGCCAGGTACTCCTGTAATTAACAAATCTCCATCTCGTGCAAGTATATCTATAATGAACTGAAATTCTTTAGAGCGTCCAATCAGTTGCAATGAAGTGGATAAATCAAAATTCACGGGGTTGTTTACGGGTTGTATGTTTGGTGTTATTAAAGACAACATAAATCATTAGGTGTTCTTATGATCATTATAATAATTATTTAGTGTTATCCTGTAACTAGCACGTACTTTTAGTGCTATTAGTAATATAACACTTTTATTAACAAAAATTTCTGATTCCAAACAGTAACTTTTCTCTAAATAGGACTTACGCAAGTGTCACACCAAAAATCTATTGTAAGGTGCGTCAAATTTTAATAATCTGTTGATTTACATAATTGGTACAGTCTGACGTATCCTGTTAAAGTAGCATTTGCTTAATTATGCCTAAACTCAAATTCTCAAAGTTATCTTTTATTAAATAGGTGATGTTCGTGTTAGAAGCGTTTGTACTGATAACAATACTATTTGGATTTTTTGGAATTATCCTCAAAAAAAACTTAGTGATGAAGATAGTTTCAATGGATGTCATGAGTACGGGGGTGATTGCATTTTATGTATTTATTGCCTCAAAAGCAGGTTTATTTACTCCCATTATTTCCAACATCAAAAAAGTTGGATATGCTGATCCCGTTCCCCAAGCAGTGATATTAACAGCGATAGTGATAGGTTTTTCAATTCAATCTTTAATGTTAGTGGGTGTCATGAAATTAGCTAAAGATAACCCCACTTTAGAAAGTAGTGAAATCGAGAAAAATAATACACCATGAAAATAAAAGAATTCAGGAGTCAGGAGTCAGGAGTCAGAAGGGAGAAGAGAGAAGTTTTAATTTATCAATCTGTAGATGATAAATTGGCTATTTTTGTTTAGTGTTTTTGTTCTTGCTGTTGTTAACAGGCTAAATACTTACATAAAAAATCAATCATTAGAATAGACTATGAATACGATCACAATTGCTTGGGTAGGTATCCCGTTTTTTCTGGGATTTACGATTTTTTTATTACCCCAACTTAACAGATATTTGACTTTTTTAGGAACATTAGTTACTGCTGCTTATGGTGTCAATCTGTTGATAGAAAAGCCAGAAATTAAACTCAATTTACTTGATAGTTTTGGTGTAACGTTACAAGCAGATCAATTAAGTGGTTACTTTATTTTAACTAATGCTCTAGTAACTGCGGCGGTAGCTTTATATTGTTGGCAAAGTGATAAAAATGCTTTTTTCTATGCCCAAACTTTGCTAGTCCATGGTAGTTTAAATGCAGCTTTTGTTTGTGCTGACTTCGTAAGTTTATATGTAGCTTTAGAAGTAAGCGGAATTGCGGCTTTTTTATTAATTGCCTATGCTAGAACTGACAAATCAATTTGGGTAGGTTTACGCTATCTATTTGTCAGCAATATATCAATGTTATTTTATCTAGTTGGTGCTGTCTTAGTTTATCAAAATAATCTCTCTTTTAGTTTTGCAGGTTTAAAAAATGCACCACCGGAAGCAGTAGCATTAATTTTCTTAGGAATGTTAGCAAAAGCTGGTATTTTTGTTTCTGGTTTATGGCTACCTTTAACCCATTCTGAATCAGAAACCCCTGTTTCCGCTTTGCTTTCAGGTGTAGTAGTTAAAGCCAGTGTGTTACCTTTATTAAGATGTGCTGCGGTTTCTGAAGAACTTAATAATATAGTCGTGATTTTGGGAGTAGGAACAGCATTAATGG